>JAETOQ010000002.1 GCA_021771635.1 Oscillospiraceae bacterium | reverse complement strand
AGCTTCTTTGTAGTTGATCTTGCTGTTGTCGGTGAAGTCCTTGGCGCCGGCGCTGATGGTGACCAGAGACATGGTCATAACCAGAGCCAGAACCAGAGAAAGGAACTTCTTCATGGGGTGTTTTCCTCCTTTAAAATTTTGCGGGTGGGACCTCTCTGCCGTTGAAACCGTTCCGGGCTTCATGCGGCGGCTAGCAAGTGTCCGCATCAGGCTCGGAATAGCCTGTCAGGCTGAATTGCCCCCCGCTGGTGTTAATCTACAACGTTCCTTTCAAAAAGTCCAGAAGTTATCGTCTTTTGTTACATCATTGTAACTCATAAGTCGATTTGTTTCAAAAATTTGATTTCAATCGTAATAAAAATAATGTGAGAGCTGGAACAGATGACCAACTCTCACATTTTTTTGCTATTCATTTATAACTTATTGGGTAATTGATACCTCTTGCCCACCCGAACGATGTCTCCATCCTGGACCATGCGGTACAGAAGCGTGCCGCACTGGCGGACATCGGTGCCAAGCGCCACAGCGAAGGCCGCGCAGCTGGCGGAGCGCTCCCTTTCCAGCAGGCGAAGGATGCGGGCGCGCTGTTCCTCCGTCGGCACCACGGTGCCCGGAAGGTAATATTTCAGCCCCACCGGCTCCAAAAGGCCGTCCTCGCACAGGTCCCGGAGCACACGGCCCGCCGCCTGATCCGGCAGGTCCAGCAGCGCCGACACCTGGGACCGCTTGACCGGACCGCTGCGCTGTATGCAGGCGGTGAGCTTTTTCACGGCCTCCGCCCGGGCATAGGCGCGGTTCAGGTCCTTCAGGGACATGCGGTCCAGACCCGCCCGGATCATCGCCTCCCTGGCCAGCCGGGAGATCCGCTCCGGCGGGTAGGCCCTGCCGGTTTTGGGGGCCGTGAGGACGAAGGTCCGGGACCTGCGGCGTTTTGCCAGCAACGCCGCCAGGGCGGGGGAGATGCGGACCTCCTTGCCCGACAGGATCAATGTCCCGGCGGACAGGTCCACGTCCGCCCAGCGGAGCTCCGCGATCTCCCGCAGGCCCGCACCGGCATCCATGGCCAAAAACACCGCCAAAACGCCGTCCGTACAGCCATCCCGGCGGGCAAGCTCCTCCAGCGCGGCCCGGTCGATGTCCGGACGTTCGCCGACGCGGCCGGCCCTTACGGGGCGCGTCCTGCCATCGGAGGGGAGATACTGCTCCGACAGGCGCGTCAGCCAGGCCGTGTTCATCCCTGTTACGCGGGCGGCGTATTCCAGGCCGCTGGATTCGATCTGCTGCAGAATATAGTCCGTACGCAGGTCCATCAGGGTGAAGCCCTCCACCCCCGCGGATTGGAGGGCCGTTCTCGCCAGATTGGAGATGGAGTAGCTGGTCAGCGGCTTCCGGCGCCGGTCCGACAGGACCACCCGGCGCGAGGTCCTGCGGCCGCTCCGGCTGTTCAAAAGACTCTCCAGACTACTCCGCAGTTCCTCCGACAGGGGGATGGTGCGGCCGGACATCTGGATGACTCCCTGATCCAGTTTCACATTGGTCCACGTGATGGCGCCTATTTCACTTCTCTGCAGTCCCGCCTGCCAGGCCAGACGCAGGATCGTGGCAGCGGCGCTTCCGTGTTCCCGGTCCAAAAATTCTTGGAGAGCCGCCCTTTCCGGCTTTTGGATCCGTCTTCTCTCCGGCATTCCGGGCCTCCTTCCTGTCAAAACACTTTTTTCATAGGATACCCGCTGTGTCCGGCGGTCATCCGTTCTGGGCCACCTTCTGGTCCATCAGGGCCTTGTCCACGCAGAAGAACGTAAACTCGCCGGTAGCAATGAGTTTGCCGCCCTCTCCGGTGATGTCCACCGCCACCAGACAGGTGGAGTTGCCACGGTGCCGGACATAGGCCGATGCCCGGACGACGCCCTCCGACTGGTTGCGCAGAAAGTGGAGGGCGCTGGTCTGTGTGACGTAGTAACGGCCGTCGGTGTGGGCCGCCGTGCCGGTGGCGTTGTCCGCCATGGTGTAGATCGCGCCGCCGTGGACCATGCCGAAGGGGTTCTTGCTCTCCGGGCGGATCTCCAGGCGGAATACCGCCCGGTCCGGCTCCACGGATTCTATTTCAATGTGGTTGTAAAGCATGAAGGTATTCTTTTGATACCGCTCTAAAAATTCCTCTTTCAACTCTTTCATAAGGTTCTCCTTGTTGCAAAATTTGAAAACAGTTTACCATGTCCGGAAGATTTTTTCCACTTTTTTTAAAAGGGGCTTGACAAATTTTTTTCACTGCGTATACTGAACATATGAACAATCGTTCAATTGAAAGGAGGCGAACCATGGAGGACCGTTACAATGTGGAGTGCTGTGATTTTATCCACGCTCACGAGGAGATCGTGGAAAAGGTACGCCGGGAATTGCCAAGCGAGGATACCCTGTATGACCTGACGGAACTGTTCCGCATCTTCGGCGATTCCACCCGCATCCGCATCCTGTATGTGCTGTTTGAGGCGGAGATGTGCGTGTGCGACATCGCCCAGCTGCTGGGCATGACTCAGTCCGCCATCTCCCACCAGCTGCGGGCTTTGAAGAACGCCCGGCTGGTAAAGTCCCGCCGGGAGGGAAAGACCGTGTTCTACTCTCTGGCCGATGAGCATGTAAAAACCATTATTGACCAGGGACTGGAGCACGTCTCTGAATAAGTTTTCCACATTTTTAAAACATATTGGAGGAAGAGCACCATGAAAAAGCGTTACAAGTTCGTGATCGACTGCGCCAACTGCGCCGCAAAGGTGGAGGAGGCTGTGAAGAAAATCGATGGCGTCAACAGCGTCACCGTCAACTTTATGGCCCAGAAGCTGGTCCTGGACGCCGATGACGCCCGGTTCGACGAGATCCTGAAAGAGGTGGCCGCCACCGCCAAAAAAGTGGAGCCGGACTGCGAGCTGTCCGTGTGAGATGGCCCGGACATTCTGGGACAGGTTCGCGGACCTGTATGATTTGGCGGAATCCGCCAACCGCCGGGCGGTCCGGGGAATGATCGCAGAGACGGCCCGCCGTGTCCCAGCGGGCTCCCATATGCTGGAGTGCGCGGCGGGCACCGGGGAGATTTCCCTGGCCGCCGCGCCTTTTGCCAGATGTGTCCTGTGTACGGACCTGTCCCTCCCCATGCTGGAACGGGCCAGGCGAAAAGCCGTCCGGCGGGGGCTTTCCAATATTGCATTTGCCCAGCGGGACCTATTTCAGCTTCCGGACCAAGACGGCTCCTTCGGCGCTGTCTGTGCCGCCAATGTCCTGCACCTGCTGGACGCGCCTGAAAAGGCCGTGGCGGAGCTGTGGCGGGTCACCGCCCCCGGCGGCGTTCTGCTCCTGCCCACCTTTCTCATGGGGGAGGCGGGTCCTGTCATGAGGGTGCTGATCGCCCTGTACCGGCTTCTGGGCTTCCGCCAAAAACACATGTTCACCCGGCGGAGCTACCGGGCCTTTTTGGAGAGCCTGGGCCTGCCGGTCTCCGAGCTGACCGTTGTTCCGGGGCGTCTGCCCGTAGGGCTGGCGGTCCTGCAAAAACCTGAATTCCCGGAGGGATCAATATGAGTAAAAAACAGAAAAAAATGCTGAAACGCATCATGATCTCGGCGGTGCTGCTGGTGATCGTCAAGCTTCTGGCGGCATTTGAAGTTCTGCCGGAGCAGGGGCTGCTGACCGCGCTGTGCTATCTGCCGCCCTACGCCGTCATCGGCTGGGACGTTTTGTACAAGGCCCTTCGGAATATCCGCAATGGGCAGGTATTCGACGAGAACTTCCTGATGGCCCTGGCCACCGTGGGCGCCTTCGGCACCGGCGAATACGCCGAGGCGGTGTTTGTCATGCTGTTCTACCAGGTGGGCGAACTGTTCCAGGACTACGCCGTGGGCAAGTCCCGGCAGTCCATTGCCGCGCTGATGGATATCCGTCCCGACGTTGCCAACCTGGAAGGGGAGAATGGTGAACTGGAGGAAGTGGACCCGGAGGACGTGGAAGTGGGCGCCGTCATCGTGGTGAAGCCCGGCGAGCGGGTGCCCCTGGACGGCGTGGTGCTGGAGGGCAGCTCCTCCCTGGACACCGCCGCCCTCACCGGCGAGTCTGTTCCCCGGGATATTACGCCCGGCGATGCGGTGATCAGCGGCTGCGTGAACCAGTCCGGCCTGCTGCGCATCCAGGTCACCCGGCCCTGCAGCGAGTCCACGGTGTCCAAGATCCTGGACCTGGTGGAAAACGCCAGCGAAAAGAAGGCCTCCAGTGAGAACTTCATCACCCGCTTTGCCCGGTACTACACTCCCTGCGTCGTTCTCGCCGCCCTGGCACTGTTCCTGGTCCCCACCACCGCCCTGATGCTGATCCCCGCTGCCAGCCAGCCCGTCTTCCTGCTGGGGACCGACTGGGCCAACTGGCTCCATCGGGCGCTGATCTTCCTGGTCATCTCCTGTCCCTGCGCGCTGGTCATCTCCGTGCCCCTCAGCTTCTTCGGCGGCATCGGCGGCGCCAGCAGGTGCGGCATTCTGGTGAAGGGCAGCAACTATCTGGAGGCCCTGGCAAAAACGGAGACCGTGGTATTCGACAAGACCGGCACCCTGACAAAGGGCACCTTCACCGTCACCGCGGTCCATCCCGAGGCACCCTATACGCCGGAGCAGGTGCTGGAATACGCCGCCCTGGCGGAGCACTACTCCGACCATCCCATCTCCCTGTCCCTCCAGGCCGCCTGCAAAACCAGTCTGGACGCCGGCCGGGTGGCGGACGTGGAGGAGATTGCGGGCCACGGCGTCTGCGCCAGAGTGGACGGCAGAGCCGTCGCCGTGGGCAACAGCCGCCTGATGGAGCGCCAAAGCGTCAACTGGCTGCCCTGTGAGCTGCCGGGCACCATCGTCCATGTGACGGTGGACGGTTTCTATGCCGGACACATTGTCATCTCCGACCTGCCCAAGGAGGACGCCAAGGCCGCCATCGCGGACCTGAAGGCCAGCGGCGTAAAGAAAACCGTCATGCTCACCGGCGATACCGACGCGGTGGCCAGGGCGGTGGCGGCGGAGCTTGGGGTGGACGAATACCACGCCGAGCTGCTGCCCGCCGACAAGGTGGACCTGACGGAAAAGCTTCTGGCGGAGAGATCTCAGAACGGCAAGGTGGCCTTTGTGGGCGACGGCATCAACGACGCCCCCGTGCTGAGCCGGGTGGATATCGGCATCGCTATGGGCGCCCTGGGCTCCGACGCCGCCATTGAGGCCGCCGACATCGTGCTGATGGACGACAAGCCCTCCAAGATCGCCACCGCCATGCGCATCTCCCGCAAGACCCTGCGGATCGTCAGCCAGAACATCTGGTTCGCCCTGATCGTCAAATTCGGGGTGATGGTCCTGGGCGCCTTTGATATGGCTACCATGTGGGAGGCGGTATTCGCCGATGTGGGCGTGGCCTTTATCGCCATCCTCAACGCCACCCGATGCCTGCGGGTGGATGAATTCCGGAAATAATGTTTCTAGGACCGGCCATGTGCAGATGCGCATGGCCGGCCTTGTTTCCTTCTTGCCATCCGGCTTCCGGTCCGGTATACTGGTCTCAAACAAACCAGTCAAGGAGGCGGACCATGAAAAAAATCAACTGGGCAGACTGGCCCCGGAAGGAGCTCTTTGACTTCTTCTCCGGCATGTCCCAGCCCTTTTACAGCGTGACCTTTGGGGTGGATGTGACCAATCTCTACCGGTTTGCCAAGGAAAACGGCCTTTCCTTTTACTATTCCCTGGTCTGCCTCTGTACCAGGGCCGTTAACCGCGTGGAGGCTTTCCGGTATATGGTCTCCGGCGGGGACCTGTATCTGCTGGAGGAGCGCATCCCCAGCTTCACTGATCTGAAGCCGGGCAGCGAGCGGTTTCACATCGTCACCATGCCCTGTTTGGGGAGCATCCAGGCGTTCTGCAAAGCCGCGCGGGAAAAGAGTCTGGCCCAGACCACTTTTTTGGATCAGGCGTCCGAGACGGATGACCTGATCTACTTCTCGTGCCTGCCCTGGGTGGAACTGACCGCCCTGACCAACGAGCGGGACTTTGATCCGGATGACGCGGTTCCCCGCATCGCCTGGGGAAAATACACAGAGGAGAGCGGCCGGAAGAAGCTCCACATCTCTCTGGAATTGAACCACCGCTTTACTGACGGCCTGCATGTGGGGAAATTTTATGAGGAGCTGTCTCGGATGATCGATGCTCTATAAATAGAGAACGAGTGTGGAAGACTTCCGCACTCGTTTTTAATAGTGGTATTTTTTTCGTCCCCAGAGCAAGAAGCCTGCGGACACCGCCAGCCCCAGCAGCTCCGCCATGGGGACCGCCAGCCAGATGCCGGTCTCTCCCCACAGCCGGGGCAGGAGCAGCAGCATCCCCACCAGGAACACAAAGGTCCGGGCAAAGGAGATGATGGCGGACACGGTGCCATCGGAAAGGGCAGTGAACATGGACGAGGCGAAAATGCCGATCCCCATGAACAGAAAGCTGATCGCGTAAAGCGGGAACCCCTCCATGGTGATGGCATATACCGCGCTGTCCGCGTCGGTGAAGAAGGTCAGGCAGGGGCCGATGACCAGCCGGGAGAGGGCATAGGCCCCCAGGGAACTGAGAATGGTGAATCCCAGGCAGGAGCGGAAGATGCTTTTCAGCTGGTCCGTATCCTGGGCGCCGTATTTGTAGCTGACGACCGGCGCCACCCCCATGGAAAAGCCGAAAAACACCGCCGTGAATACGAATTGAAAATACATGACGATGGTGATGGACGCCACGCCGTCCTCGCCCCAGAATTCCAAAAAGATCAGGTTGAACAGGAGTGTGGTGACGGCGTTGGCAATGTTGGTCACCATCTCCGAAGAACCGTTGCCGCAGGTCTGCAGCAGCATCCGCCCCCTGGGGCGGAAAGGTGTGAAATACAGCGTTCCCTTTTGGTTCCAAAAAAAGAACACCACGCCCGCCGCAGCCGGGATGCAGTAGCCGATGACCGTCGCCGCGGCGGCGCCCGCCACGCCCATTTCCATGGGTCCCATAAAGAGCCAGTCCAGCACGATGTTGGCAAGGCCGCCGATCACCGTGAGTCCCAGCCCAAGTCCCGGTTTTCCGGCGGTGACGAACAGCGTCTGAAATGCCGTCTGTAAAAAGAAGGCCGGTGCAAACAGCAGCAAAATCCGGGTATAGCTCCGGCAGTAGGGGAACTGGGCCTCACTGGTTCCAAGAAGCCCCAGGATCGGGTCCAGAAACAGGTTTCCCAGGATCAGAAACAGAATTCCGATCAGCAGAGTCACCGTGACGATGCAGGAAAAATCCTGTCTGGCGGCTTCCTCTCTGCCCTCGCCCAGCTTCCGGGCGATGATGGCGCTGCCGCCGGAGGCCAGCATGATGCCCACCGCCAGCTCCAAGCTATTCAGAGGATAGGACATGTTGATGGCGGACAGGGCCAGCGTCCCCACAAATCTGGAGATGAACATGCCGTCCACAATGGTGTACAGGGACATAAACACCATCATGACGATGTTGGGCAGGGCGAACCGCAGCAGGGAGCCGGTGCGGAACTGTCTTGCCAGTGCGTTATCCACCGCGCACCTCCTTGGCAAGGGCCTCCGCAAAGGCCCGCTCGCTTTTGAGCTGCATCTCACAAAGCTCCGGGCCCATCCGTTCCATCACCCGGTCCTCCATCTGGTACATCGCCTCCAGGATCTCCCTTGCGAGCAGCTCTCCCTGCTCTGTGAAGCGGACCAGCTTTTCCTTTTGACCCTGCCCGGCCTCAAAACGGACATATCCCTGCTGGACCATATTTTTTACAATGGTATTCACCGTCTGTTTGGGGATCATCCAGCTCTCTGAGATCTGCTTCTGGGTGCATGGCTGCGCCATATCTATGGCATACAGGATCATAAACATATTATAGCTCATGCCGTGCTGCTTGGCCCATTCGCCATAGAGGGCCGTGCTCTGGCATATATAGGTGTTGATGAGCTTCATCTGCTGTCTCGTGTTCATAGGCCCTCCTTTTTAGTACGGTTTCGGACTGTATAGCGTATTGTAGTACGATTTCGGACTATTGTCAAGCCAGAGATTTTCTTTTGATTGTGCGCTGTGAGATCCCATGGTATAATCGTATCAAATTTCTCCTGGGAGGTGTGCCATGGATCAGGATCTGATGCTGTCCCTTCTGCAAAGCAAGGATACGAAGCAGGCCTACGGAACGCTGCTGGAATTGGAGCGGATCTCCGGGGCATCCGACGAGCTCTATCCCTATACCGCCCATTTTGCGGACATGGTGAACAGCGACCGATATGCGGTCCGTGTCCGGGGATTCCGCCTGTTCTGCAAACAGGCCCGGTGGGACACGGAACATGTGCTGGACCGGCATATGGCTGATGCCTTGGTGATCTTAAACGATGAAAAGCCCACGGCGGTGCGGCAGGCATTGGCGGCTCTTGGAGATGTGGTCCCCTATAAAAGGGAGTTGTGGGACATGATCTGGGAGCGGGCGCGTGACATTGATTGTTCACGGTATCCAGACACCATGCAGGGCCTGATCGCAGGGGATATTCAAACACTGTTGGATCTGATGGAATGAAGAGGAAAGGAGCTGCCTGACGGCAGCTCCTTTTTTCTCATTTCTTCTATTTTTCGTACCCAGATGATTCCAGCGTCTCCAGTTCCGCCTGCCACAAATTCATCTTTGCGTCGCTGGGCATCCGCCGCGTCGTCACTTGCTGCATATCCCTCGCTTCCGCCTGCGGCGAAAGCTCACTCATTCCGCAGTTCCTCCTTCCCCCACAAAAACCGCTCCGCTGGGTTTTCGCGGGGGCCCCGAACAGGCGACTGGCTCCTCATTCGCGGTTTATTCCAGCGTCTCCAGCTCCGCCTGCCAAAGCGTCCACTTCGCGTCGCTGGGCATCCGCCAGTCGCCGCGGGGGGAGAGGGCCACGGAGCCAACCTTGGGGCCGTCGGGGAGACAGTTTCGCTTGAACTGCTGGGTGAAGAAGCGGCGGTAGAAAGTCTTCAGCCACTTCAGGATCACCTCCCGGCTGTACTGTCTGCCCAGGGCATACAGAGCTAGACGGTACACCTTTCCGGGGGAGAAGCCCCAGCGGAGGACATAGTACAGGAAAAAGTCATGCAGTTCATAGGGACCCACCAAGTCCTCCGTCCGCTGGCTGATCTCGCCCTTGACGGCGGGCAGCAGTTCCGGCGATACAGGGGTGTCCAGAATATCCTCCAGCACATCGTGGAGAGCCTCGTCCTTGCCCTCGTTGTCCCGGGCCAGATAACCCACCAGATGGCGCACCAGTGTTTTGGGGATGGAGGCGTTGACGCCGTACATGCTCATGTGGTCGCCGTTGTAGGTGCACCAGCCCAGGGCCAGCTCGGAAAGGTCTCCGGTGCCGATGACGAGGCCTCCGGTGGCGTTGGCGATATCCATCAGGACCTGTGTCCGCTCCCGGGCCTGGCCGTTTTCAAAGGTGACGGAGTGGTCCGCCATATCGTGGCCAATGTCCTTGAAGTGGCTGCGGACGGTATTTGAGATATCCACAGTCCGCAGCGTGGCGCCCATCTGCTCCGCCAGAATGACGGCGTTGTTCTTTGTGCGGTCCGTGGTGCCGAAGCAGGGCATGGTGACGGCCACGATGTCCGTCATGGGCCGGTCCAGCATCTTCATGGCAAGCCCCGTAATGAGGACCGCCAGGGTGGAATCCAGGCCTCCGGAGAGTCCCACCACCGCGGTCTTGGCCCCGGTGTGCTCCAGCCGCTGCTTCAGTCCCAGGGAGGCGATGAGCAAAATCTCCCGGCAGCGGGCGTCCCGGTCCTCCTTGCCCTCGGGGACAAACGGCATGGGGGCCACGTAGCGGGTCAGCTTGGTGGGGGAGAGGGTCAGGGAGAAGCCCGCGTAATGTTTCCTGCCGTCCTCCGCCTCGCCGAACATCTGGGTCCGGCGCCGTTCGTAAGACAGTCTCTGCACGTCGATCTCAGAGATCAGCAGACCGCCGTCAAAGCGGCGTTCCGCCAGCAGGCTTCCATTCTCCGCGATCATCTGGTGGGCGCCGAACACCACGTCAGAGGTGGACTCGCCCTCGCCGGCGCTGGAGTAGACATAGCCGCACAGCAGCTTTGCCGACTGCATGGTCACCAGCTGGCGGCGGTAGCTGTCCTTTCCGATGATATCGTTGCTGGCGGACAGATTGCCGATGATGGTCGCGCCTGCCTGGGCCATGCGGACGGAGGGAGACTCCGGCGCCCACAGGTCCTCGCAGATCTCAAAGCCAAGCGTCAGATCAGGCATATCCTCACAGACAAAGATCTGTCCGGCGCCGAAGGGCACCGACTCCTGGCCGCAGAAGGCGATATAATCATCCTCCGACGGTGCCGGAGCGAACTGCCGCTTCTCGTAGAATTCGCTGTAATTGGGCAGATGTGTCTTGGGAATCAGACCTAAAATTTCTCCTTTTTGTATAATTGCGGCACAATTATACAGTTTGTTGTTAACTCGTACCGGAAGGCCAACCGCGGTCACCACTTCCAAATTCCGGGTGGCCGCCAATACGGTGGACAGCGCCTCCTCCGCGCCCCGCAGCAGCGTGTCCTGATAGAACAGGTCGCCGCAGGTATAGCCTGTCAGCCCCAGTTCCGGCAGGACCAGCACCTTAACGCCGGCCTTTTCAGCGGCCCGCATCATGGTGAATGTCTGCTCCGCGTTGTAGTCACAGTCCACCAGCCGCAGCTTCGGCGTGCCGCAGGCGACAGAAACAAAACCATCTTTCATCGGCTAACTCTCCTTCTTTAGGAATCTGATATTACGGCTATTTTACACCGCTGTTTTAATTTTTACAAGAAAAAGGGGACACAAAAAGGACCGCCGATGGCGGTCCTTTTTGCTGTGTGTGTTTTAGGAGGGAGAAAACGCATCGGGTTTGGGAGGACCCTTTGCTTGAGTATTAAGATACCCAAGAATCTTTGCAGAATTATGATTTTCTTATGAACAGTTTGTGAACCTTTTTCAGAAAATCGTTTTCGCTGGGATCCCTCTCAAAAATCGTTCTTCTCCCATGGAAACCCATTTGATTGGCACTTCGCTGCGGGGCCCGGGCCGCGCGGAAACCGCTCCGCTGGGTTCTCGCAGGGCCCTCTTTATTTGTACTTCTGGCTCTCCGCTACTGCCAATTCATCGCAGCGGTTATTATACTCGTTTTCGGCGTGACCTTTCACCCAATGGCAGCGCAGGGAGTGGCGCTCTGTCAGTTCCAAAAGCTGCTCCCACAGGTCCGGGTTCAGGGCGGGCTTCTTATCGGCCTTTTTCCAGCCTCTGGCCCGCCAGCCCTTGGCCCAGCCCTTTTCCAAACTGTCGATGACATATTTGGAATCGGACCAGAGGTCCACGATACACGGTTCTTTCAGTAAAGACAGGGCCTGGATCACGGCGGTCAGCTCCATGCGGTTGTTGGTGGTGCTGGCCTCGCCGCCGGACATCTCTTTTTTGTGCTCGCCGTACATCAAAATGGCGCCCCAGCCGCCGGGGCCGGGGTTGCCGGAGCAGGCGCCGTCGGTGTAGATGGTGACTTGTTTCATAGCTAACCTTCTTTTTTTCTTTTCTCTCCATCTCCAAGGGTACATGATATCCGCCAGAAAGTCAAATACCCGATCGCTGTACCCTTTCCCTCCACCGTACCATCGATTAACAAGGGGAAACACGCCTGCCAGCGGCCTAAATAGGCGCTGGCAGGTCTTTCGGAGTTTTTCGGGAGCGAAAACGGGGGCTGGCAAGGCGGACGAGGCCGCCGGGCTGTCGCCCGGCAACGAGGACAACGCCGCCAGCATTTGCTTTAGCCCCGAAAAACCGTATTTCCCCTTGTCAATCGATGGTAGCAGTACAGGAGACAATACATTGCCGCCGATGCGAACACAGGGAAGCCAAAGTACATCATGACGATTGCAAGTAAACCATTCAGAAGATCTGACTGTGTCATCATACCACCTCACAGTCAGTATTATAACACAGTCAATTTCTAAATACACACTATTTATTTGCATTTACCATTATCTTGTTTGCTAACTTTGAACTGTCCTCCGGCTAAAATGTATATTGAGGTGGTTCTATGGATATTCGCCACTACAACGAGTGGATTCAAATTGGTTTGAACATCCTTCATTATCGAAAAGAACAGCGTATGACGCAGGAACAGCTTGCGGACGCCTGTGGTGAAGATGGGATCAGCCGAAATTATATTCAGCGCATTGAGACAGGCGTCAGTTCCTGCAGCTTAGACACTTTAATAGACATTGCGCAAGCACTCAACATTCCTCTTTACAAGCTATTTATGTTCAAAGATTAAGCGCGGCCGGAGTTCCGGCCGCGCTTTGCTATTTGCGGAATACGTCCCCGGGGTCATTCCTCCGCCGGGGTCTCCTCCCCGGGCCGGGCGCTCTCAGCGCTCTCCTCCCGCTCCGCAAGGGCCAGGGAGATCACCTGATCGCCCTCCTCCTTGAAGCGCATGACGATGACGCCCTGGGTGGCCCGTCCGGCGGTGCGGATGTTCTCCACAGCGGTGCGGATCAGAATGCCCGCCTGGGTGACCAGCAGCAGGTCCTCGCTGCCGTCCACCACCTTGATGCCCACCACGGGGCCGGTCTTTTCCGTGACCATGTAGTTCTTGATGCCGATGCCGCCCCGGTTGGTGATGCGGTACTCCTCCACGGGGGTCCGCTTGCCGTAGCCCTTCTCCGTGATGGAGAGGACACACTTGCCCTCGGTGGCACGGGCGGCACCCACCACGTAGTCGCCCTCCCGCAGGCGGATGCCCCGGACGCCCACAGCGTCACGGCCCATGGGCCGGACGTCGTTCTCGTCGAAGCAGCACGCCATGCCGTCGTGGGTGGCGATCAGGATCTTCTGCTTGCCGTCAGTCTCCCGAACGGTGATCAGCCGGTCGCCCTCGTCCATCCGCAGGGCGCGGATGCCGTTGTTCCGCAGGTTTTTCAGCGTGTTGGCGGGCAGGCGCTTGACGGTGCCGTTTTGTGTCACCATGAACAGGAACCGGCCGTTGTCCTCAATGGAGCGGGTGTGGATCATGGTCTGGACCCGCTCGCCCTGCTCCACCTGGAGGATGTTGACGATGTTGGTGCCCTTGGCGGCCTTGCCGGACTCGGGGATCTGATAGCCCTTCTTCCGGTAGACCTTGCCGGTATCGGTGAAGAAGAGGATATAGTCGTGGGTGGAGGCGGTGAACACGTCCACCACGTAGTCCTCGTCCCGGGTGGTGATGCCCTTCTTGCCCATGCCGCCCTTGGACTGGGCGGTATACTCGCTGACAGGCGTCCGCTTGATGTAACCGGCCTGGGTCAGGGTAAAGACGCACTCCTCCTCCTCGATGAGGTCCTCGATGTCGATCTCGTTCTCCACATCCTGGATCTCGGTCATGCGGTCGTCGCCGTACTTGTCGCTGATGGCCTGCAGCTCCTCTTTCAGGATCTGGCGGACCAGGCTGTCGTCGGACAGGATGCGGTTGAAGTAGGCGATCTTCTCCTCCAGCTCCCTGTACTCGTTTTCCAGCTTCTCCCGGTCCAGACCCTGGAGGGCTTTCAGCCGCATGTCCAGAATGGCCTGGGCCTGGATGTCATCCAGGCCGAACCGCTCCATCAAGCGCTGCTTGGCGTCGTCATAGGCACTGCGGATGATCTTGATGACCTCGTCGATGTTGTCCTGGGCGATGAGCAGACCCTCCAGCAGATGGGCCCGCTCCTGGGCCTTTTTCAGATCGTATCTGGTGCGGCGGACGATGATCTCCTCCTGGAAGGTCAGATACTCGTCGATGATGTGCCGCAGAGAGAGGATCTTGGGCTGGGACTGGTTGTCCACCAGGGCCAGCATATTGATGGCAAAGGTGGTCTGTAATTGTGTCTGGTTGAACAGGCGGTTCAGCACCACCTGGGGATTGGCGTCCCGCTTCAGCTCAATGACCACCCGCATGCCGTTGCGGTCGGATTCGTCCCGGATATCGGAGATGCCCTCCAGCCGCTTGTCCTCCACCTGCTCCGCCATGCTCTTGATGAGCATCCGCTTGTTGACCTGGTAGGGGATCTCGGTGATGACGATGCGGGTGCGGTCCTTGCCGAACTCCTCAAACTCGTGCCGGGCCCGGATGACCAGACGGCCCCGGCCGGTGGCGTAGGCCGCTCGGATGCCGGACCGGCCCATGATGATGCCCCGGGTGGGGAAGTCGGGCCCCTTGACGTACCGCATCAGGTCGTTCAGATCCGCCTCGGGGTTGTCCAGCACGCAGATGCAGGCGCCGATGACCTCCCGCAGGTTGTGTGGCGGGATGTTGGTGGCCATGCCCACGGCGATGCCGGAGGAGCCGTTGACCAGCAGGTTGGGGAACCGGGCGGGGAGGACGCGGGGCTCCTTGCGGGACTCGTCAAAGTTGGGGTCCCAGTCCACGGTGTCCTTGTCGATGTCCCGCAGCATCTCGTCGGAGATCTTGGACATGCGGGCCTCGGTATAACGGTAGGCCGCCGGGGGATCGCCATCCACGGAACCGAAGTTGCCGTGGCCGTCCACCAGCATGTAGCGCATGGAGAAGTCCTGGGCCAGACGGACCAAGGCGTCATAGACGGAGGCGTCTCCATGGGGGTGATACCGGCCCAGCACGTCGCCCACGCAGGTGGCGGACTTCTTGAAGGGACGGTCAGAGGTCAGATTGTCCTCGTACATGGCGTACAGAATGCGCCGGTGGACCGGCTTCAGGCCGTCCCGCACATCCGGCAGAGCGCGGCCCACGATGACGCTCATGGCATATTCGATGTAGGATTTCTCCATTTCAGGGACCAGAGGAGACTCCACGATCTTCTGATCTGGATACCGGATCTCCTCGGGATCGTATTGGGGTTTCTTAGACATATCGGTATCCTTCCTTTAATAATCCAGATTCACGGCGTACTGGGCGTTTTTCTCGATGAACTCCTTCCGGGGCTCCACCTTTTCGCCCATGAGGATGGTGAAGGTCTCGTCGGCCTTCACCGCGTCATCCAGGGTGATGCGGCGCAGGGTGCGGCGCTCGGGGTCCATGGTGGTCTCCCACAGCTCATGGGGATTCATCTCGCCCAGGCCCTTGAAGCGGCTGATATCGACCTTCACATTGGGATTGCCGCCCCGCAGCTCGGCGGATACGGCGTCCCGCTCCTCGTCGGAGAAGGCCACCCGGGTGGTCTTGCCCCGGGTCAGCTTGTACAGCGGCGGCACGGCGGAGTAGACATAGCCCTGTTCAATCAGGGGCCGCATGAAGCGGAAGAAAAATGTCAGCAGGAGGGTGCGGATGTGGGAGCCGTCCACGTCGGCATCCGCCATGATGATGACCTTGTGATAGCGGAGCTTGGCGGGGTCGAATTCCTCCCCGATGCCGGCGCCCAGCGCGGTGATGACCGGCTGGAGCTTGTCGTTGCCGTAGACCTTGTCCGCCCGGGCCTTCTCCACGTTCAGCATCTTGCCCCACAGGGGGAGGATGGCCTGGAAGCGGGAGTCTCGTCCCTGGGTGGCGGAGCCGCCTGCGGAGTCGCCCTCGACGATGTAGATCTCAGTGAGTTCCGGGTTATTTTCATTGCAGTCCCGCAGCTTATCCGGCATGGCCGCGCCGCCCAGGGCGGTCTTGCGGCGGATGGATTCACGGGCCTTTTTGGCCGCCTCCCGGGCACGGTTGGCGGTGAGGGCCTTGTCCAGGATCATACGGCCCACCTGGGGATTCTCCTCCAGGAAGATATCCAGCTTTTCGGACACAATGTTGTTCACCAGTGTCCGGATCTCACTGTTGCCCAGCTTGGCCTTGGTCTGACCCTCGAACTGGGCCTCTGTCAGCTTCACGGAGATGACACAGGTCAGGCCCTCCCGGCAGTCCTCGCCGGAGACCTTCTCGTCATCCTTCAGCAGCTTGATCTTCCGGCCATAGGCGTTCAGCACACTGGTCAGAGCCCGCTTGAAGCCCTCCTCGTGCATACCGCCCTCCGGGGTGTGGACGTTGTTGGCAAAGGAGAGGATGGTCTCATTATAGCCGTCGTTATACTGCAAGGCGATCTCCGCCACGGAGTCGTCCTTCTGCCCGGCCATGTAGATGACGTCGTTGTGCAGGGCATCCTTGCTCTTGTTCAGCCAGGTGACGAACTCCCGGATGCCGCCCTCGTAGCACATGCTGTCATCCTGCTCCTGGCCGGGCCGTTTGTCCACGGTATGAATGCGCAGGCCGGCATTCAGAAACGCCTCCTCCCGCATCCGGGTGTGGAGTGTCTCGTAATTGTAGACCGTGTCCTCGAACATCTCCGGGTCCGGCCGGAAGGTGACGGTGGTGCCGGTGTGGTCCGTCTTGCCCACGATGGTCATGGCCTGAGTCACATGGCCCCGGGAGAATCTCATCTCATAGATGTTCCCGTCCCGGTGGACCTGGACGGTCAGCCACTCGGACAGGGCGTTGACCACAGAGGCGCCCACGCCGTGGAGGCCGCCGGAGACCTTGTAGCCCCCGCCGCCGAACTTGCCGCCGGCGTGGAGGACGGTGTACACCACCTCCAGGGCGGGCTTGCCGGTCTGGGCCTGAATGTCCACGGGAATGCCCCGGCCATTGTCCACCACGGTGATGGTGCCGTCCTCGTTGATCTGCACCAGGATATCCGTGCAGTAGCCCGCCAAGGCCTCGTCGATGGCGTTGTCCACGATCTCATACACCAGATGGTGGAGACCGGAGGTGGAGGTGGAGCCGATATACATACCGGGCCGCTTGCGGACAGCCTCCAGCCCCTCCAAAACCTGGATCTCCGAGGCATCATATTCATGCTCCGTCTGGGAACTCATCAAAATTTCGTTTTCAGCCATGTAGGTTCTCCTTTCAAAGGAATATTTTCCTGATGCAAGGCAAGAAGAGCCGGACCGGATCCTTTTCCGGCCCGTTTCTTCTTGTCTTGGTTTTCATGATATAAAAGAATTATTTTTTCCGGGCCGCATGCAGAACGTATGCGATCCATCCAACCAGCACGCCCAGCAGCATCGCCAGACAGAACCAGTACAAAAATAAGGGCGCCAGTCCTTCAAAGCCAGTGATCTTTCCCACACCGACATCCGCCGCCGAAATGCAACAAAGCAAAAACAGCGCTAACAAATATTTCGCCCGTTTCGCTTTTTTCAGCAGAGGCCATTGGATCGCTGCGCCTGTGGCAAACAGACACCAGAAAATCAGACACAAGGGTGTCACCGGATCGAAGGCAGACTGGATCAGACCGATCTCCCAGGCCTCTTTGATGGCAAGCCCCATAAGCTTCTCCTTATTTACAATTCCATGTTCCGGCTCTCCGCCCGCTTCTGCAATGTGGTGGAGTTCAATTGGGACAGGTACACGATCTGCGGATGATAGGGGTGGTCGCAGACCACGAAGGACTTGGGAATGTCGCCGGAGATATCCAGCACCACGCCCTCTTTTTCAGCAGCGGCCAGATATTCCCGGGTGCGCTTGCCGTAGGAGCATTTGTCCAGATCAAAGATGCCGATGATCCGGTGGTCGGAGACGATCTCGTTTTGGCCCAAATGAAGGTACATCGTTCAATCCTCCCACATGCGGTCCCGGAAATAAGCGAACCAGCGGCGGACATCCTTGTATTTTTTCAGGTCGCCGTCCCGATTTCCATAGATGGCCTTCAAATCATCTCCCCGGTACAGGGCGATGTCTTTGTATGGCCCATTGTCTTGAAAATAGGTCAGCATCACTTTCTTTTCCGGCGTTTCAAAGTATTCAAAATATACCGCGTCCTCCCCAATGGAACAGTCAAACAGCTTGATGTCCTCCGGCAGATACCCCTTCGCCAGCCGTTTCGCCACAGTGTCTGGCAGAGACACGATCTCACCGGCTTCCATGGCCTCCATGACCTCCGGATTGGATAAAATCGTCTCTCCCAGGGCCAGATCCGCGTCCGTCAGGGCGATGTCCGGCATCTCCTTCAAGATCCTTTCATCGCTGATCCGGACCTCTTTGGATTCATAGCATGTAAAATGCGTCTCAAAATACGCCAGCACGCCGATGACCGCCAGGAGCAGAATGCCGATCACATATAAAAATTTTCTTTTCATGCGGAACTTCCCTCCTGAGAATGAAACCTGACGATCCGTTCTCAAACCAGCTCTCCGCCGCGGACGTGGAGCACCTTGCCCCCCAGCATCTGGGGCAGGCGGTCGTCCTCGCAGCAGGTGATGAACACCTGGCCGCCGTGGATGCGGTTCAGGACGAATTCCTGACGCTTGGGGTCCAGTTCCGAAAGTACGTCATCCAGCAGCAGCACCGGATATTCTCCGGCGGCGTTTTTATAGATCTCCCGCTCCGCCAGCTTCAGGGCCAGGGCCGCTGTCCGGGTCTGCCCCTGGGAGGAGTAGGTCCTCGCGTCCCGGCCGTCGATGCTGACCAGCAGGTCGTCCTTGTGGGGACCGGACAGGCACAGGCGGGAGGCCCGCTCCGCGGCCTGGTGGGACTCCATGTGCTGCCGGAGCTGGTCTATCAAGATCCCAATGTCCGCCGACGGGTCTGTGACGGAGGACACCGTTTGATACCGGACCTCCAGCCGTTCCTTTCCGCCGGAGCACTCAAAATGATGGATCGCGGCGTACTCATTCAGCCGCAGGGCAAACTGCTGCCGGTAGTGGATGAGCACCGCGCCGTACCGCACCAGCCGCTCATTAAAATCCGGCAGAGCCGCCAGCAGGTCCGGCCGCTCCTCCGCGTCCCGCAGAATGCGGGTCTTGTGGTCATAGGTCCGGTGATACTCCGCCAGGGCGGCGGCGTACCGGGGACGGAGCTGGCACAGAGCCGTATCCATGAACCTTCTTCTGGCCGCGGCGCCCTCCCGAATGAGATACAGATCCTCCGGACAGAAAAAGACCGTGTGATAGACCTCACTCAAGGCGGCGCTGCTTTTCGCGGACACCTGGTTGACAGATATCTTTCGCCGCCGGTCCCGAAACAGGTCCACCTGGATCTGAAACGCCCGGTCCCTGGCAGACACCCGGGCGCACATTCTGGCGGCGTCCGCGTCGAACCCGATCATCTCCCGGTCCGTCCTGGCCCGGGGGGACTTGCCGCAGGAGAGATAGACCAGGGCCTCCAGCAGATTGGTCTTTCCCTGGGCGTTCTCTCCGAAGATCACGTTGCATCTGGGATCAAAGTCCGCCGACTGCCGCACATAATTGCGAAAGCACTCCAGCTCCAGCCGGTCAATCCGCATAGGCCACCGTGTAGTGCTGTCCGTCAAAGCAGACGTCATCGCCGGGGCGGATCTTCTTGCCCCGCATGGTGCAGACCTCTCCGTTCACCATGACTTCGCCGGCTTGGACGCACTCCTTTGCCTCGCCGCCGGTCTCCACCAGATTGGCGAATTTCAGCAGATCCTGGAGCTTGATAAATTCAGTTGTGATGGTAACAGTTTTCATAAATCTCCCATTACTCCGCGGATTTCAGCCGCACCGGCAGGACCATGTACAGAAAATTTTCCTCTCCCTCCACAGGAACGATGATGGCGGGGGAGACGCCGGTATTCAGCTCGATCTTCACGGTATCGGCGGGCGCATAGCGCAGGGCCTCCATCAGATAGCGGTTATTGAAGCCGATCTCCAGCCCCTGTCCATCCCCGGAGACCCGGCAGACGTCCTTGCCAACGCCGCTTCCGGTCTTGGCGGACAGCAGCACCCGGTCGTGGTCAAAGGTACAGCGGACAGGGCTTTTCAGCTTGTCGGAGATGACCACGGACACGCGGTCGATGCTCTCGATCAGCGCCTTGGTATCCGCAATGATGGTAATGGGGTTTTTCCGGGGAATGGCATTTTTGTAATCCAGGAATTCCCCCTCCAGACGGCGGCAGATTAGTTCCGTCTCTCCCACTTCAAACATGATATGCCGTTTGCCCAGCGTAACGGCGGCCAGATCCTCCACGTCGCCGCAGATGCTTTTGACCTCGTTCAGCGCGGAGCCGGGCGCCACAAAGGAGAAGGCGCCGCCTTCCATTTTTTCCAAAGGCTCCCGGCGGATGGCAAGACGGAAGCCGTCCACAGCCACCATGGTCAGACCGCTTTCACCGATCTCGAACAGCGCGCCGGTGTGGACCGGACGGCTCTCATTGGTGGAAACGGCAAATGCCACCTCCTCGATCATCGACCGCAGGAATTTCTGCTGAATGGAAATGGAGTATTCATCTTCAACGTGGGGGAGGTCGGGATAATCCGCGGCGCTGAGGCCCTGGATATCAAAGTCCGCATCGCCGCAGCTGAGATGCACCATCAGTTTATCGTCGGCGGCAAAGATCACCACATCGTCGGGCATCCGACGGATAATATCGCCGAACAGGCGGGCATTCAAAACGATATCGCCCGGTTCGTTCACATTGGCGGCGACCTTAGTCCGGATGCCGGTCTGCATGTTATAGCCGGAGACGGTCAGCTGGTGGTCCACGTGAAGCAGCAGGCCCTCCAGGGCGGGGATGGAGCTTTTCTGCGCGACGGCCCGGCTGGTGACCGCGATGGCGTTTTGCAGGAGGGCTTTTTCACAGGAGAATTTCATCATATTCAGACGCTTCCTCTCTATATAGGGTTTTGATGGTCACGAACGGTCTTTTTTTTAAGAAAAAAATCAAATGTTTTTAGAAAAAGCAGCGGTAGAAGAAAAAACTGTGGAAAAAACGGGGAAGGCTGGAAATGACAGTTTTTTGCGGCTCCACAGACGGTGTGGAAAAATCGTGCATCTTTTCCACTTCTGTTTTTTCAAGAAGTTTTCCACAGAAAATTTTTTCTTTTCCACGAAATATGTGGAAAGAGGAGCGTCACCGCTTGGAGTTGATATTGGTTTTGATCTCCTTCACTGTTTCGGCGAAAGATGGCTCCTTTTTCATCTTTTTCTCCACCTGCTGGATGGAGTACAGGACGGTGGAGTGGTCCCGGTTGTCAAAGACCTTGCCGATGTCGTCCAGGCTGAGATTCGTCATGCTGCGGATCAGGTACATGGCAATCTGCCGGGCGGCCACAGCGTCCCGGATGCGCTGCTGGCCCCGGATAACGGATTCTTCCAGACTATAATATTTGCTGATATAGTCCAGGATCGCCTCGGGAGTAGGGATGTACTCATTGCTGCGCTTAAGGATATCCTGCATGGCGCGGGTGACGGTTTCCTCGTCGGCGTCGTTGCCCAAAAGGTCCTTGTAGGCCAGGATCTTGTTGATGGTGCCCTCCAGCTGGCGGACGTTGGCGGTGACATTTTCCGCAATGTAGGCGGAGATCTTGTCCGGCAGCTCCATGCCCAGCAGCGCGGCTTTATTTTTGACAATGGCGAGACGGGTCTCAAAGTCGGGAGGAGCCACATCCACCAGCAGACCCCATTCAAACCGGGTGCGGAGACGGTCCTCCAGCTGTGTCATTTCAGAGGGCGGGCGGTCGGAGGTCAGGACGATCTGACGGCCGGACTCGTACAGGGTGTTGAAGGTATGGAAAAATTCCTCCTGTGTCTGCTTCTTGCCGGCGATGAACTGCACGTCATCCACCAGCAGCAGATCCGCCTGCCGGTATTTTTCCCGCATTTCGGCGGTCTTACCCTCCCGGATGGCGTCCACCAGCTCGTTGGTCAGGTCGTCGCCTTTGACGTAGGCAATCTTGGATCGTGGATCGTTCCGGCGGATGACATTGGCAATGGCATAGATCAGGTGCGTCTTGCCCAGGCCGGAGTCACCGTAGATCAAAAGCGGGTTGTAATTCTGGGCCGGATGCTCCGCCACAGCCACCGAGGCCGCGTAGGCCAGTTTGTTGGAGGGACCCACCACAAAGGTATCAAATGTGAACTCATCGGATGTGAAGCGGTCGCTCTGCTTCCGCACGGTGCCGCCGTTGAATTCAGCAAAGGCGATGTCATCCAGGATCTGAACTTCAAAATCCATGGAGAAAATATCGTGGAGGGAGGCCTTGATGTTCTTCAAAAACAGGGACTCGATATAACCTTTTTTGAAGTCGTTGGCACAGTGGAGGATACATGTGTTTCCGCGGATGTCCACAGCCTCCAGCTCGTCAAACCAGGTGGCGATGGTGGTCTCCGAAAGCTCTTTCTTCAGCTGTTGCAGGACGTTATCCCATACGTCAGCGACAGAGTTCAAAAATAAACACCTCTCTCTAGTAAAAAATGAACAAAACAATACATATTTATTATAACAAAAAAACGAAGGAGAGGCAACACATATTCTAATATAAGATTCAAAAAATATTGGAAAGATGGGAAAACTAGATGTAGATGATTTTTTGATAGGAAAGCACTATATTTTGGGACGTCTGATTTTTTTGTTGATAAAAGGCGGAAAAATTCTGGATTTTATGGAAGTTTCAAGTTTTTATTGACACGTTTTGATTGAATATGCTATACTAGTCCATGCGTCAAAAGGCGCCTGATACTTGTTTACTGCACCGTTTCACAAGAGATGGTGTCGAGTAAGCGCCGTCGAAAGACGGCCGGAATTCTGACAGGAGGTGTCTCAAACATGGCAACGAAACGTACCTATCAGCCCAAGAAGCTGCACGGCCAGAAGGTCCACGGCTTCCGCAAGAGAATGGCTACCGCCAACGGCCGTAAGGTCCTGGCCCGTCGCCGCGCCAAGGGCCGCGCCCGTCTGTCCTACTAAGCGAAACGGACGCGCGGGAGACACTTGAACAGACGTCTTCAGGGACGGCGGAATTTTCTGGATTCCTCCGTCCCTAAAAGAGTTTCTGTTCAAATTCGCAAGGCAGGGAAGTATATGAAGCGAGCGGTGACATTAAAAGAAAATTATGAATTCCGCCGGCTGTACCAGAAGGGCGCGTCGGCGGTGGGCGGCGGCATGGTGCTCTACTGCCGGAAAAACCGGCTGGGACACAACCGCCTTGGCGTCACCGTCTCGGTGAAGCTGGGACATGCGGTGGTGCGCAACCGCGCCCGCCGGCGCCTGCGGGAGGTCTACCGTCTCAATGGCGACAAGCTCCGGCAGGGATATGACATCATTTTGGTGGCAAGGACCAGGACCGCCACGGCCCCCTGGAAGGATCTGAACAGCACCTTCCTGCGTCTTTGCCGGAAGCTGGATCTGCTGGAGGGGGAGGCATGAAGCATCTCATGAAGGCCATGATCCGGTTTTACCAGAGAGCCATCTCTCCTTACCGCCCCCGCTGCTGCAATTACATCCCCACCTGCTCCCAATACGCCTTGGAGGCCATCGAAAAATACGGCGCCCTGAAGGGCGGCTGGCTTGCCTTTAAACGTATCCTGCGCTGCAATCCGTTTCACAAGGGTGGATATGACCCCGTGCCCTGAAACCCAAGGAGGGGACAAGCCTCTCTTTGCATTCCCCCAGCCGGTTTGACCGGTAAATGCCGCTCTGGGCGGCTGGCCTGCAGTTGGCAGGTCTGATCTACGATTTGGAGGAAACGCCTATGTTTTCGACTCTCGGATACTATATTTGTATCCCCTTCGCATGGCTGGTCCGTCTGTTTTACAGCCTGACGGGCTCCTACGGCGCGGCTTTGATCCTGTTCACGCTGGTGATCAAACTCATCATGCTGCCTTTCCAGATGAAGTCCAAGAAGAGCATGATGCGCATGAACCGGCTGTCCGGCAAGATGCAGGAACTGCAGAAGAAGTACGCCAACAACCAGGCGAAGTACGCTGAGGAGGTGCAGAAGCTCTACGCGGAAGAGGGCGTCAGCCCCATGAGCGGCTGTCTGTGGAGCTTTCTGCCTCTGCCCATTCTGATGGCCCTGTACTCCATCATGCGTCAGCCCATTACCCATTTCATGATGCTCTCCAACACGGTGGTGCAGGACCTGGTGGCAAAGGTCACTAACGCTGGTGTGGTGGACATGTCCACCATCGTGCAGATGAAGGACGGTGCCGCCGTTGTGAAGGACGGCATCACCCAGCTGGCACCCTATGGCCAGATCAACCTGGTCAAGGCCATTACCTCTCAGGTCCCTGAAGCCGCGGCCGACATTGACGGCTGGATCAATCTGGACTATGGGTTCCTGGGACTGGACCTGTCCGCAACGCCCGGCAGCGCTTTTTCCAACTTCAGTGTCTCCTGGGCAGTGATCGGTTTGATCCTGATCCCCATTCTGGCAGGCGGCTTCCAGCTGCTGATGACCCGCATCACCATGAAGCAGCAGCCCCAGCAGAACGGCCCCGGCGCCGGTTCTACCAAGACCATGATGTACATGATGCCCCTGTTCTCCGTGTACATCGCGTTCATCATGCCCGCCGCCCTGGGTATCTACTGGATCGCCCAGAGTGTCTTCTCCACGATCCAGGAGGCCATTCTCGGAAAGTTCTACAACAAGAAGCTGGAAGAGGAGGAGAATGCCCTCTATGAGGCCCGTCAGGCGGACCGGCAGAAGCGGATGGAAGAGGCAAAGAAGCTGCAGGAGCAGCAGCGTCAGCAGGCCGCGCAGAAAAAGTCGCTGAAGGAAAAGAAGCAGGCCGCTCAGGAGGCCAAGGCGCTGAGGGCCAAAAAGGCAGGCACCAGCACCACCGAGGCCGGCCGTGTCGGTGACCGGCCCTATGCCCGGGGCCGCTCCTATAAAGCGGACCGTTATGAAGATAAGGATTGAGGAACCGTTATGAGAGAGTTTATCGATGTAACGGGCAAGACCGAGGACGAGGCCATCAGCAAGGCTTTGGCACAGCTGGGCCTCGACCGGGATGATGTGTCCGTTGAGATTCTGGAACGCGCCAAGTCTGGATTCCTGGGATTGGGCAGCTGCCCGGCCAAGGTCCGTGTGAGCTATGGCCCAGAGGAGGAAGAGAAACCCGCCCCCGTGGTTCCGGCCTCCCCAAAGACTGAACAGCCCAAGAAGGATCCCAAGCCTGAGAGAAAGGCGCCCGCTCCCGTCAGGCAGGAAAAGCCTGCCGCTGTGGAGAGCAAACCTGTTCCCGTCCAGGAGCTGGGCGCGGAAGTGGACGATGAGAAGGCCCAGGCCATCAAGAAGTTCCTGTCCGGCCTGCTGGCCCAGATGGAGAGTTCCGCCGAGGTCAAGGTCTATCTGCCGGAAAAGGGCCGCTATAAGGTCATTCTGGAGGGCAAGAGCCTGGGCGCCCTGATCGGCCGCCGGGGTGAGACACTGGATGCCATCCAGCAGCTGACCAGCTATGCCGTCAACCGCACCGGCGGCCGTGTCCGCGTGCAGCTGGATGCCGAGGGCTACCGGGAGAAGCGGGAGCAGAGCCTGCAGAACCTGGCCCGCAAGGTGGCCGGCAAGGTGGTCAAGTACCGCCGCAGCGTCACCCTGGAGCCCATGAACGCCTACGAGCGCCATGTGATCCATACGGCCCTGCAGGAGGTGCCCGGTGTAACCACCTATTCCACCGGCACCGAGCCCAACCGCCGCGTTATCGTGGCTTATGACCGTGAGAAGCGGTAAAGAACCGTTGATTTGAAAAAGCCGCCCGGATTTCCGGGCGGCTTTTCTTGACTTTTCGTGACAAAACGCACCGCCCTGTCGTATGATAAGTGAAAGCTTTCAAAACAGGAGAGATCTCATGGAACAGAGTGAATTTCAGGCTGCGGTCGTACAGTATCAGGATATGGTGTACCGCATCGCCCTGCATCAGTTCGGCGTTCCCCAGGACGCGGAGGACGCGGTGCAGGAGGTGTTCCTGCGCCTGTATATGGAGAAAAAGCCCTTTGAGAGCGGCGAACATCTGCGCCGCTGGCTGATCCGGGTAAGCATCAATGTCTGTAAGGACGCCCTGAAAAGCCCCTGGCGGAAGCGGCGGGTGCCGATGGAGGCTATCCCGGACCAGCCGGTGTTTGACCGGCCGGAGGAGCGGGAGCTGTACCAGGCGGTGATGTCCCTGCCGGAGAAATACCGGACGGTGCTGGACCTGTTCTATTACGAGGAACTCTCCACCAAGGAGATCGCGGCTCTGCTGGGCCTGCGGCAGTCGGCGGTGACCACCCGCCTCTCCCGCGCCAGGGAGCAGTTGAAAGAGCAGCTGAAGGAGGTGTGGAAGGATGCGTGAGCTGTACAGGCAGACGTTTTCCCAGGTCCATTCTTCCACGGTGATCCGATGGGAGGATATGGAAGCGATGAGACCGAAAAAGAGAATTTCCAAGAATTTGATCATGCTGGCGGCAGTCGTTGCGCTGCTGACGGTGCTGTCCGCCGCGGCGGTGGCCGGGGACTGGTTTGGCCTGCGCGGTCTGCTTTTGCCGCAGGATGTTGCCACGCCCATTGATCCGGAGACCGGAGAGCAGGCTGTTGAGACCGTGGATATGATCGGGCTCTCCGGATATCTGGACAGCCCGGAGAACAAGGCCCTGGCGGAGTGGCAGGCATTTTTGGATGGCTATGACGTGATGGCCGCCGCTAAATGGCTGGACGCCCATCCCGGTGCGGTGGATAAGAAATATGCGCTGTATGGGGTGTATGACCGGGAGATGGCTGAAAAGCTGGATGAGATCGTGGAGAAGTATGGACTGGCCCTGCATACGGACAGGGAGATCGTTCTGCCGGATGGATGGAGTACTGCGGCAGGGGATTTTCTCCTGGAGGGAAACACGGCGTACAGCGGATACATCTACGAGGACGGCACCTTTGCCTATGACGGAGACGCGGGGCTGCCGGGTTACGGCCTGGTGGATTATCAGTTCCGGCGCAGCGTCAGGGGCTGCTTCAATGAGGTCACGCTGAACATCGGCGACGTGTCCGATTATCGGGAGTGGACCTATGAGACCGCCTGCGGCGAGACGGTGACTTTGGCGCTGAGTCAGTTCAAAGGTCTGATCCTGATAGACCTGGGGGACTCCTTTGTGACGGTGAACGTGCTGGCGGGGACAGAGACGGACCCGGACGACATTTTCTCCTCCGGCGCCTTTGCGGCGGAGAATTTGGAAAACCTGGCGGACCTTTTTGATTTTGCGGCGCTGACGCCGGTAAAGGCCCCGGATCTGGACACCATCGCGGAGAACTCGATCCCCGAAGGGGCCCGGCCGCCGGAGACGTTGGAGGAGGACGCCATCTATGCCGCCACCGGCATGGAGGATTCCTTCGCCCAGTCGTTCTACTGCGGGTTCTACAAGGCTGTGGAGGAGGACCGCCGGGAGGACGTCTCCAACATGATCGCGTGGCCCCGGGTACTGGCCTCGGAAAAAGAGGAGATCCTGATCATGACGGCGGAGGAGTTCCTGCCCTATTATGACGAGGTCATCACCCAAGGGTTGAAGGACGTCATGTCCGAGAACCAGTATACGGAGGGACGGGCGGACCTGTTCTATCACGACGGCTCCGTCGGCGCGGCAGGCGGCGCGGTGTGGTTTACCCTCGTGGAGGACGGCAAAGCGGAGATCATTACCCTCCAGAACCCGGAGGGCGTCAGCGTCCGCTACGGCGGCCATATCGGACGGAATGTCGCTGGCGTGTACACCGACACCCAGGGGACGGACGAGGTGTACAGCAGCCTCGAGCTGTGTGATCGGGGTGACGGCACCTACGACGCCGCCATATCCCTGTACCGCCTGACGACGCTGGACGGCATGGCCGCCCCCCGGTACGACCGCGGAGACGGGATGCTGTACTTCACCTCGGAGGACCAGCTGGTGGAGGCTGTCATCGGCTTCAGCGGCGACACCTCCACGGTGGACACTGCGGCGGTGACCATCACCTACTCGGAGCTTTCCAACATCCAGGTCGGGGACACGTTCCGGTTCCCGGACGGCGGCGTATAAAAATGCGGGTTAGACAGCGGAAGAAGGCGGCCCTTGACATTCCGGAAAAAACATGATAAACTTTCACCCACGAATAAAAAGGCTGTGAGAGGGAACAGTATCCTCACAAGCTCCGCGACCAGAGAGGGGACGGTCGGTGCAAGTCCCTGCGGAGAAGGGGAGAAGGCGCCTTTGAGCCGCGGGACGGAAATGTCCCGCCGGTCCCCGCCGTTACCGGGACAGAGTGCGCATCAGCCAGATGCGAATTCAGGTGGAACCACGGGTTGCTTTAACTCGCCCTGAGCCGAAAACCGGCTCGGGGCGTTTTTTTGTCCTGGGCCCACAAAAGGAGAATGAATATGAAAAACAGCGAAAAGACACTGGATATGATCGTGAACCTCTGCAAAAACCGCGGATTTATCTACGCGGGCTCCGAGATTTACGGCGGCCTGGCCAACAGCTGGGACTACGGCCCCCTGGGCGTGGAGTTCAAGAACAACGTGAAGAAGGCCTGGCTGAAGAAGTTCGTTCAGGAGAATCCCTATAACGTGGGCCTGGACGCCGCCATTATCATGAACCCCCAGACCTGGGTCACCACCGGCCATGTGGCCAGCTTCTCCGACCCCCTGCTGGACTGCAAGGCCTGCAAGGCCCGCCACCGCGCCGACAAACTGATCGGCGAGGAGCATCCCGAGGTCAATGTGGATGCCATGAGCTTTGACGAGATGGACGCCTTCATCGCCGGGCACGAGGACGTGGTGTGCCCCGTGTGCGGCAAGCACGACTTCACCCCCATCCGCAAGTTTAACCTGATGTTCAAGACCGCCATCGGCGTCACCGAGGACTCCTCCTCCACCTGCTACCTGCGGCCCGAGACCGCCCAGGGCATCTTCGTGAACTTCTCCAACATCCAGCGCACCACCCGCCGCAAGCTGCCCTTTGGCGTGTGCCAGGTGGGCAAGGCCTTCCGCAACGAGATCACCCCGGGCAACTTCACCTTCCGCACCCGGGAGTTTGAGCAGATGGAGTGCGAGTTCTTCTGCCAGCCCGGCACGGATCTGGAGTGGTTCGCCTACTGGAAGGATTACTGCGTCAACTGGCTGAAGGACCTTGGCATCAAGGAGGAGAACCTGCGGCTTCGTGACCACGAGCCGGCGGAGCTGGCCTTCTACTCCCGTGCCACCACCGACATTGAGTACGCCTTCCCGTTCACCGACTGGGGCGAGCTGTGGGGCATCGCCGACCGCACCGACTATGACCTGGGCCGCCATCAGGAGGCCTCCGGCAAGGACCTGACCTACTTTGACCAGGAGAAAAACGAGCACTATATCCCCTATGTCATCGAGCCGTCTCTGGGCTGCGACCGTGTGGCCCTGGCCTTTTTGTGCGAGGCCTATGACGAGGAGGTCGTGGGCCAGGACAAGAACGGCAAGGACGACATCCGCGTGGTGCTGCACCTGCATCCCGCGCTGGCGCCCTTCAAGGTGGCCGTGCTGCCCTTGAGCAAGAAGCTGTCTGAGAAGGCGTTGGAGATCCAGCGGGAGCTGGCCAAGGAGTGGATGGTGGACTTCGATGAGACCGGCTCCATCGGCAAACGCTACCGCCGGGAGGATGAGATCGGCACGCCCTTCTGTGTCACCGTGGACTTCGACACCGTGGGCGACGCGGAGAAGGCGGGCGACAACTGCGTCACCGTCCGCGAGCGCGACACCATGGAGCAGGTGCGCATCCCCATCAGCGAGCTGAAGGCGTATTTGGCTGAGAAGCTGGCCTATTAAATCCTTTGATTGATTGCGGCCCCGGAATGCGGTTTGAACGGTTCCGGGGCCGCCCGGTTTTGAAAAAGGTATGAATCGTTTGAAAAATTTTTGGCTGTTTGGTGATTCCTCCCTTGGCCTGAACGGGAAGAAAAAGCTCGCCTTCTGGGCATGGAATACCGCCGTCCTGCTGGCGGCGGGCCTGTGCCTGGGGATGCTGTCGATCTTTTTCGCCTACGGCGACTATACGGACATGCTGATGAAAAGCTATCTCCAAAGGCCGCTGCTTCTGCTTTTGAATGTGGCGCCTGTGGTGGTATTGGTGCTGCTCCTGTATCTGCTGACCGGGCGGCCCTGGGCGGCGTTTCTGCTGTCCTCCGTCCTGGTCTGGGGACTGTCGCTGGGCAACTATTACAAACTGCGGTTCCGGGACGATCCGCTGATGTTCGAGGATCTGAAATACCTCCGGGAGGCGGGTTCCATCACCAAGACCGCCAGCTATGACCTGACGCCGGACAAGCGGGTGTGGTTTGGCCTTGCCTGCGTCGTGCTGGGCACGGTTTTCCTGCTGTTTTTGGTGCGGGGCATCCCAAAGTGGAGGGTACGGCTGCCGCTGTTTCTGGTGGGGGCGCTGCTCTGTGTGCCCGCCTGGAAGTGCTATGCGGATAAGGATCTCTACAACACCCGCACCGCCAATTATGACTATATCAACCGCTGGTCCTCCACCCAGGTCTATATCTCCAAGGGCTTTGTCTATCCCTTCCTCCACAGTGTTTCCGTGGGTTCCATCAAAGCGCCCGGCGGATACAGCGAGCGGGAGACAGCCGCCCTGCTGGACAGTTATGTCCCTCAGGAGCTTCCGGAGGAGAAAAAGGTGGATATCATCACCCTCCAGCTGGAGGCCTTTGCGGATTTCTCCCGGTTTGACAATGTGGAGGGCATCGACTGGGAGAGAGCCTATGCTGTCTACCACGCCTTGGAGGGGGAGAGCTTTACCGGAAATCTCCTGACCAATATTTTTGCCGGCGGCACGGTGAACACGGAGCGGGCCTTCCTCACAGGTTATGCGGATCAGTGGAATTACCGCACCAACACCAACTCCTACGGCTGGTATTTGGGCAGCCAGGGCTATACTGTGGAGGGGAGCCACCCCAGCTATGAGTGGTTCTACAACCGCCGAAACGTCAACACCTACCTGGGCCTGCCCACTTACTATTTCCAGGAGAATTACTACGGAGAGCGTTATACCGGCGGCATTGCCACCGATGATGTGCTGCTTCCGGAGATCTTCAAATTATACGAGACCAACCGGGATGGGGAGGGGAAGCCCTACTTCTCCTTCAATGTGACCTACCAGGGACACGGCCCCTACGACACGGAAAGCGTGTGGCGGGGGAACCACTACACCGACGGACGGTATTCCACAGCCACCACCAACATTGTGGACAACTATCTGGGTTCCGTGGAGGACACGGCGAGCCAGCTCCAATGGCTGCTGGACCAGTTCCGGAAGGAGGAGCGGCCGGTGGTCGTGGTGGTTTTCGGAGACCACAAGCCCTGGTTCGGCGATGGAAATTCCGCCTATCAGGAGCTGGGCGTGGATCTGGACATCAGCACGGAAGAGGGATTTTACAATTACTACGGCACCCGCTACCTGATCTGGGCCAACGACGCGGCCAAAGCGGCGCTGGGAAATGATTTCACGGGCGAGGGACCCGACGTGTCCTCCTGCTTTTTGATGAACCTGCTGTTCGACCAGTGCGGATGGCAGGGCGATGCCTGGACCCAGGCCACCACGGAAATTTGGCGGGTCCTGCCGGTTCTGACAACGGTGGGCCGCTATGTGGAGAACGGACAGCTGACGGAGACGCTGGATGAGGCGGGAGAGGCCGCGCTCCGGACCTTTCAATGTCTGGAGTATTATTACGGAACGCATTTCCGATATTGAGCGGGAGAGGAGGCACGCCATCTTGGCGTGCCTTTTTTCTTGTGGTTCTATCCAAAAAAGGTGGACCTTTTTCCACGAATTGACATGCGGTATCCACTTGTATTTTCCAAAGAATTCTCGTATGATAAAAGTACAAAAACTGTTTTCTCATCTAACGATTTTTAAGAGGATCGGATGAAAAAACGGAAAGAGGGGGAAAATATGGAAAAAATATTTAAACTGAAGGAGAATGGCACCTCGGTCCGGACAGAGATCCTGGCTGGACTCACCACGTTCATGACAATGGCGTACATCATTGCCCTGAACCCAAACCTGCTGACCAACTTTGACGTTGGTTCCTCCCTGTGGAACGGCGTGTTCATGGCCACCTGCATCGCCTCGGCCATCGCCATGTTCTGCATGGCGTTCCTGGCCAACAAGCCCTTTGCTCTGGCTCCCGGCATGGGCCTCAACAGCTTCTTCGCCGTGGTGACCGCAAACATCGCGGCCCTGACCGGCATGAGCTACGTGGCCAGCTTCCAGGCCGCCTTGGTCATCATCCTGCTGGAGGGCATTGTATTTATCATCTTGTCCATCCTGAACATCCGGGAAAAGATCGTGGACGCCATTCCCCTGGGTGTGCGGCTGGGCATTGCCCCCGCCATTGGCCTGATGCTGATGAACATCGGTCTGGGCTCCAATGTGGGTATCTACTCTGAGACCGGCGGTCCCTTCTATGTGATGCGGGACTTCTTCGGCGCCCTGACACCCAGCGTGGCAAAGACCTCCATGGGCTCTGGATACAGCGCCATGATCCTCACGGTGGTCACCATGTTTGTGGGGCTGTTTGTCATGGTGATCCTGGCGAAGAAGGGCATTAAGGCCGCTGTTCTGCTGGGGATGCTGGTGGCCTCCGTGATCTATTGGGCGGGCCAGGCGCTGTTCCTGGGCGTCAATCCCTTTGCTTCCCTGAGCGCAGCGTCTTTCGTGCCGCCCTTTGCCGACATGGTGGAGACCACTTTCTTTAAGTTCAACTTCTCCGGCTTCCTGGAGATCGGCTGGTTTACCGCCGTCACGCTGGTCATCACCTTCTGCATGATCGACATGTTTGACACCATCGGCACCCTGGTGGGCACCGCCTCCCGGGCCGGCATGGTGGATCAGGAAGGCAATATGCCCAACATGAAGGAGGCGCTGATGTCCGATGCCATCGGCACCATCGCCGGCGCCTGCACCGGCACCTCCACCGTCACCACTTTCGTGGAATCCGCCTCCGGTGTGGAGGCCGGCGGCCGCACTGGCCTGACGGCTTTGACCACCGGCATTCTGTTCCTGGCCTGCATGTTCATCGCACCTATCGCGGCCATCATTCCCGCCGCGGCCACATCCGCCGCGCTGATCTATGTGGGCGTGCTGATGCTGATGGGCCTGAAGAACGTGGACTTCGACGACATGGACCAGATGCTCCCTGTGTCTCTGATGCTGATCGGCATGCCCATCTCCGGCTCCATCGGCCACGCCATCGGCCTGGGCCTGATCTCCTATACCGTGATCAAGGTGTTCACCGGCAAGGCAAAGGACGTGTCCGTGCTGACGTATGTCATCTCCGTCCTGTTCCTGGTGAAGTTCTTCGTGGTCGTCTGATACTGATTTCAAATAAAAAGCTTTATTTGAAATTCAGCATGCTGCGCATGCTCGTGCCGCACATGCGTGCGTCACGCCGTCTCATAAAAACCTGACGCGCTTCGCGCTATACTGGGCAACCGTTGGCGGCTCCACCGCTTACGGTTGCCGCGTCCCCCTTGCAGGGAAAAAGCTTCTCAAGCGTTTTAACAGGTTTTAGTATGATCCCATATACCGCAGCAGAACATAGAAGAATGATAGAAGAAGGCCCGCGGAATGTTCCGCGGGCCTTTGGCTGCATATGGGAAAAGGGACATCAGGGGATCAGGATGCACTTGGCGCATTCGCCCCGTTCCGTCATATCCAGGCCTCTTTCAAATTCCTCAAGGGGAAGTACATGGGTGACGATGGGAGAGAGGTCGAGGCCACGGGCCAGCAGGCCGCGCATCTCCTCCCAGTTTTCATACATCCGGCGTCCGGCGATGCCCCGGATGGAGCAGCCGCGGTAGCCGAAGTCGGAAATGCTGACGGAGATGGGCTTATCCGGCAGGGCCACACAGGTCAGCTGCCCCTCAGGACGGAGATATTGCATGGCGGCGGTCAGGCCGGCGACACTGCCGGAAAAATCCACGGCCACATGGGGGCCGAAGCCATCGGTCAGCCGCCGGACAGCCGCTATGGGATCCTCCCCAATGGGATCAATGACCGCGTCGGCGCCCAGATCTTTGGCAATTTTGGCCCGTTCAGGACTTGGTTCCAGCACGATGATCCTGGCCGCGCCGGTGAGCTTGGCAACCAGGATGCCCATCTGTCCAAGAGGGCCGGCACCGATGATGGCCACGGACTTGGCGGCCAGGGGAACGTCAGTCATGCCGTGGACGGAGACACCAAGGGGCTCCATCAGCGCCAACTGCTCCCAGGGCAGAGCTTCGTCGTTATAGACGAATGCGATCTCCTCGGGAATGGCGATGTACTCGGCAAAACAGCCGTCCTGGTGGACACCGATACACTTGGTATGGGGGCAGACATGCCGGCTGCCCTCGTGGCAGATCTGGCAGTTGTTGCAGGGAATATGGGATTCGGAGGAAACACGGTCCCCGACCTTAACGGTATGGACCTCGCTGCCGATCTCCACCACTTCACCGGAAAACTCGTGGCCGATGACCACCGGCGGGTGCATCCGGGCCTGTGCCCAGGCGTTCCAGTGGCGGATGTGGACGTCTGTTCCGCAGACGGCGGCGGCCTTCACCCGGACCAAAATCTCCCGGGGGCCGATCTGGGGGATGGGAACGGTGCGCAGTTCAATGCTGCCAGGGGCGGGGGCGGTTTTTACCACGGCTCTCATGGTGCCGGTCATATCGGTCAGCTCCTTTATGGTCATGATCTTTACCTGAACCTTAACATAAAAGGACCGAAGGGAGCAAGCGATTTTCCCGCAAACTTGTCAACAACCGGAAAAAACTTGGCAACAAGTGAAAAACAGCGGCATTCGCCGCTGTTTTTATGTCAAAAGACCGTAATTTTTTTCCAAAGTATCAAAGTGGTGCTCCAGCAGCCGCAGCAGCGCGTCGCCATTGCCGTCCTCCACGGCGCGGACCAGGTCCCAATGCTGGCGGATGTAGTCCAGCCGTCTCGCTTCGGGCCTCTCCTCGATGACCTCCGTCCAGTGCTTCAGGGAGATGCGGGCCATATAACCCATGACGATTTGGAACAGGCTGTGGAGCAGAGTGTTCCCGGAGGCCTTCAGAATGTGGGCATGGAGGGCGGTGTCCGCGTCTGTCAGGACCTGGGGATCCCGGCTGGACTCGATGGCGGCAGCCAGGTCCCGCAGCGCAGCAAGGTCTGCTTCCGTGCGGTTTTTGGCGGCGGCATGGGCACCGCCGGTCTCCAGAATGCGGCGGACCGCCAGCACGTCCTGGAAATTCTCCCCGTCGGTCAGAGTCATCAGATAGAGGATATTCGTGCTTTGACTCAGATCTCTGCCGCTTAAAAAAGTGCCCTTGCCCTGCTGCCCGTACAGCACGCCCAGAAGGGACAGGGCGGCATAGACCTCCCGTACCTGTGTCCGGGGAATATGCAGAATGCGGGCCAGCTGATTTTCCGAGTAGATCTTGTCATTGGGCTTCAGGGTGCCGTTCCGCAGGCTCTCCAGAAATTTTTCAATGACCAGCTGGTAGCTGTCAGAGCTGAGCATAGGCTCTCGATCCTTTCTCTCCGTCCGTTGGCACTGTGGAAGCCGGGCCGCGGGACGGTCGTATCATTTGTGCGGGGATAACAGCATCATGCGCCATCCCGCCGGGGAGGATGCCGCTGGCGCGACCTCTCAACGGGAAATGGGCAGGCGCGTTGGCATTTACAGTAAGATGAAAGCACAGAATGACCGCTCCATGCCCCGGTTATGAATACAGGTTCTAAGATGCCTTTCTCAGAAAAACATCCCCATAAAGCCGTCCGGCCGCTCCTGGACCTGGTTCCAGATCTCCTGGAAGAAGGCGCGGGAGATGGAGCGGGCCTCCTGAGAGCCGTCCAGGTTCAGCTCCCGCAGGTCCTCCGGCAGGGGCGATTGGGAGAGGGCCTCAAAATTTCCCCGCTCGCCGCCGTAGGAAAAACTCAGCCCATTGGGGAAAAACTCCACCCGCCGGGTCTCCATCCGGTCCCCGTCCAGTTCCAGATAGACCTCGGAGGGGTCATCGTCCTCGTTTTGGTGGTAGGTGATCCAAACGTACTGCATACGATCGCTCCTTTACAGATGGAAAAAAGTCCGGATGTCCGCCTCCGCCGCCTGGACGCTGCCCTGGGCGAAGCCCTTGCGGCCGCCGCCCCGGCCGTTTAGTGCCTGGTTCATCTCCTTGACGAAGGCGCTGATGTCCTGCCCATCGGCACGGACCAGGGCGTAGGCGTACTGCCCATCCCCGCCGGCGAACACAGCGGCAAGGCCGCCGCACCGGTGAGCCACGGCGTCCGCCAGCCTGCGGGCGCTGTCTCCCTTCATGGGGGGCTGGAACAGCACCACATCGCCCCGGCCCTCGTTGTCTTTGGCGATGGCGGCAAAGACCTCATTTTCCAGGTCCGCCATCCGGGCCTTGGCGGCGGAGAGCTCCTGGCTCAGCCGCTCCACGGCGGCATAGGCGTCCTGGGGCTTTACGCTCAGGTGCTGGCCGATGGCGCGGGCCTGGCCATAGGTTTTCCCCAGATAGTCCAGCGCCCGCCTGCCGCAGACGATCTCCAGTCGGACGCCCTCCCGGAATTTCTGGCAGGAGAGGACTTTCACAAGGCCCACCTGGCCCGCCCGGAGCACATGGGTGCCGCAGCAGGCACAGCAGTCCGCCTCCGGAAAGGTGACGATGCGGACTTTGCCCGTCAGCTCCTTTTTGCTGCGGTAGTCCAGGGCCGAGAGCTCCTCGGGGGAGGGATAGGTGACCTCCACCGCCCGGTCCGCCCATATAACCTCGTTGGCCTTGCGCTCGGCGTCCAAAGCCTGCTCCCAGGAGATGTCGGCATTATAGTCGATGGTGACGGTGTCGGCCCCCAGATGGAAGCCCACATTGTCGCAGTGGTAGTCGGCACAGAGGATGCCGGAGAGGATGTGCTCGCCGGAGTGCTGCTGCATGTGGTCGAACCGGCGGGCCCAGTGGATTTGGCCCGTCACGGTTTCCCCGGTTTCCACACCCTTTTCGCAGGTGTGGAAAACCACGCCGTCCTTTTCGTGGACGTCCGTGACGGCGGCGCCCCCCAGGGTGCCGTGGTCGGCGGGCTGTCCGCCGCCCTCGGGATAGAAGGCGGTGCGGTCCAGCACCACTTTGTAGCCGTCTTTGCACGCCTCACAGGAGAGGACCGTTGCGGTGAATTCCTTCAAAAAGGGGTCCGCGTAATAGAGTTTTTCCGTTTCCATGTGGAAAACTTCCTTTCAAATCATGTGATCGAGACGACAAACCGCCAGATGGGCTCCGCAAGGAACCAGCCCGCAATGGCGGAGAGGAGATTGGCGGCGATGCCGTACAGCGTGGACCAGGCCTTGGACTCCTCCTGGAAGAACCGGCGGTAGACACAGGTCTCAGACACCAGAATGGCTAGTTCCATGGGAAAGAACCGCATGTAGTAAGAAAGTCCGATGCCCCGCTGGAGGATCGTAACACCCAGCACCAGGAACAGACAGACCTGGGTGACCAGATTTGCCGCCAGGAAGATCAGGATGTTCCGCTTGGATCTGAACCCCATCAGCAAAAACAGGGCGCCCTCCAAAAGTAGGGTGGGCAGGGGGGTGGACAGGAATTGCAGTCCATAGCTCATACTGACCGGGGGAGCGGAGGCCTCCTTTTTTGCCCAATCCACCTTGACAGAGGATTGCAGACCAGGGCGGACATAGGTGTCGGAGGGCCAGGTCTCACCGGACTGGGTGACCACCAGGATGCGGTAGGTCTCCGGCACGCCCATATAGCCGAAGGTGTGGATACCCTTTTCGTCGGGGTACAGGTCGCCCCACATGGGCGCGCCGGTGGTGCAGGCGTGCCAGCCCTCCGGAACGGCATCCCACAGGGCATACAGGAGGTCCTGGTCCAGCGCGGCGATCTCTTCCTCCGCATAGCTAAGGCCCTCAAAGGGGCTGCCGGCGTCCTCGTAATTTCCCTCAGCCAGGAGATCCAGGTAATACGGCTCCTCCGGGGCATGCGTTACTTTCACGGTCAGCTGGGGCTTTGGCCCCATGTCGGCAAAGGCGGTGACGGTCAGCAGAAGGGCGGTCAGGAAAACCATGCATGAAACGCGTAGCGTACGATGCATAAAAAGCCCCCTTCTCTGATGCTTTACGGATGAAGGCAAACGGCGATTTTATCCGTTCAGTCCGCCATCCAGCAGCCCCAGAGCGGATTTCCACCCCAGGACCCGGCGGCAGGCGGTGTCGATGACCTCTTCAGAGAGCCCGCCGTTTTCCACGGCCTCGATGACTTTTGGGATCTGGGAGCGGTAGTCGGTGGTGAGGACCAGGTCGTTTCCGGCCTTCAGAGCCATCACCGCCACGGCGCCGTCCTTCGCGTAGGCGCTTACCGCGTCCATGGCCAGGTCATCGGTCATCACCACGCCGTCAAAGCCCAGGTCCTCCCGCAGAATTTCGTGAACGGCGGGGGAGAGGGAGGCGGGCAGAGCGTCATCCACGCAGGACATGATGTTGTGGCTTACCAGCACGGCGGTCAGACCGCCCCCGGCCTGGGTGCCCGCCTCAAAGGGCAGAAAATCGGAGGCCTCAAAGGTCTCCATGGGGCGCTGGTCCACGGCGATGCCGGTGTGGGTGTCCACATTGTTTCCGTAGCCGGGGAAGTGCTTTAGAACGCTGCCCATGCCGTCAGCGCTCATCCGGGCGGTGACCTGGGACACGTAGTCCGCCGTGGCGGCGGCGTCCTGACCAAAGGTCCGGGGATAGATGAAGTCGCCCGGATCGGCGGACACGTCCGCCACCGGGGCCAGGTTCACGTTGAAGCCCAGGGCTTGCAGCAGCGTATCCTTTTCGTGGGTGTCCGCCAGGATGGCCTCCATGCCGCCGCTTAAAAACAGCTTTTGGGGGGACTGGAATTTTGATGTCCGCAGGTGGGGGTTGGAACTGACACGGACCACCGTACCGCCCTCCTCGTCCACGCCGATGAGCAGGGGGATGGCGGCGGCGTCCTGATAGCTCTGGATGGCCTGGATCAGCTCATTGGCGGTCTTGTCCTTCGTGTCCCGGCCAAAGAGGATGTAGCCCCCCAGGTGGTACGCGGTGACGTCCTCCACGGCGCTCTCCGCCGGACAGCGGACGAAGAACAGCTGGCCCACCTTTTCCTCCAAGGTCATGGAGGAGAGCAGGTCCTCCACCGCCTGGGCGGACAGCTCCTCCGGAGTGGGCTGGGGCGGGACCTCCGGCTGGACGGGAGTCTGGGCCTCCGTGGGGGATGGGGGAGAGGATTCATTTGACTGAGACGGGCCGCAGGCCGTCATGGAAAACAGGAGCAGGGCGGCCAGCAGTGCCGCCAGCGGTCGGTTCATGGAAACACCTCCGGAAAATAATGAAAACAGTATAGCACAGAGCGGATAAAAAAGAAAGGGCGCGGAGAGTCCTCGCCGGCCAGCAGCATGACCATGCGGTCCACGCCGGGGGCGATGCCCGCGTGGGGGGGCGCGCCGTAGGTGAAGGCGTTGTACATGGCGGGGAACTTGGCCTTCACGTCCTCCTCGCCCAGGCGGACCAGCTCAAAGGCCTTGATCATGATCTCCGGGTCGTGGTTCCGGACGGCGCCGGAGGAGAGCTCCACGCCGTTGCACACCAGGTCGTACTGGTCGGCGGTGATGGAGAGGGGATCGATCTCACCCCGCTCAGCCTTCAGCAGCACGTCCAGGCCGCCGGAGGGCATGGAGAAGGGGTTATGGCAGAATTCCAGCTCCCCGGACTCCTCGCCGATCTCGTACATGGGGAAGTCCACGATCCAGCAGAAGGCGTACTGCTCCTTGTCCATGTGGCCGGGGACGGCGGCGCCCAGAGTCTTGACCAGCACGCCGGCGGTCTTCTGGGCGGCGCCCAGAGCGCCGGCGGACAGGGCCACGAAGTCGTTGGCTTTCAGGCCCAGGGCGGAGACCACCTGGTCCTTGATGGGCTGGACGAACTTGGCGATGCCGCCCACGATCTCGCCGCTCTCGTCCAGGCGGAACCAGTAGGGCTTGCCGCCGGAGACCACCTCCACATCGGCCAGGGTCTTGTCGATGAACTTGCGGGTCTCGTGGAAGTCGGAGACCACCACGGCCTTGACCACATTCCCCTCAAAGGGACCGAAGCCGCAGCCGCCCAGAAGGTCGGTGACATCCTGAACGGTCAGGTCGATGCGAAGGTCCGGCTTGTCGGAGCCGTACTTCTCCATGGCCTCGGTGAAGGGAATGCGCGTAAAGGGGGCGCCGGAGGCACGGTCATACTTTCCGTACTTGGCGAAGATGGGAGGCAGCACGTCCTCCAGCACGGCAAACACGTCCTCCTGAGAGGCAAAGGCCATCTCCATATCCAGCTGATAGAACTCGCCGGGGGAGCGGTCGGCACGGGCGTCCTCGTCCCGGAAGCAGGGGGCGATCTGGAAGTAGCGGTCGAAGCCGGAGGTCATCAGCAGCTGCTTGAACTGCTGGGGGGCCTGGGGCAGAGCGTAGAACTTGCCGGGGTGGTTCCGGGCGGGGACCAGATAGTCCCGGGCACCCTCGGGGGAGGAGGCGGTAAGGATGGGGGTGGTGATCTCCAGGAAGCCGTGCTCCGTCATGGCCTGCCGCAGGGCGGCCACCACGTTGCACCGCAGGACGATGTTCTGCTTGACGGCGGGGTTCCGTAGGTCCAGATAGCGGTACTTCAGCCGCTGGGCCTCATCGGCCTCCCGGCTGCGATTGATCTGGAAGGGCAGCTCGTTGTGCTGGCAGCGGCCCAGGACCTCGACCTTGGCGGGGACGACCTCGATGTCGCCGGTGGCCATTTTGTTGGTCTTGGAGTCCCGCTCCCGGACGGCGCCCTCCACGCTGATGGTGGATTCCTTGGTGATGGCCTTGAAGGTGCTGACCATCTCCTCGGTCTCCGCCACCACCTGGGTGGTGCCGTAGAAGTCACGGACAACGATAAAGGCCAGGCTGGAGGAGACCTCACGGATGTTTTCCATCCAGCCTACGATCTTCACCTGCTTGCCGGCATCGGAGAGCCGGAGTTCCCCGCAGGTATGGGTACGATTCTGCATCATGGTTGGTTGTTCCTTTCTGTATGTGAAGTGTGCGATCTAATAACAATAGGGAGATGCCAGCAGTCGCGCTTGTACGGTGTTCAGGTCAAGCCCCTCTAATAATGGGGAAGCGATGACAGACTGCTGCTGGGTGATCGCCTCATCCAGAGCCTGCTCCATGGCGTCAGGATAGCCAAAGAGGCTGGGGAGGAAGGCGCTTAGTTCAGGGTCATATTGGAAAGCCAAAAGGGACAGCAGGGCATCATGTTCGCTCCTCCACACGGCGGCGGTCTGGCTGGTGCCGGCGGGGGAAGATGCGAGACGGATATCCTCACGGTTCACGATACTGTTCAGGGAGAGACCACTTTTGGCACATAGGGACTCCGCGGCAATGTCCGTTTGGATGGAGACTTCGGCCTGGGCTAATGCTGCGTCCAGATAATCGGGGGGCCAGGCGCACAGGGACTCTGCCAGAGGCAGGGCGAACACTTCCGCAGAGACGGTGACGCCGTCCACAGTCAGGGCTGTGGTATGGGGGTCCCACTCAAACACATCCCGGCAGAGATCAAATTTCGGCAACTCAAATTTCAACCGCAGGGACGGATCAATGACCCGGGCCAGCATGGCGGCGGCCTGTCCCCGGGTCAGAGTCGCCCGGGGGTCGAATTTCCCCCATCGATCCACGCCGTTCAGAATTCCTGCCCGGTAGAGGATTAGCACATTCTGACGAAGCGCGTCATCGGTGTAGTAAGCTTCCGTGAAGTCGGGGATTTCCTGTACCATGTTGACGGCGGGCAGGTCTTTCGCCGGAGTAGACCATACCATTTGCAGGGCAAAGGTAAGGCGGTTTGCCGGGGTATCGGCAAATTCCGCAAATGCGGCAGGGTCATCCGTGGTGTTTCCGTCCACCGCCAGATAATATCGGGCGGCAGACATCCACCAGGGCTCGCCGGGAGCCGCGCTTTCCACGGTTTTGCCGTAGAACAGGGCGTGGAGCCGGGTGCCGATCACCAGCCGCTGGGCCTCCGTCAGTGTTCCGTTGGGGTCAAAGCGGTCGGCGGACCTGCCCTCCATCAGCCCGACTTCATAGACAGTCTTTACATAGCTTTCGCACCAGGTGCCTTTTACATCCGAAAAAGCGGGGGCCTCTTTTTCTTTGGGGATCAGCCATGCGGTGTCAGCGGCGGAGACGGGAAGACAGCAAAGGAACATTGCCAGTGTCAGGAACAGCGCGAAAAAACGCGAACTCTTCATACAACACCCCCAAATAAAATACAAATGGCAATATCGAGCGATAAAATTACAGGTCGGAATCATTTGCCTGTGCTATTTGCCACCATTCATCTCCCAGAGACTTTCCCACGGCCTGCCCGTCCTTCATGGTCAGGGGAAGGGAGACGCTGTGGTCATAGTCCCGGTATTCCCAACTGCCGAGAACATAACTGATATCTCCATCCCAGATAGTGGAATCTTCGTTGGCAAGGCCAATGTAGATGTGGTAGTCGTAACCGTCAATGGGATAGGTCCGGGTGCCAATCTCCGTCAGGAACGGAAAGGCCTGGAACAGCAGATTGGTGGGCGGACGGCGAAAGCGAAGAGCCTCGATCTCCGCCAAAACTTCATCAAATCCCTCGTCTCCGGCTTCCAGCCGCAGAGAGCGGTCCTGGAGATCGGCTCCGCCGCCGTTGCGGAGGATGGAGATGCTGATGAGCACGGGGTCTAGGTCCGGCGACAGGGTGTAAATGTCCGCCGGACGGTAGTACCAGAACCAGCCCGCCGCCAGCGCGGCGACGATGAGGACCAGGACAGCCGTTTTCAAACGCTCTTTCATAGCTCTCCTTTCAGTTGTATCCGTATGCTTCCCAGGTGGGTGTCATCTCCCGCAGCAGTCCGTGGGAGCCGGCTCCGGGCTTATCCTAGAATGACAGCGCCCTTTTCCTTTTCCGCAAGGCCCGCCTTGATGCGGTAGATGGTGGCGGCGGGCTCCAGCTTGGTTTGCTCGCCGGTGGCCATGTCCTTGCAGGCCACCACGCCGGCGGCGATCTCGTCCTCTCCCAAGAAGATGACATAGGGGATGCCCAGCTTGTCAGCGTAGCTGACCTTCTGCTTGAACTTCTTCTCCTCGCAGTGGAGCTGAGCGCGGATGCCCGCCTCCCGCAGAGCCGTGGCAAGGCCGATGGCGGCGGAGAGGTCCTCCGTCATGGGCAGGATCAGCACGTCCGCTGGGGCGGTGGGCAGGTCCGGATTCAGCATGCCCTGCTCGCCCAGCACGTAAAAGAGGCGGGTGAGGCCGATGGAGATGCCCGCGCCGGGGAGCTGGCGGTCCGTGTAGAACTCCGCCAGATTGTCGTACCGGCCGCCGGAGCAGACGGAGCCGATCTCCGGGTGGTCCAGCAGGGTGGTCTCGTACACGGTGCCGGTGTAGTAGTCCAGGCCCCGGGCGATGGTCAGGTCCACGGCGAAGTTTTCTGCGGGCACGCCGAAGGCGGCTAGGTACTTCACCACCGTGTTCAGCTCGGCGAGGCCCTGGTCAAAGACCTCATTGCGGCCCCGGTAGCCCTCCAGCGCCGCCAACACCTCTTCGTTGGCGCCGGAAATGGCGATGAACTTCAAGATCTCATCCGCCTGGGCTTCAGTGAGGGCGATCTCCTCATCCATGAGGATGGCCTTCACCTTCTCCGGGCCGATCTTATCCAGCTTGTCCACGGTGCGCATAATGTCGCCAGACTTTTCCGTAAGCCCCAGGAGGGCATAGAAGCCGTTGAGGATCTTGCGGTTGTTCACCCGGATCTGGAAGCGCTTGAGGCCCAGGGTGGAGAAGGTCTTGTAGATGATGGCGGGAATTTCAGCTTCATTGACGATGGAGAGCTTGCCGTCTCCGATGATGTCGATGTCCGCCTGATAGAACTCCCGGAACCGGCCCCGCTGGGCCCGCTCGCCCCGGTAGACCTTGCCGATCTGGTAGCGGCGGAAGGGGAAGGTGAGGTCGTTGTAGTGCAGTGCCACGTATTTGGCCAGGGGGACCGTCAGGTCAAAGCGGAGGGAGAGGTCCGCGTCACCCTTCTGGAAGCGGTAGATCTGCTTTTCCGTCTCGCCGCCGCCCTTGGCCAGCAGCACGTCGCTGGACTCGATGACAGGGGTGTCCAGGGGGGTGAAGCCGTAGAGGGAGTAGGTGCGGCGGAGGACCTCCATGATGCGCTCCATCTGCTGCTGGGGCGCGGGGAGAAGCTCCATAAAGCCGGACAGCGTCCGGGGGGTCATTTTAGCCATAGCAACTGTTCTCCTTTATCCTTGTTCCCGCTGCCGCGCGGGGTCATTTTGTCACATAGGTGTTGTTGTAAAACTCTCTTCCGAGGACCTCCACGGACCAGCCCTCTTTGATGCCGCCGCCCTCGGGCATGGGTACTTCCCGGTGCCAGTCCCGGACCTCGTACAGCAGAAGCAGGCTGCCGTAGCCCACGGTCCCGCCATCCTTGTACCGCCGGGGAATGGGAAAGAGGGCTGCCAGCAGAGCCAGCAAAAGAACGGTAAGACCGATGTGTTTTGCGTACTTTTTCATAAAAAGCCCTCCTTTTGGCAGTTTCGCGGGAGAAAAAATAACGCTCCCGTCCCCGCGTGTTGGGACGAGAGCGAACAAACGCTTCGTGGTGCCACCCAAGTTCAAGACCGGAAAGGTCTCCTTTGGCCTCCTGGTACGGGGAGGGTGCCGTGGGCGTTTCCGCCCCCGCTCCGCCGCTGTCCTTCCTCCGGGCCGAACGGGGCGCTTTCAGCGCTGCGCCCCTCTCTGAGGATCGGCTGCCGGGATACTGCTGCGGCATCTTCACGGTATCTGTGATTGTATGCGGTTTTTCAGAAAAAGTCAAGCAATGGGCCGGGTGGATGGATTGACGATGCAGCGCCAGTCCAGATCCCCTCGGGCCAGCCCCAGCACCAGCATTTCCGCTGTGGCAATATTGCTGGCGAAGGGGATGTTGTTCTGGTCGCACAGGCGGGAGATATAGGAGATATCGCCGGCCATGCTCTCGTTGCTGGGATCGTTGAAGAACAGGACCAGGTCAAACTCGTTGTAGGCGATGCGGGCGCCGATCTGCTGACTGCCGCCGTGGGCGTAGGACAGGAAGCAGTGCACATTCAGGCCGGTGGCGTCCGCCACCATGTGTCCGGTGGTGTTGGTGGCGTAGATGTGATGCTGGGACAGAATGCCGGCATAAGCGGTGCAGAACTGGACCATCAAATCTTTCTTGTTGTCGTGGGACATGATCGCGATATTCATGGGGAAAGGCTCCTTTCTCTTCTATTTGATGCGCAGCAGGGGGACTTTTCCACCCTGGATGCGCATGGCGATGTTTCGATAGGCGGAGGCGGCGGGCTGGGCGCCTGCCAGCAGTAACGGGACGCCCTGGTTCAGGCAGAGTGGCAGGGCATCATCCTCCGGGACCACGCCGATCAGGGGGAGGCCGGCTTTATCGATGGCATCGTCGATGGTTGCGTGCATGCTGCGAAGCATTTTTTTTCGTACCCGGTTGACCACCAGATGCAGGGAACCGCTGCCAAAACGGTTCAGCTCCATAACGGTATGTTGGGCGTCCCGCAGGGAGGAGGCATCCGCTGTGGTGACCACAACGGCCCGGTCCGCGGCGCAGGTGGCCAGCAGAAACCCTCCGCCCAGGCCTGCGGGCGCATCCAGCAGACAGTAGTCATACCGTTGGCGGATCTCACGCAGCAGGGCCGCCATTTGATCTTCGCTGACCGGACGGCCCCGGCTGCGGACAGGGGCCGTCAGCAGAAACAGCCCGGGGAGCTTGGGATGCTCCACCACGGCGGATCCCAGAGAACAGCGCCCCTGGGCCACGTCGGAGAAGTCCATCAGTGCCCGGTCGGAGAGGCCCAGAGCGAGGTCCAGGTTGCGGAGGCCCACGTCACAGTCCAGGCACAGAACGCGCTTGCCGCTCAAAGCCAGCGCGGAACCCACACCGGCGGCAAAAGAGGTTTTTCCCGTTCCGCCTTTGCCGGAAACGACGGCAATGCATTGTCCGCGTACTTCCATAAACAGGCCTCCTTCCCTGTAAAATTATTTACTAATCTCCGCGATCCATTATAACATAATTTTTCTAAATGTATAGCACAAAGCGGCTGAAGCCATGATTTTGTGCATATTATAATGGATTTTTTTTGATTTTTGCAAATGCACGGGGATATTTTTCCGGGCTTTTTTGAACTTTCTTGATAAAGACCAGGCGGTGGCGGATCTCTGTGCCCGGAATGGCGTAGTCCACGGCCTTTTCCACAGCCCCGCCCAGGACCCGAATGGCGTGGGCGGCGGCACGCAGCTCCTCGTCGGAGTCCACGGCCTTCATGGAAAGAAAGTATCCGCCCTCCTTCACCAGAGGAAGGCACAGCTCCGCCAAAAGGGGAAGAGTGGCCACAGCCCGGGAGGTGACGATGTCGAAGGACTCCCGGTGGGCGGCGGCAAATTCTTCCGCCCGGCCATGGACACAGTTGACATCCGTTAATCCCAGGTCATCGCAGACCTCTTTTAAAAAACCGATGCGCTTATTGAGGGAATCCAGCAGAGTCAGTTGGATGGACGGCTCCAGAATGCGCAGCGGCATTCCCGGAAAACCCGCGCCGGTGCCCACATCCACCACCGTTTTCCCCCGGAGATCCGCCAGGGCGAGCAGGGCCGCGCTGTCCAGAAAATGGAGGGCGGCGATGTCCGCCGGCTCTGTGATGGCGGTCAGATTCATGACCTTGTTTTTCTCCACCAGCAGTTCGGCGTACCGGAGCAGAGCGGGGATGCCGTCCTCTGGCAGCCCCAGGGTGGAAAGACCGTCCCGCAGGAGCTGTTCCATTACTTCTGCTCCTTCAGCAGGTCACGGATCTCGGTGAGCAGCTTTTCCTCGGCGGAGGGCTCGGGCGGAGCGGGAGGCGCAGCAGGGGCCTCTTCCTTTTTGCGATGCAGATTGTTGATGGCTCTGATCAGGCAGAACACCGCGAAGGCGATGATGAGGAAGTCCAGAATGGTGGCCAGGAAGGTTCCGTATCTGATGGCGACTTCCGTGGCGGGGTCAATGGCGCCGTCCGCTCCGGCCACAGCGGCCTTCAGCACGATCTTCCAGTCATCAAAGGAAATGCCGCCGGTGAGCATGGAGATGACGGGCATGATGACATCATTGACCAGGGAAGTGGAGATCTTGCCGAAAGCACCGCCGATGATGACGCCGACAGCCATGTCCATGACGTTGCCTCGGGCGATAAACTGCTTGAATTCGCTGATAAAGCCGGATGTTCCTTTTTTACTGGCCATTCGATTACCTCCTGTTGTAAAAATCTAAAAATCAACAATAAGTATATTATGGCTGTATCCATTGCAGCCCAGTGGTTTCCGCCGTTTCATCCCGAAAACCACCGGACAGAAGGGCCGCCGGTGACCTAGGAGTCCGGTCCGGGGCCTTCTATCCGCTGGAAACGGGCCGGTGATCCGGCCCCCAGCCGTTCTCTGTAAGGAAAAATGTCCTTTTGCAACAGCGCTCCAGGAAGCGCGCTGTGACGGGCACACTTACATTTACATTAACATTAACATTTACACCTGACCGAAATGCATCGGAATGTGCAACGATCCCGGCGGGGGCGGAGCAGATTAGTGCTTGGGCGTGAGCACCTTGGTGCCGCCCATGTAGGGCCACAGGACCTCGGGGACCTTCACGGTGCCGTCAGCTTGCAGGTTGTTCTCCAGCAGGGCGATCAGCATGCGGGGAGGCGCCACGCAGGTGTTGTTCAGGGTGTGGCACAGCTGCATCTTGCCGTTTTCATCCTTGTAGCGGATGCGCAGGCGGCGGGCCTGGGCGTCACCCAGGTTGGAGCAGGAGCAGACCTCGAAGTACTTCTGCTGGCGGGGAGACCAGGCCTCGATGTCGCAGGACTTCACCTTCAGGTCGGCCAGGTCGCCGGAGCAGCACTCCAGCTGGCGGACAGGGATGTCCAGGTTCCGGAACAGCTCCACGGAGAAGCTCCACAGCTTTTCGTACCAGGCCTTGGAGTCCTCGGGCTTGCAGACCACGATCATCTCCTGCTTTTCAAACTGGTGGATGCGGTACACGCCCCGCTCCTCGATGCCGTGGGCGCCCTTCTCCTTGCGGAAGCAGGGGGAGTAGGAGGTCAGGGTCTGGGGCAGCTTTTCGTTGGGCAGGATCTGGTCGATGAAGCGGCCGATCATGGAGTGCTCGGAGGTGCCGATCAGGTACAGGTCCTCGCCCTCGATCTTGTACATCATGCCGTCCATATCGGTCTGGCTCATGACGCCCTCCACCACGTTGCCGTGGATCATGAAGGGAGGGATGCAGTAGGTGAAGCCCTTGTCGATCATGAAGTCACGGCCGTAGGCCAGAACGGCCTCGTGGAGACGGGCAATGTCGCCCAAGAGATAGTAGAAGCCGTTGCCGGAGACACGGCCGGCGGCGTCCATGTCGATGCCGTCAAAGGTCTCCATCAGGTCCACATGGTAGGGGATGGGATAGTCGGGCACCACGGCCTCGCCGAAGCGCTGGACCTCCACGTTGCAGGAGTCATCAGGGCCCAGAGGCACAGACTCGTCAATGATCTGGGGGATGACCAGCATCCGCTTATGGACCTCCTCTTCCAGATGGGCCTCCAGCTTTTCCAGTTCCTCCAGGCGCTGGGCGTCAGCGGTGACTTCCTTCTTCACCGCCTCCACCTCTTCCAGCTTGCTGGGGTCCTTCTTGGCCTGGCCCATCAGCATGCCGATCTTCTTGGACAGGGCGTTCCGGGCGGAGCGGAGCTGGTCGGCCTCGGCGATGGCGGCACGGCGCTGGGCGTCCAGCTCGATGACCTCGTCCACCAGGGGGAGCTTTTCGTCCTGGAACTTCTTTTTGATGTTTTCCTTGACGATCTCGGGATTTTCCCGAACAAAACGAATATCAAGCATGATGCATTTCTCCTTTATTGTTAGTGTTTATAGCGAAATGTTTCACGTGAAACATTCATCCATTTGCTTGGACTTTCAGCTTGTTCTCCACGGCCTCTTTTAATTCCTGGTAGCGTTCTGCCGGGGGCGTGGCGCCGCTGCCATCCTCTTTGGGAAGGGAATCCGCAAGCCCTGTTTCAAATTGGTTGATCAGCTCTTGGCAGGCGTCCAGCTCCCGTGCGGAGTAGTGCTGCTGAAGCTGGTAAAGTGCCAGCAGGGCTTCACTTTGGCGCTCAAACATGTCACGTTCCACCTGGATAGCTGCGGATCGTTCTTCCGCGGCCTCGGCTTTTGCGGCGGCTTGATCCAGTTGGCTTTTGACATCAGCCAGCTCTTCTTGAAGTTCGATCACCCGTTCCTGACTGGCCTGCACCTCCTGCATGGCGGAGACGGAGTTTTGCAGCTCACCCAGCGCTTCGGTGTTGCTGCGCTGGTGCATCAGGAAGGAGAGGGCCATGAGCAGAAATGCCGCGATAAAGAGGATCATGATATAGACAACAACGGGTTTGCTTTTCGTGGGCTTGTCCTCCTGAATGGGAGGAATGTCCCCATCGCCGTTGCTGCGTTTTTCAAGTTTCATAGCGAGGGTCCTTTCTTTTTTGCTGACTGCAGAAGCGCCAGGGCTTCCAGCAGATCGTTCAGGTCGTCCAACCCGTAGTATTCCAGCTCAATGCGGCCCTTTTTCCGGCCGGAGACGATCTTGACACCGCGGCCCAGCTTGGAGGAAAGCGCCTTTTGAGCCTCGGCTGTATAGTCGACCTGATTGGGATCGGGCTGCTTTTTGGCTTTTTTCTCAGCTGCCAGACGTTTGGCTAACGCCTCTGTCTGCCGGACGGAGAGACCGCCGGATAAAACGGCGTTGGCGGCGCTCTCCTGCAGGGAGGGGGAGAGGGGGAGCAGCGCCCGGGCGTGGCCGGCGGAGAGCTTGCCCTCCTCCACCAGCTTGCGGACGGCTGGCGTCAAACCAAGGAGCCGTAAGGCGTTGGCGACGGCGCTGCGGGATTTGCCCACCCGCTGGGCGGCCTCCTCCTGAGTCATGTGGTAGTTGTCAATGAGGGCCTGAAATCCGGCGGCCTCCTCCATGGGATTGAGGTCTTCCCGCTGAAGATTCTCGATCATAGCCAGTTCGGCGGCCTTGCGGTCATCGGCCTCGATGACGATGGCTGGCACCTCCTGGAGGCCGGCGATGCGGGCGGCGCGCCAGCGGCGCTCACCGGCGATGATCTGGTAGTAGCCGGAGGCCAGCTTCCGCACAGTCAGAGGCTGAATGATACCGTGCTCCCGAATGGAGTCGGCCAATTCCGCCAGAGCCGCTTCATCAAAGGATTTGCGGGGCTGGGAAGAACAGCTCTCCACCTGAGAGATGGGCAAATAGAGGTTTCCCGTGCTCTCGGTCTTCAATACATCGTCACCCAGCAGGGCGCCGAGTCCCCGGCCCAGGCCGGATGGCTTTTTGGATGCCATTTTGGATATGCTCCTTTCAAAGATCAGACAGGCTGTTTTTTCAGGAACTCCGCCGCCAAAGCGGTATAGGCTTCGGCACCGCGGGAGGAACGGTCATAGGCCGTGATGGGCTTTCCGTGGCTGGGCGCCTCGGAGAGCCGGACATTTCTGGGGATGACGGTGGCGTATACTTTGCCGGGGAAATAGTGCTTGACCTCCTCCGCCACCTGCAGGGCCAGGTTTGTCCGGCCATCGAACATAGTCAGCAGAACGCCTTCCAGTCCCAGCCGGGGATTCAGGGAACGGCGGACAATGCGGACGGTGTTCATCAGGTCGGAGAGGCCCTCCAGAGCGAAATACTCTCCCTGGACCGGCACCAGAATGGAGTCGGCGGCGCAGAGGGCATTGAGCGTCAAAAGCTCCAGAGAGGGGGGACAGTCGATAAAGATAAAGTCGTAATCGCCGCTGACCTGGTCCAGAGCGTCTTTCAAAAGAAATTCCCGGCGGTCCATACCGATCAATTCGATGCCGGCTCCCGCCAGCGCCTTGTTGGAGGGCAGCACGTCGCCGAATTTGGTGTGTACGATGGCGTCAGCAGCGGGGGACTCCTCAATCAAAACCTCATAAATGCCCTTGGAGACGGTCTTGTCCACGCCCATGCCGGAGGTGGAATTGGCTTGGGGGTCGAAATCGCACAGCAGGATCCGCTGCCCGGCCTCTTTCAATGCGGCGGCCAGATTCACACAGGTGGTGGTTTTGCCCACACCGCCCTTTTGGTTGACAATTGCAATGGTTTTTGCCACGAAGGCACCTACTTTCCAGATATCCCGCATATGTAAAGGATTTTTCGCATGCGCATCTATTATATCAAGGTATAGAGGTGCATGCAAGGGCAAATCAGAAAAAATTGAAGTGTTTCACGTGAAACACGGCGGATCTTGAGAGAAACCGTGGAGATAAAAAACCGGCATGTTTCACGTGAAACATGCCGGAAAGTCTGTCAGGTTAAAAGGAGCCCCTGCAGCGGACCGAGTTCCAGGGCCAACATGCCGTCCGCCGCATGGAACAGACAGCCGGAGAGACGGTCGGCGGCCTCTGTGCCATCCCAGGGAAGCGTCAGCCGGTGGGACTCGGCGGACGCATTTACCACCGTGACCGTCCGCTGGTCCGGAAGCTCCCGGGCAAAGGCCAGCAAAGGGCCGGAGGTATACAGCCAGCGAATGGAACCCCGCTGGAGAGAGGGGCGCTGGCGGCGAAGCGTACCCAAAAGCGTAAAGTGAGACTTGAGAGCCAGATCCTCTTTTCCCCAGGGATAGGCGCCCCGGTTAAAGGGGTCCTCGCAGCCCTCCATACCGGCCTCGTCGCCGTAATAGATGGTGGGCGCGCCGGGGAAGGTGAACAGCAGCAATGCCGCCAGCCGGACCAGTGCCAGCCCCTTTTCCCGCTGGGCGGGGGAGAGGCGGAAGGAGGCCCGCTGGTCTTTGTCCTGCGGCACGCTGTCTGCGCCCAGGACAGTCAAAATGCGGGGGGTATCATGGGTGCCTAAAAAGTTCATGGCGGAATAGAAGGCCGCGGGGGGATAGTTTTCCCGCAGAGTCTCCATGGACTCCCGGAAATCATCGGCATCTCCGCCCTGCAAATAGGCCAGCACAGCGGTGCGGAAGGGATAGTTCATCACACCGTGGACCTCACTGCCCAGCAGGTATCTGCGCCGCTGGGAATAGGCGATCTTCGTGGAGGCATCCTCCCAGACCTCGCCGATCAGCAGGGAATCTGGGGCGGTCTCCTCCATGGCAGCGCGGATCTTTTCAATGAACCAGTCCGGCAGCTCGTCGGCCACATCCAGACGCCAGCCGGAGGCACCGGCCCGCAGCCAGCGGCGGATAATGGAGTTTGGATTTTCAATGATGTAATCCACATAACTGGGGCTCTCCTCCCGGACGGCAGGCAGGGTTTTGATCCCCCACCAGGAGTCGTAATCACTGGGCCAGGGGTGGAAGGAAAACCAGTCGAAATAGGGACTTTCCCGGCTCTGCGCCGCGCCCAAAGTGGGATAGAACCCATCGTCGTTGAAATAGAGGCTCTGGGAGCCGGTGTGGTTGAACACACCGTCCAGGATCACCCGCATCCCGCGGCTCTCTGCCGCCGTGCACAGCGTCCGAAAATCCTCTTCCGTGCCCAGCATGGGATCGATCTTGGTATAATCAGCGGTGTTGTAGCGGTGGTTGGAGGCGGACTCAAAAATGGGACAGAGATACAGCGTGGTGACACCCATAGCGGCCAGATCGTCCAGCTTGGAGGTGATCCCCGCCAGGGAACCGCCAAAAAAGTCGCAGTTCCAGATATTTTTGTGGGGATCAGGTCGCCATTCCGGGGTATCCTCCCAGTTCTCATGGACCCAGCGGCCGCCGATCAGGCCGTCAGGGGAGGGAATGGAGGTGCGGCAGAATCTATCTGGAAAAATTTGGTAAGTAACGCCGCTGCCGAACCAAGCCGGCGTATGGCTCTCCCGGTAGACCGTCAGCTGCCAGGGATCGGTCAGGCCGTCGCTGCGGTAGCCGGTCTTGTCCAGCTCGCAGCCGGTGCCATCGTCCCGCCAGAAGCGGAAGTGATACCAGGTCAGTTCTGGCTCTGCGGGAGCGGAGATGGTGCCGGAAAAGCAGATGCGGCCGTTTTCCGTTCCGGCGGGCCGCAGCTCCACCTCCTGAGAGGTGCCGGAAAATTCATGGTTCAGGATCACGGAACAGTGGGAGAAGTCCTCCTGTGCCAGGGGACGGCAGTGAAAAGTGACGTTTTGTCCGCATGCGACCGCGCCAAAAGGCTCTTTGCACAGTTCGCAGCGGGGGTCGAAAACAAATGGTTCGCTCATATCATGAGGCTCCTTAATTGTGGAAGTGATGAAAGTGGGCGGACGGGCAGTCGTTGCCGGCTATACCAGAAGGCCGCCGGCCGTAATCACCACGTCCAGAAACAGCCAAATCGAGAGGGGAAACGTGCAGCCGCAGAGGTTAGCGGCCCAACGGTTCCGGTGGGTTTCTTCGATAGTTTGCCGGCGGCGGCAGACGCCGTAGATCACCAAGAGGATGACAGCGACCACCGCCAACAGGCAGGAGGCCAGCCAAAACCGGCCCAGCAGAGGCAGCAGCACATGGTTCAAATATCCATAAGCATAGGGGTAGGGCGCATTCAGCGCTGCGCGGTGCGTCTGGTAATAGAGGTGAAGCCCCTGGGTGGCCACAGCCATCCCCGCCGTCAGCCCGAAGCAGAGGAGCATCCCTGCGGCGAGGAGATCAGAAAAATCGGGCCGCTTGTTCATGAAAACCCCTCCATCCGATCAGGGCAGAAGCTGATTTTCGCCGATGACGGCGGTGCCGATCTCGTCGGGGGTGAAGTAGGCGTTGAGCATTTGGACGGCGGCGGAGGCCAGGGCCGCGCCGGAACCGCCCTTCTCAATGGCAATGGCCAGGGCCACCTGCGGGTCCTCATAGGGGGCAAAGCAGACGAACACGCCGTTGTCGGTGATGCCCGCACCCAGCTGCGCGGTGCCGGTCTTGGCGCCGGCGGACACCACGCAGTCCTTGAAATAGCTGTACACCATGCCGCCGGGCTGGGTGTATTCGTACATGCCCTCTTTCACAGCGGCCAAATTTTTCGGGTCCATGTCCACGGTGTTCAGCGGTTCCGCGCCGCCGGTGGCAATGGTCCGGGCGGTCTCGGCGTCCTTGACGGACTTGAGCAGGTGGACCTGGTTGTGTTCGCCTCCGTTGACCAGCGTGGCGATATAGTTGGCAAGCTGAACGGGGGTAAACAGGTTATCGGACTGGCCGATGGAGGCCATGACAGTATCGCCGCCGTACCAGGTGCCGCCGGTGGACTCCCGGTACTCCGGCCCGGCCAGAATGCCGGTGCGCTCGCCGATCTCAATGCCGGTGCGCTGGCCCAGGCCAAATTGTGCGGCATAGTCATCCAAAAGCTCGATGCCCAGGCGGTAGCCCATTTCATAGAAGAAATAGTTGCAGGAGTTGGCAACGCCGCCGGTAACATTCAGGCTTCCGTGGCCGCCGCGGTTCCAGCAGTTGGCGCTGAAGGGCGCCGCCCCGGTGATCATGTCCGGATAATACCACCGTCCGGTACACCGGATCTTTTCCGTCAGGGTGACCTTCTCGTTTTCCAGGGCAGCCATGGCCACCAGGGGCTTATAGGTGGAGCCGGGAGGATAGCCGGTCATGGTGGCCCGGTTATACAGGGGCAGCCGGGTGTCAGAGTTGAGCTCCACAATATTCTCCCGGTAGGTGGAAAGGTCATAGGTGGGGTAGGAAGCGATGGCGATCACGGAGCTGTCGTGAACGTCCAGCATGACGGCGGCGGCGCCGCGCACCTCGTTTTCGCCGTGTTGGTTCAGCTTGGGCTGACGGTTGATGTTTTCAACAGACTCCGCCAGGATCTCTTCCATGGCCTGCTGCATGTCCAGATCGACGGTCAGTTCCACCGTGCTGCCGGGCTGGGGCTCCTTGGAGTAATATTCGCCGGTGACCTTGCCGTCGCTGTTGGTGGACACGATCCGGTAGCCGTCAGTGCCCTTCAGATACTTCTCAAAGGCGGCCTCCAGGCCGGACTTGCCCACCATGTCGTCCCAGTCGTAGCCCTCGCCCAGTTCATCCTTTTCCTCCTGGGTCGCGATGCGGCCCACAGTGCCCAGGATATGAGCGGCATAGCTGGTGGCGTACTCCCGGACAGAGGAGCTGGTGATCTTGGCGCCGGCATAATTTCCGTCGCTGAGCAGGGAGATGAAGTTCGTATCCACGTCATCCGCCAGAATGTAAGCGTCGTACTTGTTGTCCGGCAGTTTCCGCAGGGAAAGCTCGTACTGGACGCCCAGTACCAGCCGGGCCTCGTTCAGGGAAAAGCTGTCGGGAATATCCAGGTTCTCCCGCATGATCTCCACCAGTCTGGGGACTGAGATCCCCGCGGCATTCAAAAGCCCGGCGGTCAGCGTCTCTGTGGTCAGCATTTCCACCAGCTCATTGGCCGCCCTTTTCAGCGCCTTTTCGTCGTTGTCCTCCCCGGTGAGGACCTCAGACAGGTCGGCGGATACCACCTCCGGGTGGTCCAGGAGATAGGCGCCCAGCGCGTCCTTTACATCCCGCAGGGATTTGAGATAGGCCAAAAAACGCCTTTTCTGAATATCGGTCTGCTGGTCGATGGTGAAGGAGAAGGGGGCTTTGCGGGTGATGGGGAGATTGTCGTTCCAATCCACGTCATTGTCCTGGCAGAGCTGCACCAGGCGTAAAATGGCCTCGTTTTCATCATCCGTCTTTTTCAGCAGACTGGCGTCAAAGGTCAGCGCATAGGTGGAGCGGTTGCGCACCATCGTCCGGCCGCTGCGGTCGGTGATGATGCCCCGGGAGGCCTCCACCTTTTCCTCCTTGGCGATTGAGCGGACGGACTGCGTCAGGTAATCCTGATAGTGATTCACCTGGGTGTCATACAAAACACCCAGGTAGATCAGCAGGATCACAGCCAGAAATCCCGCCAAAATATAGAGACGATGGTTGGTTTGCGGATCTTTGTGGTCCATGGAAACTCCTTTATATCGTGCAAAAGGGATTAGGCCTTGTTTGATAAATGACGGAATGCCCAACGGTACGAGATTTTTCGCTGGGTAAGGCAAAAATACGCAGGAATACTTTGTGTGTTTCAAGAATTTTTAACGCCACACAGCGAAAAAAGATCCATCGCCTGGGCGTTTTGACATTTTTCAAACAAGGCCTAGTCAGTCATACAGGTGGGTCCTGCGGAAAACGGCCCGGTAAAGCAGATTCACAGGGACCGTCAGTGGCGCGGTGACGCAGAACTCCCTCAGTGTCAGGAACAGGCCGGAGCCCCAGGCGGCCTTTCCGCCAGCCCACAGAAGCAGACAGTGGAAGACGCCGGTCATCAAAAAGGCAATGGCGGTCCCGGAGAGGGAGCAGAGGAGCCCTGCGGGCAGCAGGCTCTGAGACAGCAGGGAGGCGCAGAGCCCCGCCAGCGGAAACAGCAGCGTGTAGAAACAGGGGAAAGCTCCCGGCAGCAGCAGATCGCAGAACACGCCCACGACCAGGGCAAAAATCGCGGCGGACACGGGCTTTTCGTAGGAAGCGGGAATGGCCGCCAGCAGGGGATACACAAAGGGGATCACACCCCAGATGGTGATCCGCTGCAAGATCGCGCCCTGCGCAAGAAAGCACAGCGCCGTGGCGGCGGCATACAGCGCCCACTTAAAAATTGTCTCATTTCTTGCCAGCACAGGCGGCGGACCTCCTTCCGCGAAAATACGCAGGGGCAAACCCCCTACGACACAATGTCAAAGGACTTGATGATAAAGACCTCGGTCAGAGAATCAAAGTCCACTTCAGGCTTCAAAATGGCATAGGACGCGGCGCCGGAGTCATCCAGCTGGACCTCCTCCACGGAGCCGATGACCAGGTCGGAGGGATAGTATTCGCCAAGACCGGAGGTCACCACCAAGTCGCCGCCCAGCAGCTGGCAGTCGGCGCCCAGGTAGTTCAGTCGCAGCCGCCCCTGGCCCATGAGGGAGAAATCCCCCTGGGCAACGCCCAGATCGTCTGTGCGAAAGACCTTGGCGCCCAGAGAGGTGTCCGTGTCCACCAGAGTCAGCACGGTGGACCAGTTGACGCCCGTCTCACTGACGATGCCCACCAGGGCGCCGGTGGCATCGATCACGCAGTCGTTGACCTCCACGCCGTGGGTGGTGCCCTTGTTCAGCGTCAGGGAGGAGGTCCAGTTAGTGACGGTGTGTTCCGTGATATAGGCGGCCTCCATATCGCTGAGGTCCCGCCGCTGCTCCCGCAGGTTCAAAAGCTCACGCAGGAGCTTGTTCTCCTCCAGAGCGGCCTCGGCCTGCCGCACGGTCTCCTCCATCTCGGCCAGCTGCTTCCGCAGGGCCTCGTTTTGGGATTCCAGGGCGGTGGTGTCCTTGTAGTAATTCTGCTTGTCGTTGAACCAGCCGGCTACGGCGGTGTAGGCCGCGCGAAAGGGCGCCGCCAGGGTGTTGGCCGCGTTGGTCAGGGGAGAGGAAGTGGTGCTGAAAACAGACATGACGGCCAGGGCCACCGAAATGACCGCAGCGGCAAACAGAACCCACAGTCCATGATCTCTCAGGAAGTTTTTCAAATCAGACCCTCCGGTTCATTCAAAAAAGACAACACCAAATTTTGCGAGCATTCGGGACAGCCGCAGGACCGGCAGGCCCATGACATTGAAAAAATCGCCGTTGATGCGCTCCACCAGGAGGGCGCCCATGCCCTGGACGCCGTAGGAGCCCGCTTTGTCCATGGGCTCGCCGGTGGCGATATAGGCCCGGAGCTCCGCCTCTGCGGCGGAGCGGAAATAGACCTCCGTGGATTCGCTCTCCGTGATGGAGCGATCACCCTGCCGCACCGTCACGCCGGTGCAGACGGTGTGGTGACGCCCCTGGAGAGCGGTCAGCATCCGCAGGGCGTCCGCCTCATCCACAGGCTTGCCCAGACGCTGGTCGTCCAGAAACACCATGGTGTCGGCAGTGATGACGATCTCATCCCCGCCGCACAGTTTCGCCGCGGCGTCCGCCTTTTCCCGGGAGATGTATTCCACGGTCTCCCGGGGTGTCAGGCCGCCGGGATAGGATTCCTCTGTCACCGGCACCCGGACGTCAAAGTCTGTGATACCGATGCGCTGCAATAACTCCTGCCGCCGGGGGGAACCGGAGGCCAATACGATTCTTGCCATGGATAGTACCTCTTTTATGATATGCATTATTTGCCGGTGGAGCCAAAGCCGCCCCGGTCGGGGCCGTCCAGATGCTCCACACGGCTGAAGCGCAGGGGCGGCTGGTTTTTCATGATGCGGAACTGGCAGACCCGCGCATTTTTCTCGATGGTGACATCCCGGGTGGCATAGACCGGCATCCGCCACTGGTCATTGTCCCCGCAGTAGGAGCAGTCCACCACGCCCATGGAGTTGGTCTGCAGGATGCCGTAATTCTTAAAGGTGGAGCTGCGGGGGACGATGTGGGCCTCATAGCCCTCCGGCAGGGCGATGGCCACGCCCAGGGGGATCAGCCGGAATTCCCCGGCCTTGAGGGTGACCTCCTCGGAGACGTGGAGGTCGATCCAGTCGGATTTGCCGTCCACATAGCACAGCTCGTCTATGTCATCCGTAAAATATTTTACCTTGATTTCTTCCATATGAAACTCCAGATCAAATACGAATTGTATATTTATGATAAAATATTTCTTTTTGTTTTGAATTTGCCGCAAAAATACCTGTTCACTCCACGCCCCGCTCGTACAGGCCCCGGGTGAATTCCCCAGGGGCGGCGGCCCCATTCAGATAGCCCTGGAACACACGGACGCACTCCTCGGGCGACTCCGTGGTGAACCGCAGCCGGGCATAGGACAGGCCGAGCCGTTTGTAGTCAGGCCGGTCCGCCAGCCAGAGGACCTTGCTGTTTTGGATCTCCGTGCGGTGTCCATAGGCCGGCAGAAGGGGAAAGGCGGCGCCGGTGCGGTCATTCAGAAAATTGGGCTGGTCACAGCGGCACGCACCCGCGTTTTCAATCAGGCAGTTCTCCGTGATCATCAGGGGCAGGCGGCCATAGACGATGGCCTCGGCGGGCAGGACCTTCCGCATGTCCCGGATTTGGGCGAACCGCAGCTCAAAGGACACACAGGCAGAGGAGAGGCCCTTGCCCCGGAGATAGTCCAGGGAGCGGGCATTGAACACATTCAGGCCAAAGTCACCGTACAGGTCCAATCCCATCTCCCGGACCAGGGAGAGGTGGCCGATGTTTCCGATCATCACTCCGGTGACACCCAGCGCCCTGGCTTTGTCCAGCCAGCGGCGCAGCTCCGGCTCATCCCGGTCCCGCCAGACCCGGGGCAGAATGGCGCACCACTCCGTGTCCGAGGCAGGCAGGGCAGAAAAGCCCGCCAGCAGCTCCAGCGGCACACAGGTCCGGGCCGGATGCAGGTCCAGCAGTCCGCCGGACAGCTGGGCGGCATTGGAGACGGAGACCGTAAACCGGGGCGTGTCCGCGGCGCGGTCGATATCCGGCAGCTCCGGCACCGGCAGCTCCCGGCGGACAGGCGCCGCGGCACGGGCCTGGGCCATGGCCGCCAGAGCATCCCGCCGCAGGGCGTTGATGGCGCTGACAGGAAGGGACAGCCCTTCCTCCACCGTCACTTCCGCCTGCTCACAGCGAAAAGCGGTGCCGCCGGTCTTTTTCAGCCGGTCCGAGACCTCCGCGGCGGTGAGACTGCGGTTCCGGGCGGTCTCCGGCACAGGGCCGGTGACCGAGATCGTGTGTCCGTCCGGGTCCTCGGCAGTCAAAAGGCAGGGGACGCCGGAGCGGATCTCGCAGGAAAAGCGCACCGGGACGGTGCGCAGATCGTCCTTTTCATAGGCGGCTCTCGCCGCGTCAAACAGCTCCGTGGGATCGGCGGCATTCTCCGGCCGGACGCCGAACATGGACGCGCCATGTTTGCCCTGCCAGTACCAGTCGGTAAAGCCGGAGCGGGAGAAGGCCAGCTTCAGCTCCGCCTCCTCGGCGGGGGTGGGCCGGCGGCCCTCCTCCAGGAGCCGTGCGTAGATACGGGTGATGACCGCCACATATTCAGGCCGCTTCATCCGGCCCTCCATTTTCAGGCAGGCCACGCCCATATCCTCCATGGCCTCCAGCTCCCGGGCCAGGCAGCTGTCCTTCAGGCTCAGGGGGTACTTCTTCCGGGCGGGCTCATTGACGCCGTAGGGCAGGCGGCAGGGCTGGGCGCAGCGGCCCCGGTTGCCGGACCGTCCGCCGATCAGGGCGCTCATGGCGCACTGGCCGGAGTAGCACATGCACAGGGCACCGTGGACAAAAACCTCCACCTCGGCGGGACAGTTTTTGCAGATGGCCCGGGTGTCCTCCGCCGAGCATTCCCGGGCGAGGACCACCCGCTCACAGCCGTCTGCGGCCATCTCTGCGGCGCCGCCGGAGGTGAACACGCTCATCTGGGTGCTGGCGTGGAGGGGCAGGTCCGGCAGGGACCGGCGCATCAGGTCAAACAGCCCCCAGTCCTGGACCAGAATGGAATCCACACCCAGGCGGCAGGCAGCGGCGGCTGCCTCCAAAGCCCTGGGCAGCTCCCGATCCGTCAGCAGGGTGTTCAGTGTCAAAAATACCCGGACGCCTCGGACATGACAATAGGCCAGCGCGTCCGCGAATTCCTCATCGGAGAAATTCTTGGCGCCCCGGCGGGCATTGAAGTCGCTCCAGCCCAGATACACCGCGTCGGCCCCGTTCTGCACGGCGGCCCGCAGGGCCTCCAGAGATCCGGCGGGAGCGAGGAGCTCCGGCTTCATCCGTGGCTCCGGCTGTCCAGCTTCTGCTGCAGGCGGAAGACCTCCCGCTTCAGTTCACTGACCTCGGCCTGGGCCTTGCCGGCCTCGTCCAGATAGCCCTTGATCTGGCCCCGCAGCTGTTCCGCCGCGGTCTGGGCCTTAAACAGCTCGTCGGCGATGTTGGCAGCGGTCAGGATGGCGGCGTCGGTGCGGCCCACCTTGGCGCTGTTCAGCACTTCGTTCATCTTGTCGCTGACATAGGAGCCGACCTTCTGCATGTAAGAGGCGGACTCCTCCGCCACGAAGGTGTATTCTTCTCCGCAAATGCTGACAACCACGCGGTTTGCCATGAAAAATTCCTCCTTTGTATGTTTCTGTCGTGATGACAGGGCATAATCCACCCATTTTTACAGCGTACAGTATATCATATCAGGGCGGCTTGCGCCAGAAAAAACCGGGAGATTTTGAAAAAATTCACAAAACCCGTCCGCTGCTGAAGCGGCCGGACCGTGAAGCCTGCTTTTACTGCCATCGCAGTTCACACTTCCCGGAGGCGTTTCTGGATTCCCAAAGCAGATCATATCTGCGCGTTCCGTCCAAGGAGGGGTGCCGGAGGGGGACTGCCTGTTCGGCGTCGATAGGCGGTGCTTTTCCTGTCCGGCAGACACGCCGCAGCGCAAAGCGGCACAGCAAAGGTTCCCAAATGCAGCCATTTCTCCAATGATTGCGCCCCCTTTTCAGCGTTATGATCTGTTTTCAATATAGCATATCGTGCGGCCTGCCGCAACAGCGCCGCAAGACCACAGCGCTCCGCAGAGGTACATGTCCAGGAAAAGAGACAATTTCTGTTGGGGCTTGTCCTCCCGGCAAAATTCGTGTAGAATGAGGAATACGAAAAAACAGGGAGGAGGGCTTTTATGGCAAATGTGCTGGTACATACGGCGGACGAGAGCGTTACGCTGACCGCCCAGGCGGTCAGGCGCCTGCTGGAAAAGGGTGACGGAGACGCGGCCCTCCTCTATCTGGCCCTTCTGCGGCACCACGGCAATGTGCCTCCCCGCTCCTTGGCGGGGGAGCTGCGCTGGGACCGCCCCCGGATCGAGGCGGCGGAGAAGTCTCTCCGGGAACTGGGGCTGATCGCCCCGGCGGAGACCACGCCTCTGGAGCCCGCCGATGAAAAACCCGTCTATCAGCGGGCGGACATCGCGGAGCGTCTGGAGGGCAGCGTGGAATTCCGGAACCTCACCGCCGAGGTGGAGAAGAAGCTGGGCAAAAAATTGACCACGCCGGACATCGGCGTTCTGCTGGGCCTGAACGACTACCTGGGCCTGCCCGCGGATGTGATCTATCTTCTGGTCTGCCACTGCGCGGAGCGCGTCCAGCGCCGGTACGGCGAGGGCCGCCGCCCCACTCTGCGGCAGGTCGAAAAGGAGGGCTACGCCTGGGCCCGCATGGGCATCGACACCCAGCTGGAGGCCACGGCGTATTTGAAGAAGTACACAGAGCGCCAGGGCGCCCTGCCCCGGTACATGCGGGCGCTGCGGCTGGGAGACCGTCCTCCGGTGGCCTCGGAGGAAAAGTACCTGATCGCCTGGCAGGAGATGGGGTTTCCGCCGGAGACAGTGGCCCTGGCCTACGACAAGACCGTACTGAAGTGCCACGAGCTGAAGTGGCCCTACTGCAACGGCATTTTGAAGCGGTGGCACGAGGCTGGACTGCACACTGTGGAAGAGGTGGAGGCCGGCGACCGGCCGAAGGCAAAAGCGCCGCAGAAGCAGGCCGATGACGCCTGGAAGTACGTATAATGCACGAATAAAGACAGGGGAGGGCGCGGATATGGCATATGATGGAAGGGTCATGCACCGGGCGCTTGAGCAGTTCGAAAAGGACAAGCGCCAGCGGGAGGAGCGGTTCCAAGAGCGGCGGGAAAGCATCTTCCGCCGCCAGCCCCGGCTGAAGGAGATCGACGCAGAGCTGCGCTCTACCATGAGCCGCATCATTGCCAGCGCCCTCCGCCACGGCACGGACCCTGGCCCGGCGGTGGAGGTCCTGCGGGAGGAGAATCTGCGCCTTCAGGCGGAAAAGCGGGAGCTGCTGACAAAGATGGGCCTTCCGGCAGACTGCCTGGATGAAAAGCCCGCCTGCCCGCTCTGCGGAGACACAGGGTATCAAGGTGCCCGGGTGTGCCGCTGCCTGCGGAACTATTACGCCCGGGAACAGCAGAAGGAGCTGTCCCGGATGCTGGATCTGGGCAATCAGAGCTTTGATACCTTCTCCCTGCAATGGTATTCCGACCAGGTGGAGGCGGGACAAAAGAAGTCCGCCCGGAGCCATATGGAGGAAAAGGTGTATAACAGCTGCGCGGAGTATGCCCACCGCTTCGGGCGCCGGCCGGAAAACCTGCTGCTGTTCGGCGCACCGGGCCTGGGAAAGACGCACCTGTCCGCCGCTATCGCCCGGGAAGTCAGCGGAGAGGGCTGGTCCGTGGTCTATGACACGGCGGCACACGTGTTTGCGCAGTTTGAACTCCAAAAATTTGGACGGGATGAGGGAGACGAGGCGGCCTCTGATGTGGAACGGGTGCTGGCCTGTGATCTGCTGATCCTGGATGACCTGGGCACGGAGATGGTCACGCCCTTTGTCCAGAGCGCGCTCTATCAGATCGTCAACACCCGGCTGATGGAAAGGCGCTCCACGATCATCAGCACAAACCTGTCGCCGGAGAAGATCGCCCAGCGGTATTCGCCTCAGATCGCCTCCCGCATTGAGGGGGAGTACCAGCTTCTGCCCTTTGTGGGCCAGGATATCCGCAGACTGAAAAAGGAACGGGGGGCACTTGGATAAGACCTGGACATACGCCAGGTCTGTCCTGCTGGAAACATATAAAGCAAATACCATCTGCTATTTTTCCATAGAATTATCCAGAATGTAATCGATGCTGAATGGGAAACCGTGCTGACAAGACAGGTGCCGGAACATGTTTTGCATGTTCCGGCACCTGTTTTCCGGTCAGTGGGCCGGATGCGTCTGCCAAAACCGCCAGAGGCCAAGGGCTAGTGCTGTCAGCGCCGCGCCGGTCCCAAGGGACAGCCAGAACTGCGTGCCGCCGATTTTCCAGAGGGCGGAACCAAGCAGCGTGGCGGAGACCACCCGGGGAAGGCTGCCCAGCAGACCGCCGGTGAGATAGGTCCGCCAGGGAACGCCCGCCGCTCCCAGATACAGGCTGATCAGATCGCCGGGGGAAGCACCGCCCAGCCGCAGTAAAAAGACGGTCCGGCCGGAGTGGCGCGGGTCCGGACGGCCCAGGCCCGCCAGCCGGGGATACCGGGCGGTGATGGCCGCCAGGCCGCCCTGGTCCCGCTGTCCCAACAGATAGGGGAGCGTCTGGACGATGGCGACGCCGCAGAGATTCACCGCCAGCGCCGCCGGAAGGGGAAACAGCAGTCCGCCGGCTGCCTCCAGCGCCGACAGGGGAAAGGCCACGGACAGGCTTTTGACAGCATACAGCGCCAGCAGAAAACACACCGCCGCCCCCAATTGCTCCGGAGACCGGGCGGCAATGGCCTCTGCGGTCAGCTGGCGGCGGAAGGACCAGGCCCCGGCGGCAGCCAGAAGCAGGACGAAAAACGGAAGCCAGACCTGCCATTTTTTCAAAGGATCCCCTCCCGCATGTCGGAATTTGCTGTTAGTATGCGCAAAAAGGCGAAAAAAAGAAGCAGTTAAAAAACTGCTTCTTTCGTTCATGCGGCGCCATCCAGGAAGTCATCCGGCAATACGACGATGGGGGTGCCGGGCGTTTCCTCCACCGGCGGTTCCGCAGGCAGGACCGCCGGCTCTTCCGGGGTAACGGGGATCTCACCCGGACCGATCACGGGGGTGCTGGGCTCCGCGGCCTTGGCAGGCCCTTTGACGATGACCTTGTTCCGGACCTTATAGTCGCTGGTGGCCTCGTAAGTACTGGAGATCAGCTTGCCGTCCTTGTCGTACAGATGGCGGTAGGTCCGCCACTTAGATCCGGTGTAGGGCGTGGTCTTCACCGTCTCCTGACCGGGGGCCAGGGTGGGATCGTCCTCATACACCACCTCAAAATTGGTGGTGGACAGCCTCTCATTTGTCATTCTGGCGGTAATGCCGGTGACGTTGGTGCCCAGCACCCGCACCGTCACATAGCCGCCGCTGTACTCCGTCTCGATCTTGATGGGATAATCGGTGTTATTGGTGAATTTGTAGTCCGGTCCGCCCCAGGACACGGTGGCGTCCATGCCGGCGGAGATGTAAGCGGGAATGTAGCGGTGGGCGTACCGCTCCGTGATCTCCAGATTGCTCCGCAGGCAGGCCAGATACAGGGTAGAGGAGGTCTGGCAGATGCCGCCGCCGATCTCGTCCACCGTCTCGCCCTTCACGTAGGCAGGAGCGGGCTTGTAGCCCCGGGCGGCGGTCCGCTGGCCCACGGTGTCGTTATAGGAGAAAATGTCTCCTGTGTTCATCACATAGCCGTTGATGGAGGCGGCGGAGAGGCTCACGTTGCTTTTCCGGGCCGCGGTGCCGCCGACCTTTGTGCGGGCCTCGCCCAATACATCCCGGAACAGGACGGCTTTTAGCTCCTCCGCGGTCACAGAGGGATATTCGATGGTTGCGGGGACCTCCACCGTCTCGCCGGGCTGGGCGGCATCCAGCGCCGCTTGGGCGGCGGCCACATCGAAATCCGCTCCCACCTGCTCAGGGATGATGGATTGGGTGGCGGCGTCATAGCCGGCGTTCCGCACCTCGCTGGAGACTTCGTCGTAGATCTCCTGGGCGGTGCGGGTCTTGGCGGGAACAGCGGAGCAGGAGACCTTCAGGGAGAGGTCATAGTGCCAGGAGAGATTTTTTATCTCCTCCAGAAGCGCGTGCGTATCCACCTGACGGCCATCCATGGCGGCTGTGAGGCGGATTGCGCCGTCCTCGACCGTATAGGAGGTGTCCTGGGCGGGATAGGAGAGGGCCTGGGCCGCCTTTTCAGCGGCTTCCGCCATGGCTTTTTCGTCCAGCTCATATGTAGAGGCCCCGGTGTAATTAATGAAGCGGCGGCCTCTGTGCATGGAGAGATACTCTTTTCCGGCGGACAGCAGAGAACCGCTGTGCTGTGTTTTATAGGCGGCCTGGGTCACCGCCGCCGGGTCGATCTTCACACCCAGCTCCGAGAGCGGGATAATGACATGGGGCGGTGCGTCAGACAGATCGCTGGCCATGCTGGCATCAAAAAAACGGTCCTCCTCCTGCATGTCGTAAATAAAGAGGCCAATGTCCGGCAGAGCGGCCTCCAGTTTGACCGTAGCCTCTTCCGCGGTCAGGCCCGACACGTCCTGCCCGATGATGTGGGTGTTGGGCCAGAATTTGGGGGTGCTGTTGGCGTACCAGCCAAGTCCCAGATCGGCCGCCAGCATGACCGCCAGAATGATGATCCCGATGATCAGCGGCCCCTTTTTTCTGCGGCGCTGCGTTTCAGGCGCTTCCTTCTGCAGCCGGGCGCCGCCTTTTTTCTGCACAATGGCTTCGTTTGTTGTCTGTTCCATGAAGCCCTCCTGTTGTTACGATGAAATTCAAGACAGGCTGTACACACAAACAGCCTATTCTACTAAGTATATAGTGTAACACACTTCTTTCAAAAAATGATTACAATCTCGTAACAACCGCATGTAATTTTTTCATGGACAGGGACCGCAAAAGCATGTGGCGGCGTCATGCCTGTTTTCGCCGCTGCTTGGGGATGCGGATGGTCAGGAGAATGTCGTCCTCCGTTTCCTCCCGGCCGCAGGCGGCGTCGATGCCGGCGTCCCGGATCAGCCGCAGGCCCCGGTCCACGCTGTTGAGGAACAGCCGCACGTCCTTGATGATAAAGGTCCGCCGTCCCGCCGGAGGTGTGGCTTGAAGGTCGGCGAGCCGCCGCTCAATGTACTGCTCCGCCTGGGCCACGTTCAGATGGCGGCTTGCGATGTGCCGGACGGCGTTCAGACGCTCTCCCTCGTCCTCCAGCCGCAGCAGACACCGGGCGTGGCGCTCCGTCAGCCCGTGGGACAGCAGGACCTCCCGACAGGCGGGAGACAGCCGCAGCAGCCGCAGCTTGTTGGCCACCGCCGAGGGGGAGCGGCCCAGCTGAGCCGCCGCCTCCTCCTGGGTGACACCGGACTGCTTCAAATAGTCCGCGATAGCGGCGGCCTCTTCAAAATAGTGCAGGTCCCGCCGCTGCAGATTCTCCACCAGGGCAAGCAGGGCGGATTCCCGGTCGTCCACCGCCGCCTCGATGCAGGGCACGGTCTCCAACCCAGCCAGCCGCGCGGCCCGGAGCCGCCGCTCCCCTGCGATCAGCTCCCAGCCGTCCGGCACCCGCCGCACGCTTAGAGGCTGCAAAATGCCGTGGCGCCGGATCGATGCCGCCAGCTCCCGCAGGCCCGCTTCCTCAAAGACCTGACGGGGCTGCCTGGGATTGGGCCGGATCTCCGCCGCCGGCAGCCGCAGGATTCGCTTTTCCTCCTCCATAGGTCCGCCTCCTTCCAATTTCCTCCATTATATGATCTGCTTTCAGAGAAGTTGGATGGAATCTGTCGAAAGAGCCTGGGAAAGAAAAAAGTGCGCGGCACAGGCCGCGCACGGATCAGGTATGCAGTTTTTCCGCCTGCTGTGCCTGATGATCCCGGCTCGCCCTGGTGTTCATCAGCACCTTGACGATCAGGGAGGTGGTGACCTGCAGGAAGATGGGTGTGAAAGCCACCGGGAACATGACGTCGGCGGGGAAGTACTGGGAGGCCAGGACCGCTCCGGCGCTGATATTCCGCAGGCCGGTATTCAGGGACATGGTCTGTATGGTGGGATAGTCCTGCTTCAGCAGCCTGCCGCCCCAGTACCCGGCTAAAAAGCCCAGCAGGCACAGCAGGAACACCACGATCATGACCAGCACCAGCGTTTTGTTCATGTGCCGCAGGAATGGGGCGCAGCCGGTGGCGTTGGAGATAATGATGACCAGGAGCGTCGCTTTGGAGATAGGGTCCAGCATCGGCTTTACCGTATGGGCGACACGGCCCTTTGTGGCCTGATAGAGGATCATGGCGATCAGGGCGGGAATGGCCACCATGACCAGCAGGTCCCGCATCATGCCCATGGTGTCCATCTCCACCACAGAGCCCAGGAGCACTCTCAGCGTCAGCGGAATGACCACCGGAGAGACCAGTGTATCCAGCAGGACAATGGACAGGCACAGCGAGGCGTTGCCGCCGCACATGCCCACCCACATCAAAGACGCGATGCCGGTGGGGATGGCGTATTCCAGCACCAGCCCGGTGGTGAACAGGGGCGCGTCCGGAAACAGCAGGTCGCCAAGCGCCAGCGTCAGCACCGGCATCACGATATGAAGCAGGACCAGCGTTGTCAGGGCGGGAAGCGGGTGTAAAAAGACGCTGCCCAGCTCCCGAAAGCCGCCGCCAAGGCTGTTGGCAAAGGTCATAAAGGCGAACAGCCCCATGACAATATGGTTCAGGGGATCAAAAAACGCCGGAAAGAAAACGCCCAGGCACACGCTGAGCAGAACAAAGCAGGGAAAATACTTCCCCAGAAACTGATTGATCTGATTGAGCTTCTGCACGGAAAAGGTCCTCGATTTCTGTGATGAATGGTGATGTCAGCGGCAGGTATAGGCAAACCAGCCCTCGGCGCTCCGGCTCTCCAAAATCTCCAAGCCGGCCTGGCGCAGCTTGTCCGCCACCTCCTCGGCGCGTTCGTCGATGATGCCGGAGCAAAGGAACACGCCCCGCTTGCTCAGCAGGGAGCGGACCATGGGAGCCAGGCCGATGATGACATCCGCCACGATATTGGCCAGTACCACGTCATAGCCGCTGCCTATTCTACACTGCAAAACATCATTCGTCAAGATATCGCCGGCCAAAACGGTGTAGGTATCCTTGCCGATGCCGTTCATGGCGGCGTTTTCATAGGCCACGTCCAGGCACTTGTCGTCGATATCCACCGCTAGGGCGGAGGCGGCGCCCAGCTTCAGGGCCGCGATGGATAAAATGCCGCTGCCGCACCCCAGGTCCAGGACCTTTTCGCCGCCCTGCACAGCCTTTTCAAGGGCCGTCAGGCAGAGCCTTGTGGTGGCGTGGCTGCCGGTGCCGAAGGTCAGGCCCGGCTCCAGGATCAGCGGCACCCGGCCGCCTGCCAGCGCCTTTTGGACCTTGGGATCGTTCTGCTCCCACTGGGGGATGACCAGCAGCCGCTGCCCGATCTCCATGGGCTTATAGTACTGCTTCCAGTTATTCTCCCAGTCGGCGTCCTGCATGTTGTTCAGCGTCATCAGCAGCGTGCCGCAGTTTGGGGCGGTCTTTTTCAGCTCCTGGAGGGCGATGCGGACCTCGCCCAGCTTGGCAAAGCCCTCCTCATCCGCCTGGAGATAGAAGGTGAGGCGGGACTTTCCCTGCATCTGCTTTTCCAGATCCTCGTCCACGTAGTCCCAGTATTGATGGTTATTTTCCAGGAAGTCCTGAAATTCCGTTTCATCGTCAATGACCACACCGTCGATGCCCAGGGCGGAGAGCATGGTCTCCAGCGGTTCCAGGCCGGCGTGGGTGGTGTCGATATGCAGTTCCAGCCAGTTCATAGCGGCTCCTTTCAAAAAAGAGTGAAAAGCTGAGATGGAAGCGAGAAGGCGCGGTATTCCGCCTTTGGCGGAACGATTTTCATGATCCGGCGGAGCTGGAGGCAAAATCTTCACGCTCCACGCTTCGTTCTTCTATCTGCGCTGTTTTTCAGCGGGGAGATCCAACGAAAAACAGCGCCATGGTGCCGGGGCCGGAGTGGTTGCCGATGACGGGCCCCACATAGTTGATATGGATATCCGTGATGCCAAAACGGCGTGTGACCTCGTCCGCCACGAAGCGGGCATCCTCCGCGCAGTCGCCATGGCTGATAAAGATGGTCTGGTGCTGGGGATCAATGGCCGTCTGCTCCATATGGTCCACCAGAGCCAGCAGGGAGGCCTTCCGGCCCCGGGCCTTGGCGACGGGCGTCAGGCGGCCGCCGTCATCCACATGCATCACAGGCTTGATGGACAGCATGGTGCCGAACAGCGCCGTGGCGGCGCTGATGCGCCCGCCCCGCTTCAAATGGTTCAGGTCATCCACGGTGAACCAGTGGCAGACCTTGCCCTTGGTGGCCTCGGCAAAATCCCGGACCTCCTCCGCGGTGCGGCCCTTCCGCCGCTCCTGGGCACAGAGGTACACCAGCAGGCCCTGGCCCAGAGAGGCGCACAGGGAGTCCACCACGAAGATCTTCGCCTCCGGAAATTCGCCCCGCAGCTCCTCGGCGGCAATGGAGGCGGACTGGTAGGTGGTGGAGAGGGCGGAGGAGAAGCTGATGCACAAAATATCCTTTCCCTCCGCCAGGATCTTCCGCATGGCCTCGTCAAACTGGCTGACATTGGCGGCGGCGGTGGTGGCGGTCTCGCCGCCGCGGATGCGGGCGTAGAAATCCTGGAAGGCGATGTCTCTGCCGTCCAGCCAGTTGCGGTATGTCCTGCCGCTCATCTCCAGGCTCAGGGGCAGGACCACCAGACCCAGCTCCTCCGCCATCTGTGCGGTCATATCGCAGCAGCTGTCTGTTAAGATCACGAAATCACGCATATCAGTCATGCTCCTTTTCTTTTTTGGATTTGGATTTGGCGGGAAGCTCTCCGGCCTGCTCTTTTTGCTGGCGCAGCAGAGAGACATACCGGCTGCTTGCCACGCCCGCGGCGTAGCTCAGCAGGGCAAAGTGGATGGCGGCGTCCGCCAGGCCATCCGCATCCGTGCGGCCGGCCATCTCATCGGCGGTGATGTTCAGGGCCTTGTCCAGGCTGGCGCAGAAGGCGGCGTACCCATCCTCCACGGGCCGCTGTCCCCGCAGTTCCTCCTGGATCAGCAGGTCCATGTCCCTGGTGGACATGACCCGTTTTAAAATACAGATGACAGTGAGATAGGCCAGGTGTTCCCGGCTGTACTTCTTTCCCTCGGCCCGGGGGACCAGGCCGCTTTTGGTGTAATTGTTCACCATGGCGGCGGTCAAGACGTCATCGTCTCCGAAACGGATGAACTGGCGGTCCATATAGGACAGCACCTGGTCCATATACAGCGCAAAGTCCGGAAGCTGGTCCCAGCCTACGGGCCGCTGGGTTTGCAGGCGCTCCCGCAGTTCTGTCAAATCAGACACGGCAGAGTCCTCCTTCATTTAGAAATCATACGAAAACCTGATAAAAAGCTTCAAAAGCTGATACAGGAGGATTGTACCACCGCAATGTGATTTTGTAAACTATGTTTTAAGGGAATGAGAATCGCATTTTTGTCATTTCCCGACACAGAACCGGGAGAAAATGCGGCTGACGATCTCCTCCTTGGCGGTGCGGCCCGTCAGCTCGCCCAGGGCGTCCAGGGCCTCTTCCGCGTCGGTGAGGACGGCATCCGGGGTAAGGCCGCTCTCCAGCGCCTCCGCCGCCCGGCGGACGGCGTCCCGGGCCCGGCGGGCGGCGTCCTCCTGCCGCTGGTCGGTCAGAAAGGAGCCGACCTCCCTCGGATCCCCGGCGGGGAAGAGCTCTGCGATGGCTTTTTCCAGGCAGCGCAGCCCGCCGGGGGCCACGGAGCTGAGCATGACGGCGGCATCCGGTTTTCGACCGCGGAACTTGAAAATGGGACCGGAGCCGGCGGGCAGCAGGTCGCTTTTGCTTGTGGCGAGGATGAGCCGGGGGCTGTTCTGGGCCAGAGCCAGGGTGTCCTGGTCCTCCTGAGTGATCTCCGACGTGCCGTCCAGCAGGACGATGACCAGATCGGCCGTCTGGATAGCCCGCCGTGACCGCTCCACGCCCTTTTGCTCCACCACATCCTCCGTGTCCCGGATGCCAGCGGTGTCGATGAGCCGCAGAAGCACGCCGCCGCAGAGGACGGATTCCTCCACCGTATCCCGGGTGGTGCCGGGGATGTCGGTGACGATGGCCCGCTCATAGCCCGCCAGGGCGTTGAGCAGAGAGGATTTTCCGGCGTTGGGACGGCCCACGATGGCGGTGCGCACGCCGGATTTGAGCACCTTTCCCCGCTGGCAGGTGGCAAGCAGGCGGGTCAGGGATTCATCGGCGGTTTTCAAAGCCGCCGCCACCTGTTCGGGCTGAACGTCCTCGATGTCCTCATCGGGGTAGTCCACCACGGCGTAAAACCGGGAGGTGATGTCCAGCAGGGCGTCCTGGATGGGCTCCAATGTCCGCCGCAGGCCGCCGTCCAGCTGAGCGGCGGCGTTCCGGGCGGCGGCGGCGGTCTCCGCGTCGATGAGGTCCACCACGGCCTCCGCCTGGGTCAGGTCCAGCCGGCCGTTGAGGAAAGCCCGCTTCGTAAACTCTCCGGCCTTTGCCTGCCGGGCGCCAGCGGCGAACAGGGCCTCCAAAAGCTCCCGCAGCACCACGGGGGATCCGTGGCAGTGGAATTCGGCGGAATCCTCGCCGGTGTAGCTGCGGGGCCCGGGGAACCGGACCGCCAGCCCCCGGTCGATGACACGGCCCTGGCTGTCCAGCATTTCTCCAAAGACCATTTTTCGGGCATCCTGTTCCGCGAATGGCTTGCCGTTCGCGGCGCGGAACACCCGGTCACAGAGGGCGAAGCAGCCCTCGCCGGAAAGGCGGACGATGCCGATGGCGGTGGGATTTCCGCCTGTTGCGATGGCGGCAATGATGTCCATTCAGCTCAGCTCCTTCTGTATTCTGTCAGCTCGTCGACGGTCTGTTCCCCGGCAATGTACAGCTCCTCGGCCAGGGTCAGAGCGCTCTGGAGGGCCTTTCTGGCTTCCCAGACGTTGCCGCTCTCCAGCAAGGTCAGCGCATCGTCCATGCCGCCGCAGAGCGTGGCGTACATCTGACGCAGAATATCAATGTCATCCATGTATCATACCACCCTTTCATGGTAAGAATTTATCCTACTTAGTAGGATGTGTCAATATTCGATAGGAAAAAATGGTATCTTCGGTTTCAGAGGTGATATGGATGGAAACTGCAAAGCCGCTGAAGGTGAAGGTCAGCCTTTCTCTGGACGAGGAGATCGTGAAGAAGCTCCGGGTTCTGGCGGAAGAGGATGACCGGCAACTTTCTTCCTATATCAATCTTGTCCTTCGCAATTATCTGCGGGAGCGGGAAAAGACAGATCGTTAACGCACTGGGCCCCTTAGAAACGGCTTTCCGGGCGGCTCAAATCTGAAGCATGCAAGACAAAAAACATGGACGTCTGACAGACGTCCATGTTTTTTTACAAAAGGGGGACGGGCTGTCAGCCCGTCCCTCTGATTTTTGCGGATAGGAGGTTTTTACTTAATGCGCTCGCCGGCGGCTTCCTTGGCGGCGATCTCCTTCACGGCATCCTTGTGGCTCAGGTTCACCCGGCCCTTTTCATCGATGTCGGTGACCTTCACCCACATCATGTCGCCGATCTTGCAGGCGTCCTCCACCTTCTCGATGCGGTGGTCGGCCAGCTTGGAGATGTGGACCAGGCCGTCCTTGCCGGGGGCCAGCTCCACGAAGGCACCGAAGGTCATCAGGCGCACCACGCGGCCGTAGTACAAAGAGCCCACCTCGGGAACGAACACGATGTCGTCAATGCACTTCTTGGCGGCGTCGCAGCTGTCGGGGTTGGGGGCGGAGATGAACACGGAACCATCGTCGTTGATGTCGATCTTGGCGCCGGTGTCGGCCACGATCTTCTGGATGACGGAGCCGCCCTTGCCGATGACGTCCCGGATCTTGTCGGGATCGATGTGCATGGTGATCATCTTGGGGGCATACTTACTGACCTCCTTGCGGGGCTCAGCGATGCAGGGCAGCATGATCTGGTCCAGGATCTGCACCCGGGCATCGTAGGTGATGTCCAGGGCATTGCGAATGATCTCCATGGTCAGGCCATCGTTTTTCAGGTCCATCTGGATGGCGGTGATGCCCTTCTTGGTGCCGGCCACCTTGAAGTCCATCTCGCCGTGGAAGTCCTCCACGCCCTGGATGTCGATGAAGGTGGTGAAGGAGCCGTCATCGTCCTGAATGAGGCCGCAGGAAATGCCGGCCACAGGGGCCTTGATGGGCACGCCGGCGTCCATCAAGGCCAGGGTAGAGCCGCAGATGGAGCCCTGAGAGGTGGAGCCGTTGGAAGAAACGACCTCGGATACCACCCGGATGGCGTAGGGGAACTCCTCCACAGAGGGGATCACGGGAAGCAGGGCACGCTCGGCGAGAGCGCCGTGACCGATCTCCCGGCGGCCGGGGCTGCGGGCGGGCTTGGCCTCACCCACAGAGTAGCCGGGGAAGTTGTAGTGGTGCATATAGCGCTTTTCCGTCTCTTCCCAGATGGTGTCCAGCTTCTGGTTGGCGGAGAGGGTATCCAGGGTGCAAACGGACAGCACCTGGGTCTGGCCCCGGGTGAACAGGCCGGAGCCGTGGGTCCGGGGCAGCACGCCCACTTCGGCGTCCAGGGGACGGATCTCGTTCTTGGCACGGCCGTCCACACGGTGGCCCTCCAGCAGCCAGGCCTTGACGATCTTCTTCTGGAACTTGTAGGTGATCTCCTCCAGATACTGGTCCATGTCGGGGTGAGATTCCAGATACTTCTCGTGCCACTTCTCGATCATGGCGTTCCAGCGCTGCTCCCGGACGTTCTTGTCATCGGTGTCCATGGCGGCCTTGGCCTCGTCTATGAAGTTGGCAACAATATCGTCAAACAGCTCCTGGTCGAAGGCGGCGTGGGGATAGTCGAACTTGGGCTTGCCGATTTCAGCGACCATCTGGTTGATAAGGGCGATCTGCTTCTGGTTCTCCTCGTGGGCCTTTTGAATGGCCTCGAACATGACATCGTTGGGGACCTCGTTGGCGCCGGCCTCGATCATGACCACCTTCTTGCCGGTGGAGACCACGGTGACGTCCAGGTCAGAGACCTTCCGCTGCTCGCTGGTGGGGTTGATGACCAGCTTGCCGTCCACCAGGCCCACCTTCAGGGCGCCAACAGGGCCGTTCCAGGGGATGTCGGAGATGGCCAGGGCGGCGGAGGTGCCGATGAGGGCGGCGATCTCGGGAGAGCAGTCGTGGTCCACGCTCATGACGGTGGCCATGATGGACACGTCATTGCGGAAGTCATAGGGGAACAGGGGGCGGATGGGCCGGTCGATGACACGGCTGGTGAGAATGCCCTTCTCACCGGGGCGGCCCTCCCGGCGGTTGAAGCTGCCGGGAATACGGCCCACGGAGTACATCTTCTCCTCAAAGTCCACGCTCAGGGGGAAGAAGTCGATGCCGTCCCGGGGACGGGCGGAGGCGGTGGCGCACACCAGCACGCGGGTGTCGCCGTAGCCCACCATGACGGCGGCGTTGGCCAGCTCTGCCAGCTTGCCTACCTCCAGAGTCAGGGGACGGCCGGCCAGCTCCATCTCATACTTGTGGTAGCCGGGGAACTGTCTGCGGGTGATGATGGTTGACATGTTGTTGCTCCTTTACGTTTGATACTCGGGAGCGGCTCTTTTCGTATTTGAAAGCATGTCCGAAGATTTCGGGCACAGTTTCAAACACAAAAAGACAGCGGCTCCCGGCGGAATGATTTTGATTTTAGTTTTTAATTTTAATTTTTAAAAGAGCGGCGCGGAGTTCCGCGCCGCTCTTTGTTTCTTCTCGTCCATATGTCCCGCCGAAGCCCAGCGAAGCGGGTTCGGTGGGAAGAGGAGGAGCAAGGGAGCGTGCGAAGTTTTCCGCAAAGCGGGAAATGGAGCTTAGCGGACTTTGCGACGACTCACTTCCGGATACCCAGCTTGGCGATCAGAGCACGATAGCGCTCGATGTCCTTCTTCTGCAGATAGTCCAGCAGGCTGCGGCGCTTACCGACCATCTTCAGCAGGCCCCGGTTGGAGTGCTTGTCCTGGGGGTTCTTGCGCATGTGCTCGGTCAGCACATTGATCCGCTCGGTCAGAATGGCGATCTGGACCTCGGGAGAACCCGTGTCAGTGGGATGGGTGCGGTTGGCGTCGATAACAGCAGTCTTTTGCTCTTTGCGCAGCATAGTGATTTCCACCTTTCAAATAATTCCCCGCAGGACTGCGTTCCGGGATCGGTGAAAGTCCGCGAAACGAAGCTCTGGGGCATGATTTGCACAATCGCGTGCTTTAGAAATATACCACACCGGATGCCGCTTGTAAAGAGAAAAATCGAGGATTTTTATTATATATGTGAAAAAGGCCGATATTTTTCCGGGAAATTCCGCGTTTTGTCTCAGAAGGCGCTTGACAACGGAAGGACCATATGATATGTTAACCGTACTAGTACAGTTAATACAGTTTGCGGCGGAGCGCGCCGCAGAAGGGAAGGTGAAGCGATGATCAGCCTGAATTACCGGGATTCCCGGCCCATCTATGAGCAGATCAAGGATGGCCTGCGGAAGCTGATCGTCACCGGAGCCATGGCGCCGGACGAGAAACTGCCGTCCGTCCGGGCACTGGCCACGCAGCTGTCCATCAATCCCAACACCATCCAGCGGGCCTACAACGAACTGGAGGGGGAGGGGTACATCTACTCCGTTCCCGGCAAGGGCAGCTTTGCCACAGGCAACGTGGACGCGGACGCGGCGCGGAAGCAGGACCTGCTGGCTAAGGTGCGGGAACTGCTGGCGGAACTGCGGTATCTGGGCGTCAGCGACCAGGAACTGCTGGAGTTGGTCACGGAGGCGCCGGGTGTGTCCCGAAGCGGGATGGTAAAGGAGGAAAAGCCATGATCGAAGTCAAGGACGCCGTCAAGAAGTTTGACGGCTTCGCGGCCCTGGACGGGGCCTCGCTGTCCGTTCCGGCGGGGAGCGTATACGGTTTGGTAGGCCCCAACGGCGCGGGCAAGTCCACTGTTATCCGCTGCCTGACGGGCATCTACCGCCAGGATGGGGGCACCGTCCGCATCGGCGGCGAGGATGTGTGGGAAAACGCGGGGCTGAAAGCCCGGGTGGCCGCCATCCCCGACGATTGGTACTATTTTTTGCAGGCCACCGTCCGGGATATGATGCGCTTTTACAGGGGTTTTTATCCATCGTTCTCCATGGAGCGCTATGAAAAGCTGAAGGAAGTTTTCAACATCGACGAGAAAAAGACCATCCGCCGCCTGTCCAAGGGCATGCAGAAGCAGGTGGCCTTCTGGCTGGCCCTCTCCTGCATGCCGGACTATCTGATTTTGGACGAGCCGGTGGATGGCCTGGACCCGGTGATGCGGCGGCAGGTGTGGTCCCTGGTGATGGGCGACGTGGCCCAGCGGGGCACCACCGTGCTGGTCAGCTCCCACAACCTGCGGGAGCTGGAGGACGTCTGCGACCACGTGGGCATCATGGACCACGGCAAGGTCCTGCTGGAGCGGAGCCTCGCCCAGCTCCAAGACAATATGGTGAAGCTCCAGGTGGTGTTTCAGGACGGTGTGACGGAGGTCCCGGCGGAGCTGCCGGTGCTCCATGCGTCCAGGACCGGCCGCATCCACACCCTGATTATGCGGATGAACGCCGAGGAGGCCACGGCGAAGCTTTCAACGTACAGTCCTCTTCTGGTGGACGCGGTGCCTCTGACATTGGAGGAGATCTTTATCTATGAATTGGGAGGTGCGGACTATGCGGTCAAAGACATCGTTCTTTAACGGGACGCTGTTCCGCAAGAACCTGACGCGGTTCTGGCCCCTGTGGGGCGGCGCCAGCTTCCTGGGGAGCCTGTTTCCCCTGGCGATGCTGCTGCAGCTGATGCGGTACGGCGAGATATCGGCTGTTGGCAGAAATCCCATGGAGTTCACGGAGGCGTATTACATCATCCTGTCCCAGGTGGTGCCTATCGTCTCTCTGCTGTACGCCATCCTCTGCGCCATGGTGGTGTGGAGCTATCTGTACAATGCCCGGAGCGTGGGATTGATGCACGCCCTGCCCATCCGGCGGGAGGGGCTGTTCATCACCAACTTCCTCTCCGGCATGGCGATGCAGCTGATCCCCTATGCCGTCGTGGGAACCCTGTGCGTTCTGGTCTCCCTGGCCTGCGGCTGCTTGGAACCGGTGGGCCTGCTGGTGACCATCTTGGGCGTGCTGGGGGAGAGCCTCTTCTACTTCTCCAGCGCCACCCTGGCGGCCTTTGTCACCGGAAACATCTTTGCCCTGCCCGCGTTCTATTTCCTGCTGCACTTCCTGGCGGTGCTGCTGGACTGGCTGGTGTCCACCTTTGCGACGGGGTTCCTCTTCGGCCTGTCCGGCAGCTATTCCGGCGCCGTGGAGTGGCTGTCCCCCACGGTGTACCTTATCAATCAGGTGGACGTGGACCGGACGTATGAAGAGGTGTTTGTCCGGGATGCGGGTTCCGTGTACGGCGGATACACCGACAGCGTTTTGTCCGCTGTCCGTCTGGAAAATGTCTGGCTCATCGGTGTCTACGCCCTGGCGGGCGTGGTGCTGCTGGCCCTGGCCTATGCCCTGTACCGCCGCCGCAGAAGTGAGTCCGCCGGCGATGTGGTGGCCGTTATGTGGATGAAGCCCGTGTTCCGCTTTGGGCTGGCGGGCCTTGCGGCTCTGCTGGGCGGACAGCTGCTGTACACCCTGTTCTGGGAGCAGTTCCAGAGCGGATGGTATTACGGAACCCTGCCCATGCTGGTGTGCATGATCGTGGCGGGCGTGATCGGCTATTACATCGCCTCCATGCTGCTGGCCAAGGCCCTGCGGGTGTTCCGGGGCAGCTGGAAGGGCGTGGCCCTGGTGGCCGTGGGCTGCGCCGTCCTGTGCGGTGTCCTGCACTTTGATGTCCTGGGCGTCTCCGCCCGGGTGCCGGAGATCAGCGAAGTGCGGCAGGTAAGCCTGTATACGGCTGACAACTCCTATGAATTCTACCCCGGCGAGGAGGACGAACTGCTGGAGCAGGTCCGCCAGGTCCATCAGGCCATCGCGGCGGACGCGGACTACATCATCCAGGAACAAAACACCTGCAACTGGTATTCCAGAGGCATGGGGACAACGTCATTCCATGTGACCTACACGCTGTCCAATGGCCTTACGGTAAGCCGGAATTATCTCCTGCCCATGGCCCGGGACCGCATGGCCCAGGAGGGCACCTATGACCATCTGCTGGACCAGCTGGTGAACAGCGACGCCATGAAAGCCAAGCGCATCCATGTGAATGACAGCCGCTATACAGTGAACAGCGGTTACCTGTATTTGGACAAACGGAATGAGAGCCTGGACCTGAACAGCCGGGAGGCGGCCGCCGTTCTGGAGGCTGTCGGCAGAGATGCCGCCGCAGGCACCTGGGGCACCTATGACTGGTTCGGCTCCGGCAACGGCGGCGATTATGCCATGAATCTGGAACTGAGATTCACCTATCCCAGCGAATATGGCGACGGCATTGCTTACGACGGGATCACCATCACTGTCCGCCCCGGCATGGACAGCACCGTGAGCTGCCTGAAGGACCTGGGACTGATCACGGACGAGGACCTGGTGACTTACGGGGAACTGAATCCGGAGAATTATAACGACGCGGAACTGGAGTGGGTGGACCCGGAGGCCTATGTATTCTATGACCCGGAAAGGGCCGTCGATCTCCCGGCCGGCGCGGCCGCTGTGACGGTGGGGTGACGATCTGTGCCTACCCGCAGAAGAAGACGCCGGCGGCGTATGGACCCCCGGTTGAAAAACGGCTGCCTGGCGGCGGTCCTGCTGGTGCTGGTGTTCGCCGTTGTGGGGACAGTCCTGGCAAAACGGGGCCCTTCAGCGAAGGACGTGGAGGTCCCGGATTACGTCCAGAAAGACTATCTGACGGTAAACGAGTGGTCCCGCCCCGGCACGGAGCTGGAGAAGATCCGGGGCGTGGTCATCCACTACGTGGGCAACCCCAACACCACCGCCCAGGCCAACCGGAACTATTTTGAGTCCCTGTCCTCCGGCGCGGAGGGCGTCTACGCCAGCTCCCACTTTGTGGTGGGCTTGGAGGGGGAGGTCATCCAGTGCATTCCCCTGACGGAGATATCCTATGCCTCCAATGAGCGGAACGGCGACACGGTGTCCATCGAGGTCTGCCACCCCGACGAAACAGGGGCGTTTGCCCCGGTCACCTATGACCGTTTGGTGGAACTGACTGCCTGGCTGTGCCGGACGTTCCGGCTGGACCCGGAGACGGAGGTCATCCGCCACTATGACGTGACGGGCAAGGTCTGCCCCAAATACTATGTGGAAAACCCGGATGCCTGGGATGCGTTCCGGGGAGATGTGGCGGCTGAAATGGAGGCCCAGGAGGCTGCGGAAGAGGTGGGCTGACGGCCGTATGGAAAAATTTTTAAAAAATTTTCAAAAAAAGTGAAACAAAACGCCCCCGTCGATCGTCTTATTATCAAAAGCTGTGTGAAAGGAGCCGTTCTCTGTGGAGAAAACAAGAGTGAACGAAGATCTGTGGCGCGTGTGGGTGGATACCCGCCGGCGCATTGTGTCCTTCCATGAAGAGGAGGGCTGTCAATTACTGGAGTTCCGCAGCCGGGAGCTGTTTCTGAGCTGTGTGGACCAGTACACGGGGATGCAGTACCGGTATCAATAAAAGCACGAAAAAGGACCGCCGACGGCGGTCCTTTTTATCTGCGGTAGGGAGTCGGGTCATCGGTCAGGCCCAGCAGGTAGTCGATGCGGGTCTCATAAAACCGGGCCAGGGCGATCAGCGCCGCGCTGGGGATGTCCAGCGAGCCGCTCTCATATCGGGAATAAGTGGCCTGGGAGACGTGGAGCAGCTCCGCCAGCAGCCGCTGGGGCAGGTCCCGGTCCTCACGCAGGTCCCGCAGACGCTGATACATGGCCATCCGCTCCTTCCGTTGCCGATTACGCTGTTATTCTAGGATATGCAAAAAATGCATATTGCATTTTATGCGGTAATCGCATAAAATGGGGAGAAAAGACAGCCGGAGAGCGGGGGGTGATCAGCGGTGGCGCAGCAAAAGCAGGAGCCGGTCTGGCGGATCTGGGTGGACACGGAGCGCCGCGTGGTCTCCTTCCACGAGGTGGAGGGCGGGCAGCTGATGGAATTCCGCAGCTATGAGCTGTTTCAATCCTGCATCGACCGGTACACGGCCCAGCGGTATCGCTATCAGTGACAGCGGGAGCGGGGGCCCGGCGGCTCCGGGGAAAATTTCATCAAAACCGGTTGACAAACCGCTAAAACGTGATATGATGATTCGGTAATTGAACATTTTGGCGTGGATAAGGACGAGTAACCTTTTAATCCCTGCAAAGAGAGCCGCCGTTTGGTGCGAGGCGGAGAGGGGTGGAGGATGAAAATCACCTTGGAGCTTCCTGCTGAAAGACGACGCGACATTAGAATCCATGAAAATCAGGCTGTGTCTGATTTTCTAGCGCTAACGGCGCCTTGGATTCTTGTGAGACGCGCCGACGCGTGAAGCGCGGCGGCCTTTCTGAAAACATTTTATTTTCAGAAAGTATGCGTATCAGTAAGCGTGGACGTGTGACGGGCGTTATTCCGTCGGCCTGTGACAGCAGGCGGTGAGCGGTCGTGTCCGTGAGGCCACGGCAACCGAGAGTGGTATCGCAGAGTGTTTTACCAAACGCTTTGTCTCTTGAACAGGAGACAGGGCGTTTTTTCTTTGCGAGGAGGTTGCCGCATGAAGTGCCCCAATTGTGGAAAAGAGATGGAAGCTGGTTGGCTGACAGCCGGTGGCAGGCCGGTTTTATGGACAACGGAACAGCGAAGTTTTACGGCGATTCCCGCCAGCCAGGACGTTTTGCTGCAACCTGCCGCAATGCTCACAAGGAAAAATCAGACTGCGGCATACCTCTGCCGGGACTGCCAAACCATCATTAAGTGATCGAAATATCATAAAGGAGAGTTAGACATGGACTACAACAAAACCATCAATCTGCCGAAGACCGACTTCCCCATGCGGGCGGGCCTGCCCAAGCGGGAGCCGGAGATGCTGGAGCGGTGGAAGAAGATCGACGTCTACCACGAGCTGCTGAAGAAGAACGAGGGCAAGCCCCTGTTCAATCTCCACGACGGCCCTCCGTTCTCCAACGGCGCGCTGCACATGGGCCACGCCCTGAACAAGTCCATCAAGGACTTCATCACCCGGTCCTATGCCATGCGGGGCTACTACACCCCCTATATCCCCGGCTGGGACAACCACGGCATGCCCATCGAGTCCGCCATCATCAAGCAGAACAAGCTCAACCGCAAGGAGATGAGCGTGCCCGATTTCCGCTCCGCCTGCCATGAGTTCGCCCAGCACTATGTGGATGTCCAGAGCGAGGGCTTCCAGCGGATGGGCGTCATCGGCGACTGGGAGCACCCCTACCTGACCATGAACCCCGGCTTTGAGGCCGAGGAGGTCAAGGTGTTCGGCGAGATGTACAAGAAGGGCTATATCTACAAGGGCCTCAAGCCCGTGTACTGGTGCCCTCACGACGAGACCGCCCTGGCCGAGGCCGAGATCGAGTACCAGGATGACCCCTGCACCACTGTCTATGTGAAGTTCCCCATGCACGATGACCAGGGCAAGCTGGCGGCATTTGACCACAGCAAGCTCTTCTTCGTGATCTGGACCACCACCATCTGGACTCTGCCCGGCAACCTGGCTATCGCCCTGCATCCCGACGAGTCCTACGCTCTGGTAAAGGCCCCCAACGGCGAGGTCTATATCATGGCGGAGGCCCTGACGGAGAAGGTCATGGGCATCGGCGGCTTTGAGAGCTATGAGATCGTGGAGACCCATCCCGGCTCCTTCTTCGAGAACATGCTGGCGGACCATCCCTTCCTGCCCAAGACCTCCCGTCTGGTGCTGGCGGACTACGTCACCATGGACTCCGGTACTGGCTGCGTCCACACCGCCCCCGGCTTCGGCGCGGACGACTACCAGACCTGCAAGCGCTACGGCATGGACATGGTGGTGCCCGTGGATGACCAGGGCCGCCACACCGATTACGCCGGCAAGTACGCCGGCATGAAGACCGATGAGAGTAACCCCGTCATCCTGGCGGACATGAAGGAGAGCGGCGCCCTGTTCGCCTCCGAGGACATCGTCCACAGCTATCCCCACTGCTGGCGCTGCAAGAATCCCATCATCTTCCGGGCCACTCCCCAGTGGTTCTGCTCCGTGGACGCTTTTAAGGACGAGGCCTGCGCCGCCTGTGACGACGTGCGCTGGGTGCCCGGCTGGGGCATCGACCGCATGAAGTCCATGATCCGGGAGCGCACCGACTGGTGCATCAGCCGCCAGCGCCGCTGGGGCCTGCCCATCCCCGTGGTGTACTGCAAGGACTGCGGCAAGCCCGTCGTCACCGATGAGACCATCTCCGCCATCTCCGCCCTGTTTGAGGCGGAGGGTTCCAACGCCTGGTTCGCCAAGGAGGCGGAGGAGATCCTGCCCGCCGGCTTTACCTGCCCCCACTGCGGCGCGAGCCACGGCTTTACCAAGGAGGAGGACACCCTGGACGGCTGGTTCGACTCCGGCTCCACCCACTTCGCCTCCATGAAGCGGGATCAGGGCTTCTGGCCCGCCACCGTGTATATGGAGGGCCTGGACCAGTATCGCGGCTGGTTCCAGTCCTCTCTGCTGACCGCCGTGGGCGCCTTCGGCAACGGCGCCCCCTTCAAGGAGTGCATCACCCACGGCTGGACCGTGGACGGCGAGGGCAAGGCCATGCACAAGTCCTTGGGCAACGGCGTGGACCCCTACGAGGTCTTCAACAAGTACGGTGCGGACCTGCTGCGCCTGTGGGCCGCCAGCGCCGACTACCACGCCGACATGCGCTGCTCCGACGCCATCTTCAAGCAGCTCTCCCAGAACTACCTGAAGTTCCGCAACACCGCCCGGTACTGCCTGGGCAACCTGGACGGCTTCGACGCCGACCATCTGGTGCCCGCCGACCAGATGGAGGAGCTGGACCTCTGGGCCGTCACCCGCCTGAACGCCCTCATCGAAAAGTGCGAGCAGGCGTACAATGACTATGAGTTCAACGCTGTCACCCACGCGGTCAACGACTTCTGCGTGGTGGAGCTGTCCAACTTCTATCTAGACATCATCAAGGACCGCCTGTACTGCGAGGAGAAGGACGGCGCCAAGCGCCGCAGCGCCCAGACCGCCCTGTTCCTGATCCTGGACACCATGACCAAGATCATGGCCCCCATCCTGTGCTTCACCTGCGACGAGATCTGGCTGGCCATGCCCCACCGCGACCGCGACGACGCCCGGAACGTGGTGTTCAACGAGATGAACAAGCCCTTTGCCAGCTATGCCCTGGATGATGCCGCCATGGCAAAATGGGACCGGATCATCGCTGTGCGGGATACTGTCAACGGCGTGCTGGAGGCCGCCCGTGCCGAGAAGAAGATCGGCAAAGCCCTGGAGGCCAAGGTCCGGCTGACCGTCCCCGCGGAGGATGCTTTCCTGTCGGAGATGGACGCCGATGCCCTGGCGGACATTCTGATCGTCTCCCAGGTGGAGCTGACGGTGGGCGGCGAGCTCTCCGTCTCCGTGGAGAACGCCGCCGGCGCCAAGTGCCCCCGCTGCTGGAAGCACAGCACCCAGTCCGGCAAGGACGACCTGTGCCCCCGCTGCGCCAGCGTCATCGCAAAGTCCGCTTCACTCGGAACACCCTGATGGGTATTCCTCATTCCGCTCCCTTGCTCTGCCGCTTCCCCACGCGATCCGCTTCGCTGGGTTCGCGCGGGGGCCCCAGCAGAGCAACATTGCCCGAATTCTGAGAATCTGAAAAAACGCGCAAAAGCCCGGAAGCGTCAGCTTTCGGGCTTTCAGGCTGTCGATAAACTCGGAAAAGCAGGAAAACGGGAAGGAGGGGTGTGCGCGGGGAACCCAGGAAGGGTGCCCTGCGCCATTCAAATCAACAGATTTCAGAACTTTTAAAAAGTTCTGAAAAGCCCGGAAGCGTCAGCTTTCGGGCTTTCCTTCGTAATTCGGGCAGGCGGGGGTGCGTCCCCACCGGAGCTTCAGCCGGGGTAGGGACAGTGTCCGCCGCCTGAAATGAAATAAGCGTCAGCGCGGGCGGATTCCAGGCTGATCTTCTGTTGCAATTCCCGGGCAAAGCGTGTAAACTGGTCAGGAAATCGGAATTTGAGGAGAGCCGCCCATGCTGTATGCCATTTTTACCGCCCTGGCCCTGATATTGCTGACATTGGACCAGTGGGTCAAGCACTGGATCACCGTCCATCTGCCTCTGGGGGAGACCATGCCCCTCCTGCCGGGCCTGGTCCAGCTGCGGACCGTCCACAACTACGGCGCCGCATGGTCCAGCTTTTCCGGGATGCGGTGGCTGCTGCTGGCCGTCACCGGCTGCATCGTCCTGGCGGTGCTGTTCGTCCTGGTCCGGCGGATCGTCCGCCATCCCCTGGGCCTCTGCGCCTGCTTCCTGATCCTCTCCGGCGGCCTGGGCAACATCATTGACCGGGCCCGCCTGGGCTATGTGGTGGACATGTTCGACTTTCAGTTTATGAACTATCCCGTGTTCAATGTGGCGGACATCTGCGTGGTCTGCGGCTGTGTGCTGGGGGCGGTCTACTACCTGTTCCTCTATGAAAAGTACGACAAAAGGGGAAAAGATCATGGAGATCCTGACGCTCCAACCGAATAAGGAGGACGCCGGTGCCCGGGTGGACGCCTGGCTGGCGGCGAACCTGGAGGACCTTACCCGCTCCGCCGCGGCGCGCCTGCTGGAGGAGGGGCGGATCACCTGCGCCGGAAAGGCCCTGGCAAAGAATTACAAGCTGGCGGGAGACGAGACGCTGGAGGTCTGTCTGCCGGACCCGGAGCCGGTGGATGTGGCGCCCCAGGATATTCCCCTGGATGTGGTGTATGAGGACGATGACGTGATCGTGGTGAACAAGCCCAAGGGGCTGGTGGTCCACCCGGCCCCCGGCCATCCGGACGGCACCCTGGTGAACGCCCTGCTGTATCACTGCGGCAGCTCTCTCTCCGGCATCGGCGGGGAGCTGCGGCCCGGCATCGTCCACCGCATCGACCGGGACACCTCCGGCCTCATCATCGCGGCGAAGAACGACTTCGCCCACCAGCGTCTGGCGGCCCAGCTCCAGGACCACACCCTGGCCCGTGTCTATGAGTGCATCGTGGTGGGGAACCTGCGGGAGGACTCCGGCACCGTGGACGCCCCCATCGGCCGCCATCCGACGGACCGGAAGCGGATGGCGGTGGTGTCCGGCGGCCGGTCCGCCGTCACCCACTGGACCGTCCTGGCCCGGTTTCCCGGCTTCACCCATGTGCAGTGCCGCCTGGAGACCGGCCGCACCCACCAGATTCGTGTCCACATGGCCCACATCGGCCACCCCATCCTGGGAGATACCGTCTACGGTGCCAAAAAGCCTGTCCCCGGCCTGCGGGGCCAGTGTCTCCACGCGGTGGGACTGCGGTTCCTCCACCCCCGCACCGGGGAGGTGGTGGAACTGCGCTGCGGACTGCCGGAGGAATTTCAGGCACAGCTTCAAAAGCTGTCGAACCGACGCTGAGGGAGAGCCAAGGCTCTCCCTTTTTTGACATCGCCAGAAATGAAAGCGTTTAAAATGTGCAAAATACACATAAAGCAATCGATTACTTAACACAAATATGGCAATTTATATTGTTGACGATGCCGAAAGAGGCTGTTAATATGTTGACGATCCCGCGAGGGGCGGGACTCCAAAATCTTTGTAGTAAGGAGGAACCGAGCATGGTTCGAGAGATCGATATTAAGAGCAAGGAGCAGGCGGAGAAGATCAACCAGCTGGCCTGTGAGGCGCCCTACGAGGTCTGGGTAAGCACCGACACCGTGATGCTGGACGCGCGGTCTTTGCTGGGGCTGCTGGCGCTGGTGGGCAAGAAGGCCCACGTGGTTGCCGAGGATGATGTGAATCCCATCTCTTTCGGCAAGCTGGTTTCTAAAATGAAATAAGAGCCCGAAAGGAAGAGCGGCGCCGCATGGCGCCGCTTTTCACTTTTTTGTTGTGCTTTTCCCGGTTTCATGGTATGATACTTCAGTTAAAGTATCTGTATTCGGAGGAACTGCTTTGGAACGCAAAAACGTACTGGTCCCAGAGGCGGACCTTGCCCGCCAGCGGGACTTTGAGGCGAGGATCAGAGCCATGTTCGCGGACCGTCAGGCCCATCCCGTGGCCTGTGTGGACACCTTTGGCTGCCAGCAGAACGTGGCGGACGGCCAGAAGCTGATGGGGATGCTGCGGGACTGCGGCTTCACCTTTACGGAGGAGCCCGGGGAGGCGGACCTGGTGATCCTGAACACCTGCGCTGTCCGGGAGCACGCGGAGCAGCGGGTGTTCGGCAACCTGGGCGCCCTGACCCACACCAAAAAGGAAAACCCGGAGCAGGTCATCTGCCTCTGCGGCTGCATGGCCCAGGAGGAGCGGGTGAGCCGCCGGGTGAAAGAGTCCTACCGCCATGTGGACCTGGTGTTCGGCCCCCATGCCCTGTGGAGGTTCCCGGAGCTTCTCTGGCAGGTCTATGAGAAGCGCAAGAGGGTGTTCGCCGTGGATGACGAGCACGGCACCATTGCCGAGGGCATCCCCGTGGTGCGGGAGAAGGGCGTGAAAGCCTGGGTCTCCATCATGTACGGGTGCAACAATTTCTGCTCCTACTGCATTGTGCCCTACGTCCGGGGCCGGGAGCGGAGCCGGGCCCCCCAGGCCGTTCTGGCGGAGGTCCGGGAGCTGGTGGAGGCGGGGTACAAGGACATTACCCTCCTTGGCCAGAACGTGAACTCCTACGGAAACGACCTGGGACTGGGCTATGACTTCGCGGACCTGCTCTCGGACATTGACCAAATCCCCGGCGAGTATCTGATCCGCTTCATGTCCAGCCACCCCAAGGACGCCACCAAAAAGCTCTTTGACACCATGGCCCGGTGCGGTCACGTGGCAAAGCAGCTCCACCTTCCCTTCCAGTCCGGCAACGACCGGGTTTTGAAGGAGATGAACCGGCGGTACACCCGGGAGCAGTATCTGGAGCTGGTGAACTACGCCAAGTCCGTCATGCCCGGCCTGGTGCTGACCAGCGACGTCATCATCGGCTTCCCCGGGGAGACCGAGGAGGAGGCCATGGACACCGTGTCTCTGGTGGAGGAGGTGGGCTTTGACGCCCTGTTCACCTTTATTTACAGCCCCCGCCCCGGCACGAAAGCGGCGGAGATGCCGGACCCGGCCAGCCGGCAGGAGAAGCAGAAGTGGTTCGACAAGCTCCTGGAGGTCCAGAACGGCATGTCGGCCAGGCTCCATGCCGGTTATATCGGAAAGACCGTGCGGGTGCTGGTGGACGGCGAGAGCGACGACGCCGACTTCCCCCTGGCCTCCCGGACGGAGGGCAACCGCCTGGTGCGTTTGAAGGGGGACAAGGAGCTGATCGGTCGGTTCATCGACGTGAGGATCACAGACAGCAATACCTGGGCGCTGTACGGCGAGCCGGTCTAACGATAGATCTCCCTTGCCAGCAGAAACACCTGCCGGGCATAGGCGTCCTCACAGGCGGCGGCATAGGAGGTCCGGGCGTTGTCGTAGGCGTGAAACAGCCTGCGCTGTTCCTCCGTGAACGTGCGGGAGAGGGCTTCAAAGGCCTTCTCCTCACGGGCCAGCTGGGCGGCGGAGGAAAAAGGCATGGCGGCTTCCCGGCGGTCACTGAGGTATTCCAGCAGAGCGTCGATATAATCTTCCATAAACATTCTCCTGAAAAAAGAATTGACATGAATAATTGAGTGTGATTATATTATCACACTCGGTTGTGCGTGTCAATAGAAAGAGGGAAAAATGACTTTTTCTGAACATCTGCTTCAACTGCGGAAGGAACGAGGCTTGACGCAGCCGGAAGTGGCGGCGGGAGTCGGCATCAGCTGGCGAGGCTATCAGAATTATGAATTGAATTTGAGAGAGCCAAAGCTGTCTATATTGGTGGCCTTGGCGGACTTTTACGATTTGTCGTTAGATGAATTGGTTTGCCGGGAGCGGAAACCGTAACGCTTTCCGCGGACTTTCCACAGGGAATGCGCCCCCATTTTCTTTTGTCTTGACAAAAGAAAATGGCCGCGCCCGGTCAAAAGAAAACCGCTAAGGCGCAAAACGGCGCGTTGCGCCTTTTTTGCTTAAAATACGGGGGTCGAGCGAGTCGGTGCGGCGGAAACTTGCGGGCTTGTACCGGGTGCGCTGGACAGGGTACGATCTTAGAACTGCGCCCCCGCATTTGCGGGCGTGAGTGCAAGACCGAGGCGGTCAACGGAAGGACTTGACCATTAGCCCCGCGCGTTCCGCTTCGCTACGCGCTACCGGAAGGTAGCGGGAGCGGCAGCGAAAAGAGACGCTGGTCCTTGCGATTTTTGCCCGTCCTTGCAATTCCAATTCGCGGGGCTGAAGGCCAAAAGACTTCGCAAGACCGGGACCGCGCCCAACGCTTCGGCCGGAAGTTTTCTGCGCAGTTCCTTTCTGGGACTCTGCGTTTTAAGCAAATAAGGCGCTTTTAGCGCCGGTTTTGCTCCAAGCGCCTTTTCTTTTGACCGTGAACGGCCGTTTTCTTTTCGGCAAGACGAAAAGAAAATGGGGGTTCATTCCCAGCACGGCAAAGCCGTGCAATCCCCCGTCCCCGGCCCGCGGCCGGACACCCCCGTCTTATTAGTGTAAATTTACGATAGAGAGAAAGATAACGAGGTGAGTTCATGGCGGAATTGACCCCCATGATGAAGCAGTACCTGGAGATCAAAAAGGACAATCCGGATTCCATCCTGTTCTTCCGGCTGGGCGATTTTTACGAGATGTTCGACGACGATGCCCGCCTTGCGTCCAGGGAACTGGACCTGACATTGACCTCCCGAGACCACGGCAAGCACGCCAAGCCGGCGGAGGAGCAGATCCCCATGTGCGGCATCCCCTACCACGCCAGCGAGGCCTACATCGCCCGGCTCATCGCCAAGGGCTACAAGGTGGCCATCTGCGAGCAGATGGAGGACCCGGCCACGGCAAAGGGCCTTGTCAAGCGGGATATTATCCGGGTGGTCACGCCCGGCACCGTCATCGACGCCGCCTGCCTGGATGACAAGGCCAGCAACTTCATCTGCGGTATTTATATCGACTCCCGCTCCGCCGGAGCCGCCTTCTGCGACATTACCACCGGCAAGGCCCACCTGACGGCCTTTGCCGGAAAAGACCGGGTGGAGCACGTCATCAATGAGCTGGGCCGCTTCTCCCCGGCGGAGGCCATCCTGAACGACGGCGCATACGCGGAAAAGGCCCTGACTAACGCTCTGACGGACAAATTCCACTGCCGCACCGAAAACGGCGGCGAGCGCCGCTTCCTGCTGAACGAGGCGGAGAAGAACATCCGCCGGCAGTTCGGGGAGGACGCCCTGAAGAGCCTGCCCGCCGGAAATCCGGCGGCGGCCATGGCCCTGGGCGGTCTGCTGAATTATCTGTACGAGACACAGAAAACGGACCTCTCCCATATCAACGACCTGGACTACTACGAGCAGGGCCGGTTTATGGAGCTGGACCTGACGGCCCGCCGGAACCTGGAGCTGACGGAGACCCTGCGGAACAAGGAGAAAAAGGGGAGTCTTCTCTGGGTGCTGGACAAGACCAAAACGCCCATGGGCGCCCGGTGCCTCCGGTCCTGGCTGGAGCGGCCCCTGCTCAGCGTCACCGCCATCTGCAAGAGGAACTCCGCCGTCAGCACCCTGGTGGACAACACCATCGCCCGGGAGGAGCTGATCGCCGCCATGACGGGCCTGGGGGACATGGAGCGGCTTATCGGCCGCATCGTCTATGGCACCGCCGGCGGGCGGGACATGGCCTCCCTCCGGGCGGCCATCGAAAAGCTGCCCGCTGTGAAGGAGCAGCTGACCGCCCTTTCCGACCGCCGCCTGAGCGAGCTGACGGCGGAGCTGGACACTCTGGACGATATCGGCGAGCGCATCGCCGCCGCCATCTGTGACGAGCCGCCGTTCTCCGTCCGGGAGGGCGGCTTCATCCGGGACGGCTTTGACGAAGAGGTGGACCGCCTGCGGCACATCCTGAAAAGCGGCAAGGGCGTCATCGCGGAGATGGAGGCCAAGGAGAAAGAGGCCACCGGCATCCGCACCCTGAAGATCGGCTACAACAAGGTGTTCGGCTATTACATTGAAGTCAGCAACTCCTTTAAGGACCAGGTGCCGGATACATACATCCGCAAGCAGACACTGGTGAACGGCGAACGGTTCATCACCCAGGAGCTGAAGGACCTGGAGCACGAGATCCTGACGGCCTCCGAGCGGGTGGTGGCTCTGGAATACGAGCTGTTCACGAAGCTGCGCCAGGAGATCTCCGACACGGCCCCCCGCATCCAGAAAACCGCCGCGGCGGTGGCGGAGGTGGACGCGCTGGCGTCCTTTGCCGCCGTGGCCGTGCGCAATCACTACTGCCGCCCGGATGTGGACGAGTCCGGCGTCATCGAGATCCGCGAGGGCCGCCACCCGGTGGTGGAAAAGGTGCTCAAAGATACGCTTTTCGTCCCCAACGACACCTTTATGGGCGAAAAAGAGGACCGGGTGGCCATCATCACCGGCCCCAACATGGCGGGCAAATCGACTTACATGCGCCAGGTGGCGCTGATCGTCCTCATGGCCCAGATGGGCAGCTTTGTCCCGGCGGCCCACGCCCATATCGGCGTGGTGGACCGCATCTTCACCCGGATCGGCGCCAGCGATGACCTCTCCGCCGGCCAGTCCACCTTTATGGTGGAGATGACGGAGGTGTCGGACATCCTGCACCACGCCACGAAAAACTCTCTGCTGATCCTGGACGAGATCGGCCGGGGCACTTCCACCTTTGACGGCATGTCCATCGCCCGGGCGGTGCTGGAGTACTGCGCGGACAAGAAGCTGCTGGGGGCCAAGACGCTCTTCGCCACCCACTACCACGAGCTGACGGAGCTGGAGAACACCCTTCCCGGCACCGTGAACTACAACATCGCCGTCAAGACTCGGGGAGAGGACATCATTTTCCTGCGCAAGATCATCCCCGGCGGCGCGGACCGCAGCTATGGTATTGAAGTGGCCAAGCTGGCGGGCTTGCCGGACAAGGTGGTCCAGCGGGCAAAGGCAGTCCTCAGAGAGCTGGAGGAGGAGAACGGCGTCTCCTACACCGCGCCCCGCCGGGAGGCGGACCAGGTGTCCCTGGGCGCCATCGGGGAGGGCGAGGTGCTGGACGCCATCCGCCGCTGCCAGCCGGACACGCTGACGCCTATTGAGGCCATGACGCTTTTATACGAACTGAAGCAGAAATTACAGTAAGCAAGCTGGCAGCGGCGGTTCGCGCCGGAAGGCGCGCCAAGCGTTTTGCCAAAGGCAAAACCTTGAAATGGACGGGCTTTGCCCGGCCATTTGAGTCAAATGCGGGGTCCCCGCCGCGCCCCGCGCGGTGGGGTGCGCCAGCCGGACACGCTGACGCCCATCGAGGCCATGAGTCTGCTGTATGAGCTGAAGAAGAAATTACAGTAAGGCGGAGGGATCGACATATGGCTAAACGCAAAGCAGCGACTTATATGACGGCGGGGGAGCAGATCGCCGGGGTGGTGTTCTTCGTCATCTACCTGCTGGTGCTGCCCTTTGCCACCGCGCCGGCATTTCGCCTGGCGGGGAGGCTGCTGAGGGTGACGATCTCCGGCGCCCTGCAAAACGTGATCTACTATTACGTGCTGTTTGCCGTGACCATCATCATCTTCCACGGATTTTTGGGCCGGACCTCCCGCCAGTTCGCCGACAACCTGGGCGGCGCCTGCAAGACGCTGGTCATCGGCCTGATCGGGCTGTACGGCCTCAACGAGCTGGTCTACCGGCTGACGAACCTGATCTTTACCAACCGCACCAACCTGAACGACACCACCATCTCCGCCCAGATCGACGACGCGCCCCACATGACGCTGCTCATCGTCATTTTCCTGGCGCCCTTTGTGGAGGAGGTGCTGTTTCGCGGACTGGTGTTCGGCAACCTGAAAAACAAGAGCCGGGCGGTGGCGTATCTTGTAAGCTGCCTGCTGTTTGCTCTGCTGCACGTGTGGCAGTTCGCCGTGGTGAATCAGGATATCACCTACTTCCTCCTGATGATCCAGTATCTGGTGCCGGGCCTGATGCTGGCCTGGGCCTATGAGCACAGCGGGACGCTGTGGACCGCCATCGGCCTCCACGCCGTGGCCAATGCCCTGAGCGTGTGGACCGGAATGCGATAATATCTAACTAAAAAAGAGAAAGAGAAACCCCATGAGTTTTTTTGATACGTTTTCCGAAATGCTGGTCATCCTCTTCGCCATGGCGGTAGGCTATCTGGCGAACCGCCTGGGCTATCTGGGCGGGGAAGCGGACGCCAAGCTGTCAAAGCTGATCCTGAACATCACCATGCCCGCCACCATCGTCAGCTCCGTGGTGTCGGGGGACACGTTCCCCGGCACGGCGGAGATCCTCTCCACGCTGAAAGTGGCGGTGGTATTTTACGGCCTTGAGCTGCTGATTGTATGTGTGGTGCCCCGCTTCCTGGGCGGCACGCCGGAACAGAAAGGTGTTTGGCGCTATGCCCTGGCGTTTTCCAACCTGGCTTTTATCGGCTATCCCGTGGTCATCGATCTGTTCGGGGCGGATAAGCTGTTTTATGCGGTGATCCTGCAGCTGCCCTTTAACATGCTGTCCTATACCCTGGGACCGCTGATGCTGACGGGTGCCAAGCGTTTTCGCTGGAAGCAGCTGCTGTCCCCCTGCATCATCGCCGCCATGCTTGCTCTGGTGATCGCCCTAGCGCATATTCAGGTCCCGGCGCAGATCGGGGAGATGCTGAGCTTCATAGGGGATATCACGGTGCCGCTGTCTTTGCTGGTGGTGGGCTCTCTGCTGGCGGGGCTGCCCGTTATGCAGGTGTTCTCCTCCGTCCGGCTTTGGGCGCTTTCGGCCGTCCGGCTGCTGGGACTGCCGGTGCTGCTGTGGCTGATCCTGCGGCAGATGGGCGTTGATCCCATTGTACAGGGGATCGCCATCGTCGAAATGGCCATGCCTGTGGCGATCAACGGCTCTATGCTGTGCCTGGAATACGGCGGCGATACCGAGGCCATGGCCCAGATCACATTCCTGTCCACGCTGATGTCCATCGTCACCATCCCCCTTGTGGCGATGCTGCTACTGTAAATGATGCCCGGAGGTGCGGAATGATGCCCCATATCCAACAATTAGAATCCCATGTGGCGGACCTGATCGCCGCCGGCGAGGTGGTGGAACGGCCTGCCAGCGTGGTCAAGGAGCTGGTGGAGAACACCATTGACGCCGGAGCCTCCGCCGTGGTGGTGGAGATCCAGCGGGGCGGCATGGGCGCCATCCGTGTGACGGACAACGGCTGCGGCATCGCGCCCGCCGAGCTGCCTACGGCCTTTCTCCGCCACGCCACCAGCAAGATGCGCACGCCGGAGGACTTGGGAAGGATCGGCACCCTGGGCTTCCGGGGCGAGGCCCTGGCAGCCATCTCCGCCGTCAGCCGGGTGGATATCCTGACGCGGCGGCGGGGCGATGGAAACGGCGCGTCTCTCCATCTGGAGGGCGGCGTGCCCGGCCAGGTGGAGGAGGCGGGCGCCCCGGAGGGGACCACCATTCTGGTCCGGGACCTCTTTTACAACACGCCCGCCCGGCTGAAATTTATGAAAAAGGACAGCGCCGAGACCGCCGCCGTGGCGGGGCTGATGCAGCATTTGGCGCTGTCCCACCCGGATATCTCCTTCAAATTTATCAAGGATGGCACAGAGGCCCTTCACACCCCCGGCGACGGGAAGCTGGACTCCGCCGTCTATGCCGCCCTGGGCCGGGATTTTGCCAGGGGCCTGATCCCGGTGGAGGGCCGGGGCGGCGATGTGGCTGTCTCCGGTTTCGTGACGGCGCCGCTCATGGGCCGGGGCTCCCGGTCCATGCAGGCGTTCTTTGTCAACGGCCGCTTTATCAAATCCCAGCTCCTGACGGCGGCTCTGGAAGAGGGCTACCGCAACCAGATCATGAAGGGGAAGTTCCCCGGCTGCGTCCTGTCCGTGACGCTGCCGGCGGCGGCGGTGGACGTCAATGTCCATCCCGCCAAGACACAGATCAAATTCGCCCGGGAGCGGGAGGTGTTCGACGCGGTGTACCACACCGTGCTGGACTGCCTGGACGCCAAGGGCGCGCCTGTGGCGGCCCCCAGGCCGGCGGAGCAGGCGGCGGCCCCCCGGCGGGATTTCTTCCAGTCCATGGACGCCAGGACCTACCGGGAACAGGGAGGGAAGCCCGCGGAGACGGCGCCGCCGGCAGCGCGGACATCGTCCCTGCGGCCCATGGGCTGGCAGATGGCCGCGCCTCAGCAGACGGTTCGGCCCGCTGAGGGACCGGCGTCTCACCGCCGGGCGTGGAATACAGAGTGGAAGCCTGAGACGAAAGTGGCGGACAGTGCGCCGGAAAAGCCGTTTTACCAGACGGCCCAACCCACCGCCAGGCCGACGGGTTCCGCGCTTGGCAAGCCGCCCGCCTCAGTGGCGGCAAGGCCTCCGGAACAGCCCGCCGCGCCTGCTGTTTCCGCGGAGGAGTGTCCGGTCAGGCCGGAGGGGACGAAGCGTCCCTTTGTACCAGCCATCCCGGCGGAGCGGCAGGCGCTGGATCTGCCGGAACAGCAGACCATCGAGCCGGTGAGGGAGGCGCCTTGGCGCATTGCCGGAGAGGTGCTGCATACCTATATCATCTGTGAGAGCGAAGACGGCTGCGTCTGGCTCATCGACAAGCACGCCGCCCACGAGCGGATCAACTTCGACCGCATGAAGGCCGCCCAGGAGCCGCCCATGCGGCAGGCACTGCTGCAGCCCATCGCGGCGGAGCTGGACCGGGAGGCGGGCGCGCTGCTGCTGGAGAATCTGCCCCTTCTGGAGCAGTTCGGCTTTGCCTGTGAGGACTTTGGCGACGGCGCCATTTTGGTGCGGGAGGTGCCGGCGGACATCGACGCGGCGGACACCGTGGCAACGCTGGAGGAGTTTGCGGAGAACCTGCGCACAGGGCGGGACCTGGCGGAAAAACGGGAGAACCTGCTCCACACCATGGCCTGCAAAGCCGCCATTAAGGGCGGCTGGACCAGTGACGTGTCGGAGCTGAGGATCCTGGTGGAAAAGGTCCAGAGCGGCGAGGTCCGCTTCTGCCCCCACGGGCGGCCCGTGGCGGTGAAGCTCACCAAATACGAGCTGGAGAAGATGTTCAAGCGCGCCTGAGCGCGGGGAGGATACAGACGATGGCAAAGGCAGAAGACCGGTTTATCAAAACATACAGCCAGGGAAAAATAAACATCACGGAGATCTGGGTGGACCGAAGGACCGGCGTGAACTACCTGTTCCACGCCGACGGGTACGCCAGCGGCCTGACGCCGCTGCTGGACCCGGACGGCAGGCCGGTCATCACATCGGTATATGATGAGGAGTGAACCATGAAACTCTTATTTGTGAATTGCTGCATCAGCCAGCGGGGAGAGAACTCCCGGACGCTGTCCCTGGCAAGGGCGTTTTTGGAGGCATTTCGGGCGGCGCACCCGGGCGCGGAGATCGAGACCGTGAGACCGGAAACGCTTCTGACTCTGAGACACTTTGGACCGGAGATGCTGAACGACCGGGACGCTTTGGCGGGCGTGGGCGCCTGGGACGCGCCGGTGTTTGACCTGGCCCGGCAGTTCCGGGCGGCGGACCGCATCGTCGTGGCGGCACCTTTCTGGGACCTGAGCTTTCCCGCCGCTTTGCGGACCTATATCGAGTACATCTCCGCCAACGGCCTGACGTATCACTATGAGGCGGACGGCTGTCACGGCGACTGCCGGGCGGAGCGTCTGGCGTATCTGACCTCCGGCGGGGATGTGGAGCGGGAGGACAGCCTCGGCGTGCTGTACTGGCGGCAGCTGTGCGCCATGTTCGGCATCGGGCAGTTCGACTATGTGTTTGCCGGCGGGCTGGACATCGATCCGGCGAAAGCGCCGGAGCTGCTGGAAGCGGCCTGCGCTCTGGCGGGGAAACTGGCAGAGACCTTCTGAGAGAGGACAGGGAATGAAACGGGAAGACCGTATCCTGCTGACGGCGGTATGCCTGCCGGGTATATAGCGAATACGTCTGGAAAGAGGAATACCAGCATCTGCACGAGCATTGAGAGAGGAGGGAGACCATGGCACCGAAGATCGTCTGCGTCGTCGGCCCCACGGCCTGCGGAAAAACGACGCTGGGCGTCCAGTTGGCAAAGCGGTTCAACGGCGAGGTGGTCTCCGCCGACTCCATGCAGATCTACCGGGGCATGACCATCGGCACCGCCGCCCCCACGGCGGCGGAAATGGGGGGGGTGCCCCACCACATGATCGCCGTGGCGGACCCGGCGGAGCAGTGGTCCGCCGCCCGGTACGCCCGGGAGGCCGCCGCCATCGTGGACGATATTTTGGCCAGAGGAAAGCTGCCCATTCTGGTGGGCGGCACGGGACTTTGGCTGGACGCTGTGGTGAAAGGCCACGGCTTCGCGGCGGGACACGCCGGGGGAGAGGTGCGGCGCGAACTCCAGCGGCGGCTGGAGCGGGAGGGGATCGGCCCCCTTCTGGAAGAGCTGCGCCAGGTGGACCCCGCGTCGGCGGAACGGCTGCACCCGGCGGATGAAAAGCGCATTCTCCGGGCGCTGGAGGTGTACCTGGAGACCGGAAAGACCATCACGGCCCACAATGAGGAGACCAGGAAGCTCCCGCCCCGGTATGACGCCGTCTGGATCGGACTGCAGTTTGAGGACCGGGCGGACATGTGGGACCTCATTGACCGCCGGGTGGACAAGATGGTGGAGGAGGGCTTGCTGGCGGAGGTGCAGCGCCTGCTGGAGAGCGGCCTGCCCCGGGAGGCGACGGCGCTCCAGGCCATCGGCTACAAGGAGTTCCTGGGAGTGCTGGAGGGCACCGCCGCAGAGGCGGAGGCCATTGAAGAGGTGAAGCTCCGCTCCCGGCAGTATGCCAAGCGCCAGCTGACCTGGCTGCGGAGGAATCGGGACATCCACTGGATTTTTTGGAAAAAAGAGCGGGATTTTGCGCGGGCCATACAGGTTTCGACGAAAATCCTGGCCGCCGCGGGCGTATCCTAGCCCTGGGGCCCTCTCAACTTGTCGAGGCCCTGAGGCGGGCGGTACATACAAGAAGATCGTCCGACCGACAAAGAAAAAAGGAGCGGACGACATGCAGACAAAAGCGAATTTACAGGACATTTTTCTTCTCCGTGCAAAACGGGACAAGCTGCCCGTGACCATGTTTTTGATGAACGGCTTCCAGATGCGGGGCGTCATCACCGGCTTTGACGCCTTCGTGGTCATCCTGGACAGCGACGGCAGACAGCAGGTGATCTACAAGCACGCGATCTCCACCATCGCGCCCATCCGGACGGTGGATCTGACGGAAGACATTTCTTGAACCGCGCAGTTTCCCGGGAGGGGAGTGCGCACCATAAGAGGCAATAAGAGGCAATTGTGTGATGAAAAACAACTCTCTCGGAACGAAAATACTGATGGCGCTGATCATGATGGCCGCGCTTGCGTACTTCGGCGTCCAGGCGTTTCTCTATTTCAGTGATCCGCTGACCACGACGCTGGCGTACAGCTATCAGGTGGAGGAGGGCAGCGACCTCTCCGGCTATGTGGTGCGCAGGGAACAGGTGCTGACCGACGATGCCAATGGGCTGATACAGATCCAAAAGGCGGAGGGCGAGCGGGTCTCCGTCGGCGGCGTGATCGCCACGGCCTATGCGGACCAGGCGTCTTTTGACCGCCAGAACGAGATCAACGCCCTGACCGCACAGATCGAACAGCTCCAGTACGCGCAGGAGGCGGCGCTGGGGGCCGAAGTATCCCTGAAGCTGGACACGCAGATCATGCAGAGCCTGCTGAGTTACCGGCAGGCTCTGGCGGAGGACAGGCTGGACTCGGCGGAAAAGCGGGCCGGTGAACTGCGGGCGCTGGTCATGAAGCGGGACTATACCTACTCCGACACGGAGGACCTCTCCACCCGGATCGAGGTGCTGAACACCCAGCTCAGAGAGCTGCGGTCACAGGCGGCCGGCTCCGTCCGGCAGATCACCGCGCCGGCCTCGGGCCTGTTCTCCGCCGTGGTGGACGGATATGAGACCGTTCTGACACCGGAGATCCTGCCGGGGCTGACGCCGTCAAAGCTGGCGGGCGTGCAGGCAGATGGAGCGGTGCGTTCCGAGCTGGGCAAGCTGATTCTGGGGGACAGCTGGTACTACGCCGCCGCCATGTCCGCGGCGGAGGCCAGGGAACTGGAGAAGGCCGACAGCCTGAGCCTGCACTTTGCCAAAAGCATCGAGCGGGACCTGGATGTGACGGTGGACAGCGTCGGGGCAGAGGAAAACGGCCGTGTTGTGGTGGTTTTCAAGGGGCGGACGCATCTGCCGGAGCTGACGCTCCTGCGCCAGCAGAGCGCCACGGTGGTCACCAGAGCGGTCGAGGGGATCCGGGTGCCGAAAGAGGCGCTGCGCATGCGGACGGAGACGGAGACAGACGAGAACGGCGCCGCCAAGGAGGTCCAGGTCACCGGTGTCTACTGTGTCGTGGGCAAGGAGGCGGTCTTCAAGCCGGTGGAGGTGCTGTACAATGGCAGCGGCTTTATCCTGGTGCGGGCCAATGGGCCGGAGGGAAAGGAGAAGCTCAGGCTCCGCCCCGGCGATGAGGTCATCATTACGGCCGTCGATCTGTATGACGGAAAAGTCCTTGGATAACATCATAGAAAATGTTCAGAAGGGAAGTTGGAATGCCTATGTCCATTGCGGAGAATATTGCCCGGGTCCGGGAGAAAATTGCCGCCGCCGCCCGGGAGGCGGGACGTGACCCCGGCGAGATCATCCTGGTGGGAGCCAGCAAGATGAATGACGCCGCCGCATGCCGGGAGGCCATTGCCGCCGGGATCGACGTGCTGGGAGAGAACCGGGTCCAGGAGATGACGCAGAAGCTGTCGGAGCACGCCTATGACGGCGCACCGCTGCATTTTATCGGCCATCTCCAGCGCAACAAGGTCAAGCAGGTGGTGGGCCATGTGGACATGATCCAGTCCGTGGGCTCCATCGAGCTGCTGGACGAGATCGAAAAGGTGGCCGCCGCACGGGAGCTGGTCCAGGATATCCTGCTGGAGGTCAATATTGGGGAGGAAGCGGCTAAGAGCGGTTTCGCGCCGGACGCAGTCTTTGCGGCGGCGGAGACCGCCGGGACCTATGCCCATGTCCGGGTGCGGGGGGTGATGACGATCCCGCCCGCGGACGCGGACCGGGATGCCAATATGCGGTATTTTGATAAAGTTCGGGCACTTTATGTTGACATCAATACAAAATTGTTTCATAATGAACTTAAATATCTGTCCATGGGCATGAGCGGTGATTATGAGGATGCCATTCGTGCCGGCGCTACCATGGTTCGGGTAGGCACCGCCATATTCGGCGCCCGCCACTACAATTGATCGCTCCAACAGGAGGTTTTGCCGATGAGCATCATTGATGAGCTGAAAAAGCTGACACATCCTTACGAGGATGAAGACGAGGAATTTGAAGATTTTGAGGAAGATCCCCGGAAGGACGCCTTTGAAGAGCGCCGGAATAAAGCCGAGGACCGCCGCAACAAGGTGGTGAACATCCACGCCACCACCCAGCTGAAGGTGGTGCTGGTGAAGCCGGAGCGCTTTGAGAACGCCTCCGAGATCGCCGACCATCTGAAGGACAAGCGGACGGTGGTGCTGAACCTGGAGTCCACCAATAAGGATATCGCCCGCCGCCTGGTGGACTTTTTGTCCGGCGTGGCCTATGCCGGCGAGGGCAAGATTAAGAAGGTGGCCGTCAATACATATATCATCACGCCCTATCACGTGGACATTGAGGGCGACCTCATTGACGAGCTGGAAAACAACGGGCTGTATTTCTGACAGGGGGATAGACGGGTATGCTGACACCGCAGGAAGTTTCCACCCATGCCTTTACCAAGGCGGTCATGGGCGGCTATAACATGGCCATGGTAGACGAGTTTCTGGACGAGCTGACAGACGACTATACGGCGCTTTACAAGGAAAACGCGGCGCTGAAGGCCAAAATGAAGGTTTTGGTGGAGAAGGTGGAGGAATACCGCGCCACGGAGGACTCCATGCGGGCGACACTTCTGACCGCCCAGCGGATGGCGGATTCCATCGTCCGTGAGGCGGAGGCCAAGCGGGATGAGATCCTGGCCCAGGCGGAGACCGGCGCCCAGGACCGGATCGCCCAGATGGATCAGGAACTGAAGGAGGCCGAGGCGCGCCTGCGCCAGGGCCAGCTGGAACTGGCCAAATTCATTGCCGCCAGCCGCGATATCTGCACTCAGGAGCTGCAGCTCCTGGAGCGGCTGCCCCAGGCGCCGGTGGAAATGCCTGCCCCCGCCCAGGAGGCGGAGGCGCCTGTGGAGGAGATCGAGGAGAAGGTCATGGCGGCGTTCTCCGCCCAGGATGGCGAGGCTGCGGCCGAAGAGCCTGCCCAGGAAGCGGAGGCCCCCGCGGAAGACGATTATCCGGAGGGCGATCCCTTTGCCAAGGAGGAGCCGCTGGAGGCCACCCGCCGCATCAATCTGAATGATCTGAAATTCGGCCGCAATTACAGCGGAGAGGACTGACCGGAAAAGCGGCTCATAGGAGCCGCTTTTTTCTTACCGGAGGAGATATCTATGGAGAGACAGCAGCCCATCGTGGCGTTCTTGTACGATTTTGATAAAACGCTCTGCACCACCGATATGGAGGACTATGCCTTTATCCCCAGCCTGGGCATGGCGCCCAGGGAATTCTGGGCTCTGGCCAACGGGTTCGGCCACGCCAACCGCATGGACGGCATCCTGGCCTATATGTACACCATGATCCAGGAGTCGGAGAAGCGGCACCTGCCCTTTACCCGGGAGAGCCTGCGGGAGATGGGCCGGGACATCGTGCTGTTCCCCGGCGTGCAGGAGTGGTTCCGGCGCATCAACGCCTTTGGCGGGGAGCAGGGCGTCCAGGTGGAGCACTACGTTATCTCCTCCGGCCTCCGGGAGATCATTGAGGGTTCCTCCATCAGCGGCGAATTCAAGGAGATCTACGCCAGTGAATTTTATTATGACGGGGAAGGCCGGCCTGTGTGGCCCAAGCTGACGGTCAATTTCACCGCCAAGACACAGTTCGTCTACCGCATCAACAAGGGCGTGCTGGATGTGTCCGATGACAAGACGCTGAACGACTCCATGCCCGATGACAGCAAGCGGGTGCCGTTCACCAACATGGTCTACATCGGGGACGGCCTTTCCGATGTGCCCTGTATGAAGATGATGCGGGCCTACGGCGGCCAGGCCATCGCCGTGTACCAGGAGACCAACCGCCAGGGCGTGGAGGACCTGCTGGCAAAGGGCCGGGTGGACTTTATCTTCCCAGCGGATTATAGCGAGGGAACCGCTCTGGACCTGACGGCTAAGAACATTATCCGCAAAATGGCCATCGTGGACCAGCTGGGGGAGGAGAATGGCCGCCAGCTGCGGAACATTGGCGGGGATGTCCTGCCTGACCAGGTGGGGCTGTTTTAAGCGATGGTATGGCGGCCCTTCTGCCTGGCCCGCTTCAATTCCCCGGCGGCTTCGGGAAAATCTTCTGAACGTCACCGCGGATACGCTGGATAAGCTGTGTGGTCCTGGACTGTGCGTTGGAGGATATTGTGGGCTGGATGCCGGATGGGGAGAGAAAAAACTGAAAAATTCTTTACACGCCGTATAGTTTCTGCTAAACTATACGGCGTGTATTTCGTATAGAACCCAAAGGAGAGAGAAATATGGCTTCCACTTCTGAATTTTCCCGCACCCTGTCCCTGCTGCGGCGGGAGCGGGGCGTGTCCCAGCGCACCGCCGCAGCCGACCTAGGCATCTCCCAGGCACTGCTTTCCCACTATGAAAACGGCGTCCGGGAGCCGGGTCTTTCCTTCGTGGTCAAGGCCTGCGACTACTATAACGTCTCTGCCGACTTCATCCTGGGCCGCACCCTGTCCCGGGAGGGCAGCATGCTGACCTCGGAGGAGGTGCTGAACGCGGCGGAACCCGGCAACGTTCTGCAGGGGAGCGTCATGGCGACACTCCAGAGCAAGCTGCTCTCCGGCGCGGTGAGCGTGCTGTTTGGCCTGCTGGGCAAGCTGGGGGACAAGACCGCCATCAACGCGGCGGCGTCCTATCTGGGCAGCGCGGTCTATCAGCTCTACCGCCATCTGTACCGGGCCGCCGGAGCCAACGAGGCCTATTTCGCCCTGGACCCCGCCGCCTGCACCATGGGCATGGCCGATGCGGATATGAAACTGGCGGAGACACGGTATGCCCGGGCCCTGCGGAGCCAGGCGGCCCAGAAGACGGAATTTCCCGACCTGTCGGCAGAGGCCCTGAGCGACAGCTATCCCGGCCGCTGCCAGAGCCTGACACAGGTACTGAGCACCGCGGATACCCGGCTGAACAAGCTCTCGGAGTGATGATATGAACTTTCAATCCCTATCATTTTTGGCTTTTCTGACAGCCACCACGGCGATCTGCCTGGCCGTGGGCCGGAGAGCGCCCTGGGCTGGACGGCTGCTGCTGATGGTGGCCAGCCTGTTCTTCTACGTGGCGGGCGGCGGCTGGCAGGCGTTTTTGGTGCTGGCCGTTGGCATGACTGTGACCGCCGGAGTGCTTCAGCGGCTGTGCGGGGCAGAAGAGGCTTCCCGCCGCAGGGCATTCATACTGGGGTGCTGCTGGCATATCGCCGTGCTGGCGGCATTCAAATACACCGGATTTTTTACCGGCGGCAGGCTGTCCATCGGCTGGGCGCCGCTGGGACTCAGCTTTTTCACCTTCCAGCAGCTCTGGCTGCTGAAGGAGGCCTATACCCGCCAGTACCAGCCGGTCCAGGGTGACGATCTGACGCTTTACACGTTTTTCTTCCCCACGGTCACCTCCGGCCCCATTTTGAGACCCGGCGCGTTTTTTCCCCAGCTGAGGAGCGAAAAATTCCTGCGGCCCGACTGGCAGGACGCGGCGGCTGGCCTGTATGCCATCTGCACCGGCATGGCGAAAAAGGCGCTGCTGGCAGAGGGCTTCGGCGTCATCGTGAACAACGGTTACGCCCACCCGGAACGGCTGACCACAGTGTCGGCGGCCATGGTGGTGCTGGGCTATACCCTCCAGCTGTATTTTGATTTTTCCGGCTACTGCGATGTGGCGGCGGGCTGCGCCCGCCTGCTGGGCATCCGCCTGCCGGTGAACTTTGATTCACCCTACCGAAGCCTGTCGGTGGGGGAGTTCTGGAAGCGGTGGCACATCACCCTGACCACGTTCCTGCGGGAGTGCCTGTACTTCCCACTGGGTGGCAGCAAACGGGGCACGGCCCGGACCTGTCTGAACATCCTGATCATTTTCCTGGTCAGCGGCTTCTGGCACGGCGCGGGATGGACGTTCCTGCTGTGGGGCGCCCTCCATGGCCTGGCGCAAATCGCGGAACGGCTGCTGGGACGGCGGCTGGACAGGCTGCCCGCCTGGCTGCGGTGGGCCTTGACCTTTGCCTTTGTCAATCTGGCCTGGATCTACTTCCGGGCGCCGACAGTGGCGGCGGGCAATGACATTTTGAAAGCTGTCTGCTCCCTTGATTTTGCCAGGCCCATGCCGTGGCTGTCCGAGGGACTGTTCACCTGCGAGCAGGAGGTCATCCGCATCCTGCTGCCCTTCATCGCCCCCTGGCGGAACCTGCTGGTGACGGCGGCGCTGTACATCACCGGATCGGTCATCGCGCTGTGGCCCCGGAACACCATCCAGCAGATGGAGCGGTTCCGGCCCACCTTCTGGCGGGGCGCGGCGCTGTGGGTGCTGGGGGTATGGTCTGTGCTGTCCTTCAGCGGCATTACCCAGTTCATCTATGCGAATTTTTAAGGGGGGAGAGGCTTGAAACAGGAATACCGGAAATGGGCGCTGGGCCTGCTGGCGGCGATAGCCGCGATGCTGGGCCTCTGCGCCGCCGTTGTGGTGACCGTGGACCCCTTCTTCCACTACCGCGCCCCGGACCCGGAGGCGGAGGTCTGGTTTGAACAGCGGTGCCAGACGGCGGGCCTGCTGCGCAGTCAGGACTACGAGACCGTGTTGATGGGCACCTCTCTGGCGGCCAATTACCGCCCGCTGTGGTTTGACGCCTATTTTGACACCAGGACGGTAAAGGCGACCTTTCCCAACGGCGGCTTTCACGAGTTTTCCCAGGCCCTGGATTACGCCTGCCAGACACACGATGTAAAGCGGGTGATCTTCGGCCTGGACCCCAACATCCTGGTCCGCTCCGTGGAGGAGGCCCCGGACCAGCTGCCGGCGTATCTCTATGACACCAATCCCTGGAATGACAGCCCCTATCTTCTGAACAAGGACGTGCTGGTGCGGGCGCTGTATGTGGTGCGGGAAAAGGCGGCGGGCAATACCCAGGCCCTCCAGGACGCCTTTGTGTGGGACGGGAACGTCTTTTTCTCCAAGGAGCTGGCGCTGGCCGGGTATCAGCGGCCGGAGGCCGAGGATACCGTCCTGCCGGAGGACGCCTTTTTTGACATCTGCGATGAAAATCTGGCGGTGGTGGAGACCTGGCTGACAGAACACCCCAACACGGAGTTCATCTTCTACTACTCGCCGTACAGCATCCTGTTCTGGGACAAGATGGAGCGCCAGGGGAGGACGGATGCCATGTTCGCCGTGCTGAAGCACGCCACGGAGGCGCTGCTGGCATACGACAATGTGAAGATCCAGTGCTTCCTGACGGACATCGACACCATCACGGACCTGGACAACTATGCGGACCACATCCACGTGGCGGGCCGTGTGACCTGGAAGATGTCCAAGGCCATGGCCGGAACGGAGCATCTGCTGACACTGGAAAACTATGAGGCAAAACTGGACGCTCTCCGGGAATATGTGGTAAACTACGACTACGAGAGCATCTGGGAGGGCCAGAATTAGGAGCATCCTCCTGAATATGGAACTTGGAGCCCTGAGGAGGGGTTGACGGAGCGGCGGTAAGGTTTTGGCGAAGCCGGAACGCCTGGACACCCATCCGCGCGAAGCGGCGCGGACTTGCCCAAGGAGGTTTTATCGTGATGACAAAACAGAGCAACATTCGGAATTTCAGCATCATTGCCCATATCGACCTCGTCGGAAGATACTCCGCCCGCTCCGCTTCCGCCTAGCGGCGAAAGCTCCGCTGTGTTCCTTCCTTCTCTCCCCACAAAATCTTTGATTTTGCGGGGCCCCCTCTGTTTTTATTTCAATACGCGGCGCGCCCCATCTTCGATGGGGCCCCGGTGGACTTGCCCAAGGAGGCTTTATCGTCATGACAAAACAAAACAATATTCGAAATTTCAGTATCATCGCCCACATTGACCACGGCAAGTCCACACTGGCGGACCGCCTGCTGGAAAAGTGCGAGGCGGTGAGCCAGCGGCAGATGGAAAGCCAGCTGCTGGACAACATGGATTTGGAAAGAGAGCGGGGCATCACCATCAAGGCCCGGGCCGTCCGCCTGAACTACAAAGCTCAGGACGGACAGATCTATGAGCTGAACCTCATTGACACCCCGGGCCATGTGGACTTCAACTATGAGGTCTCACGGTCCCTGGCGGCCTGCGAGGGCGCGGTGCTGGTGGTGGACGCCACCCAGGGCGTGGAGGCCCAGACCCTGGCCAACACCTATCTTGCCATGGAGCACGATCTGGAGATCCTGCCGGTGTTCAACAAGATCGACCTGCCCGCCGCCGATCCCCAGAAGGCCAAGCACGAGGTGGAGGACATCATCGGCCTGCCCGCCATGGACGCGCCGGAGATCTCCGCCAAGATGGGCATCAACATCGACGCCGTGCTGGAGGACATTGTGAAAAATGTCCCCGCCCCTACCGGCGACGTGAACGCGCCCCTGAAAGCCCTGATTTTCGACAGCCAGTATGACAGCTACCGGGGCGTCATCGTCTATATGCGGCTGATGGAGGGCTCCATCCGGACAGGTCAGACGGTGAAACTGATGGCCTCCGGCGCCGTTTATCAGGTGGTGGAGTGCGGCCATCTGCTGCCCCTGGGTATGGAGCCCTGCGATCAGCTGGAGGCCGGCGAGGTGGGCTACTTCACCGCCTCCATCAAAAACGTGAAGGACACCCAGGTGGGCGATACGGTCACCGACGCCGCCGAGCCCACGGCGGAGGCCCTGCCGGGTTACCGCCCGGTGCAGCCCATGGTCTACTGCGGCATTTATACCGAGGACGGCAGCAAGTACCCCGATCTCCGGGACGCCCTGGAAAAGCTGCAGTTGAACGACGCCTCCCTGAGCTTCGAGCCGGAATCCTCCGTGGCGCTGGGCTTTGGTTTCCGCTGCGGTTTTTTGGGAATGCTCCACATGGAGGTCATCCAAGAGCGGCTGGAACGGGAATTCGACCTGGACCTGGTGACCACGCTGCCCTCTGTCATCTACCATGTCTACAAGACCGATGGCTCACAGGTGCGGGTGGACAACCCCCACAACTACCCGGACCCGGCTGTCATCGAGCACGCGGAGGAGCCTTACGTCAAGGTCTCCATCATCACCCCCAACGAGTATGTGGGCAACATCATGCCCCTGTGCCAGAACCGCCGGGGCGAGTTCAAGGACATGCAGTATCTGGACACGAATCTGGTGGAGATGCACTATCAGATGCCCCTGAACGAGATCATTTACGACTTCTTTGACACCTTAAAAGCAAACACCAAGGGCTACGCCTCGCTGGACTATGAGCTGTCCGACTACCGGCCCAGCGAGCTGGTGAAGGTGGACCTGCTCTTAAACGGCGACAAGGTGGACGCCCTGAGCTTCATTGCCCACAAGGACAAGGCCTATCCCCGTGCCCGGCGGCTGTGCGAAAAGCTGAAGGAGAATGTGCCCCGCCAGCTCTTTGAGATCCCCATCCAGGCGGCCATCGGCGGCCGGATCATCGCCAGGGAGACCATCAAGGCCATGCGCAAGGACGTGCTGGCCAAGTGCTACGGCGGCGACGTCACCCGGAAAAAGAAGCTGCTGGAAAAGCAGAAAGAGGGCAAAAAGAAGATGCGTTCTCTCGGTACTGTACAGGTGCCCACGGAGGCGTTTTTGGCGGTGCTCAAGCTGGACGAATAACTTTTTGCCCTCTGCCAGCGGCAGCGAGCCGCCGCGGAAGCGGCGTACAAGTATTTTTCGCCTATGGCGAAAAATCTTGGACCGGGCGGGCTTTGCCTGTCCGGTCAGATCTAATACGGGGTCCCCGCAAAATCAAGGATTTTGTGGGGCGGGCAAAAAGAAGATGCGGTCCCTGGGCACCGTGGAGGCGGAGGAGGAAGCCTTCCAGCCGGGTGAAATGAACGGCGGCGTGTATACCAACGAGTTACTGGGCATCGGCTGCACCATGGAGGACATTACGGCGGATATCGCAGCGCTCTTTTGTAAACTGGACACATAAATGAAACGGCCCGCGCCTGGATCATCCAGGCGCGGGCTTTTTGATCTCAATGGCAGACCGCCGAAAGAGCTGCCTTACTGGCTGCCCAGCGTCACCAGCAGGACGCCGGCCTCCCGGTCCAGCCAGGAGGAGGTGAACTGCCTGCACTGGGTGCCCTCCGGGGTATCCAGGACGCAGGTGTACGTATACGTGTCCTGATTTTGCAATGCGTTCAAAATCGTCTCCAGGCGCACCGCGCGGCGGATAGCCGTCCGCTGGCGTGAGGGAGCCTGGTCCGAGAGGTATTTTGCCGTCAGCGAGCGGTAGGTGGTCCCGGCGGGAAGGGAGACCTGCCCGCCGTACATCTGGCAGACGCCGCTGGCGGAATTGACTGCCAGGACAAAGTCATAGCCCCGGCGGGCCAAAGCGTCCAGCACCGCGCTTTGATAGCGCTGGCCGTCAGCGCAGGAGACTGTGCAGAACGCTGTGATATGCAGGGTATCCGGGTCCTCCGCCAGCTCCACGGTGGTGCTGGCCCAGACAGGGACGCCGTCACCGGTGAGGAAGCGGTGCTCCAGGGAGAAAACAGTCTCGCCCTGGTGGAAGGCGGCCAGCAGGGCCCCCCGGCGGAAGAGGGCGTCGAACTGCCGGCGCTGGGCATCATCGGGCACATTGTCCCGCAGATGGTGCAGGCAGGCGTCCGCCGTGTTGCCGAACAGCACCTGTGTCAGATAGCGGCTGCTGCCCTTTGCATCCAGAATGCGGTCCTTCGCCAGATCCAGCCTGGCGGAGGCCAAAACGCCGGGAGCCAGTTTTTTCTGCCGGGACATAAGGCTGCGGAACCGCTGCGCGGCGGCCTCGCTCTGGGAGATATCCTCGCTCTTCCCCAACAGGCGGGTCACATTGCCCCGGCCGTCAAACAGACTGACCCAGGACAGGCGGTACCACCGCCAGCCCTGCCCATCGTAGTCCCCCCGGTATTCCAGCGTTTCGGCGCCGGGACGGTTGGAAAGGCGCTTGACAGCGGCAGACAGCTTTTTGCGGTCCTCCGGATGGACGAATGGGGCATCAGCCAGGGAGGTGCGGTATTGTTCAATGACATGGGTGATCCGGTGGCCGGTGTCGTTGTGCCGCTCGATGCGCATGGTGTCCGAGACAGGATCGTAGTCAAAGCTGAGGGTGCGGGAGCGGTCCAGCAGCAGGTCGCACAGCTGGGCACGGAATTGCAGCTCGGTGTGGGATTTCAGATCGGCGGTCCGGTCAAAACAGGCGGCGCAGACCAGACAGGAGCCATCCGCCTGGAGCTGCCAGGAGAGTTCCAAAGCGGCCCAGACGGCGCGGTCTTGCAGATGCAGCTGGCAGGGATACCGCAGGGAGTCTCCGGCGGTCCTGGCCTGATCCGCGGCGGCGGACAGGGCCTCCCGCTCCCCGGAGGACAGAAGCCACAGCGGATCCGATGCCAGCCGGTGCGTCAGCTCCGGCACGGAAAGCCCCAACAGCCGGGAAAGGCCGCGGCTGACAAAAAGGGGAGAGAGGGCCGCGCCATCAGCCTCTCTGCGAAGGAGGCAGTAGCCGCCGGGCAGGCTGTTGAACAGGGTGGACAGCTGGTCCTGTGCTGTTGTCACCTGCTGGAAAGAGGCAGCGGTCTGCTCCTGGGACCGCCGGCGGCGGTCGACATCCAGGAAGAGCGCGTGGAGCCTGTAACTGCCCATTCCAAGGGGCAGGATCTCCGCCCGGAGCTCGACCCAAAGGGAGGGAGCGTCCTTCCGGCGGAGCCGGAATTCGTGGTCTGTCAGGCGGCCGTCCCGGGCGGCGTCCAGCAGGATCTGGAGCAGTTCCGGCCAATCCTCCGGCTCTACCAGTGCGGAAAAGTCCTCGGCAAACTGGTTCAGCAGCTCGGTCCGGTTCCAGCCGGTCAGGGTGCACAGCTTCTGGTTGAAGGAGAGACAGCGGACGCCGCCCCGCCCCAGCTCGATCACCGCCGAGGCACAGGGAAGTGCTTCAGCCGGAAGGGCATCCGAGTCCTGGCCGTGCTCCCGGACCGGTTCCAGGATACAGCCGACCATGCCGTACATGGCCTGGTAGCAGGTGACGGAAAGTGTCTGTCCCAGGACCGTGTTGTAGGAAAAAGAGGCGGTGGAACCGGAGAAGGCCACTGTTTCCAGCGGTTTCAGCTCCGCCAGACGCCGGGAGAGGCACCGGCGGGTGAACCGCTGGCCCTGAAGGTCCTCCGCCGGAAGCTGCAGAAGAGAGGCGGCGGCACGGTTGGCAAACCGGCAGACCAGGTCCACCATGTTCCCCTGTCCGTCGGTGATGACCTCCGCCAGCAGAAAGGGGATGCGGCTCTGCTGAAACGCGGTTGTAAATTTACGCAGGTGCTTTGCCACAGCGGAACCTCCCCCTGTTGTGTGATGGCTCTATTATACGCAGAAAAAGACATCCTTGCAACGCTATTCGCGGCAATTCGGCACGGTTTTCGGCAAAAAGGTCCACCTTTGCAAAAGTGCACAAAAAGTAGTACCTATTTTTCCGGAAAGTCTACTTCAAAAATTGCCGGGAGACGTTGACTGTTGGGAAAAAAACCATCATAATGTCATCAAATCATGTAAAATAGACGAAATGCGGTCAAAAGCAGGAGGAGAGCATGGAGAAAGGCTATTTGGTGTTACAGGATGGCCGGGTGTTTGAGGGGATTCGCTTTGGCGCCGAGGCCGACACGGTGGGAGAACTGGTGTTCACCACAGGCATGTGCGGGTATATCGAGACACTGACGGACCCCAGCTACGCGGGGCAGATCGTGATGCAGACCTATCCCCTCATCGGCAACTACGGCATCATCCGGGAGGATTTTGAGGGCGCCTGCTGTGTGAAGGGCTATGTGGTCCGGGAGTGGTGCGACGTGCCCTCCAACTTCCGTACGGACTGCGACCTGGACACCTTCCTGAAGGAGCAGGGCGTGCCGGGGCTGTACGGCGTGGACACCCGGGAGCTGACCCGGATCATCCGGGAGCACGGCGTCATGAACGCCGCCATCTGCGGCAAGGTGCCCGCCGACCTGACACCGGTGGAGACCTACGCGGTGGCGGGTGTCGTGAACGCCGTCACCTGCAAAGCCTCCTCCGTCCACCCGGCGGAGGGAGAGGAGAAGTTCCGTGTCTCTCTGCTGGACTACGGCGCGAAGCACAACATCATCCGGGAGCTGCAAAAGCGTGGCTGTACCGTCACCGTCCTGCCCGCCGATACCCCGGCGGAGGACATCCTGGCGGCCGCCCCCGATGGTGTGATGCTCTCCAACGGCCCGGGAGACCCGGCGGAAAATGTGTTCCAGATCGAGCAGATCCAGAAGCTTCTGGGCAGGGTCCCCATGTTCGGCATCTGCTTGGGGCACCAGCTGACGGCCCTGGCGGCGGGCGGCTCCACTTACAAGCTGAAATACGGCCATCGGGGCGTCAACCAGCCTGTCCGGGACTTGAACGGCGTCCGTACGTATATCACCAGCCAAAACCACGGCTACGCCGTGGACTCCGACACCGTAAAGCTGGGCAAAGTCAGCTTTGCCAACGCCAACGACGGCACCTGCGAGGGCATCGACTATCCCGATTTGAGGGCCTTTACCGTACAGTTCCACCCGGAGGCCTGCACGGGGCCGAAAGATACATCCTTCCTCTTCGACCGCTTTGTGGAGCTTATGAAAGGTGGTGACCGGTAATGCCTCTGGATAAAAGCATCAAAAAAGTTCTGGTGATCGGCTCCGGCCCCATCGTTATCGGTCAGGCCGCTGAGTTCGACTACGCCGGCGCCCAGGCCTGCCGCATTCTGAAGGAGGCGGGTGTCAATGTGGTGCTGTGCAACTCCAACCCCGCCACCATCATGACCGACCAGGCTATGGCGGATGAAATTTACCTGGAACCGCTGACCGTTGACACCATCAAGCGCATCATCAAAAAGGAAAGACCCGACAGCATCCTGGCGGGCCTGGGCGGCCAGACCGGATTGACCTTGGCCATGCAGTTGGACAAGGAAGGCTTTTTGGAGGAGCAGGGCGTCCGCCTGCTGGGCACCTCGGCCCGTGCCATCTCCCGGGCTGAGGACCGGGAGCTGTTCAAGGAGGCCATGGCGGAGATCGGCCAGCCGGTCATCGCCTCCGACATTGCGGAGACGGTGGAGGGCGCTCTGGAAGTGGCCGCCCGCATCGGCTATCCCGTCATCGTCCGTCCCGCCTTCACCCTGGGCGGTGCCGGCGGCGGCGCGGCTCAGAATGAGGCGGAGCTGCGTGTCATCGCCCAGACGGGCCTTGACGCCTCTCCTATCACCCAGGTCCTGATCGAGAAGGCTATTTTCGGATGGAAAGAGATCGAATTCGAGACCATGCGGGACAGCGTGGGCAACGTCATCGCCGTCTGCTCCATGGAGAACCTGGACCCCGTGGGCGTCCACACCGGTGACTCTATCGTGGTGGCCCCCACCCAGACATTGGCGGACAAGGAGTTCCAGATGCTCCGCTCCGCGTCTTTGGATATCATCACCCACCTGGGCATCGTGGGCGGCTGCAACTGCCAGCTGGCCCTGAATCCCGACACCTTCGAGTATGCGGTCATTGAGGTCAATCCCCGTGTGTCCCGTTCCTCCGCCCTGGCTTCCAAGGCCACCGGCTATCCCATCGCCAAGATCACCACCAAGATCGCCCTGGGCTACACGCTGGACGAGATCAAAAACGACATCACCGGCAAGACCTGCGCCTGCTTTGAACCCACCCTGGACTATATCGTGGTGAAGATGCCCAAGTGGCCCTTTGATAAGTTTGCCGATGCCTCCCGGAAGCTGGGCACCCAGATGAAGGCCACCGGCGAGGTCATGTCCATCGCCCCCAGCTTCGAGATGGCCCTGATGAAAGCTGTCCGCGGCGCGGAAGTGGGTCTGGACAGCCTCAACCGCAAGCCGGACCCCGACGACCACGCCCCCATCTGGGAGCGGCTGCGCCGGGTGGACGACCACCGCATTTTCACCGTGTTCGAGGCGCTGAAATCCGGTGTCTCCATCGGCGAGATCTTCGGCATCACCCGTATCGACCGCTGGTTCCTGGCAAAGCTGAAGAAAATGGCGGACTTCGAGCTGGCCCTGGAGAAGGACGGCCTGACAGCGGAGCACTATGAGGCAGGCAAGCGCATGGGCTACCCCGACGACACGCTGAAGCGGCTGGCCCAGGCGGACGCGCTGCCCGTACCCGCCAAGACCGCTGTCTACAAGATGGTGGACACCTGCGGCGCGGAGTTTGACGCCGAGACCCCCTATTTTTACTCCACCTTCGACCAGTTCTGCGAGTCCCGGACCTTCCCCCGCAGCGGCAAGCCCGTCATTATGGTCCTGGGCTCCGGCCCCATCCGCATCGGCCAGGGCATTGAGTTTGACTACTCCTCCGTCCACTGTGTGTGGACGCTGAAGGAGCTGGGCTACGAGGTGGTCATCGTCAACAACAACCCGGAGACCGTCTCCACGGACTACGATACAGCCGACCGGCTGTACTTCGAGCCGCTGTTCCCCGAGGATGTGATGCACATCATCGATGTGGAAAAGCCGGTGGGCGTGGTGGTGGCCTTCGGCGGCCAGACGGCCATCAAGCTCACCAAATTTCTGGACAGCCACGGCATCCCCATCTTAGGCACCTCCGCTGAGTCCATCGATATGGCCGAGGACCGGGAGCGGTTTGACGAGCTGCTGGAGCGCTTTTCCATCAAGCGGCCCCAGGGCCGGGGCGTTCTGGGCATGGAGCAGGCGCTGGCGGCCGCCCACGAGCTGGGCTATCCCGTGCTGCTGCGCCCCTCTTACGTCATCGGCGGCCAGAACATGGTCATCGCCCACAACGATGAGGATGTGCGGACCTATATGGAGGTCATCCTCTCCGGCAAGATCGAAAATCCCGTGCTGGTGGACCAGTACCTCATGGGCAAGGAGCTGGAAGTGGACGTCATCTCCGACGGCAAGGACGTGCTGATCCCCGGCGTCATGCAGCACATTGAGCGCACCGGCGTCCACTCCGGCGACTCCATTGCCGTCTATCCGCCCTTCTCCATCGGCGACAAGATGCTCAAGGTCATCGTGGACTGCTCTGAAAAGCTGGCGCTGAGCCTGGGCACCCGGGGCCTTATCAACATCCAGTATCTCATTTATCAAAATGACCTCTACGTCATTGAGGTGAACCCCCGGGCCTCCCGGACGGTGCCTTACATCTCCAAGGTCACGGGCGTTCCCATGGTGGACCTCGCCACCCGGGTCATGGTGGGGCAGCCCCTGGCCTCCCTGGGCTATGGCACCGGACTTTACAAGCAGCCCCCCTATGTGGCCGTCAAGGTGCCTGTCTTTTCCTTTGAGAAGATCACCGACGCAAACGCCGCCCTGTCTCCGGAAATGAAGTCCACCGGCGAGGTGCTGGGCCTGGGCAAGGACATGCAGGAGGCACTGTTCAAGGGCCTGGTCTCCGCCGGCTACAAGGTGGAGAAGGAGCAGAGAGGCGGTGTGTTGATCTCCGTCAACCACCGGGATCAGCCGGAGATCGTCAACATCGCCCGGAAGCTGGACGAGATGGGCTACAAGCTCTATGCCACCGACGGCACCGCCCATGAGATTGAGCAGCTGGGCACCAGCGTGGAAGTGGTGGGCAAGCTGGGCCAGGATAACAAGGTATTCCAGATGCTGGAGGACGGCAGGATCGATTATGTGATCCTCACCGGCTCCACGGAGCCCAACTACATCCGGGACTTCATCCGCCTGAACCACCGCTGCGTCCAGCTGGGTATCCCCTGCCTGACCTCTCTGGACACCGCCAACGCGCTGACGGATATCCTGGCCTCCCGCTACACCCAGCAGAACACAGAACTGATCGACATCTGCCACCTGCGCTCGGAGCGGCAGAAGCTGAAATTCGCCAAGATGCAGACCTGCGGCAACGACTACATCTTCCTGGAGAACTTCCGTGGGGAGATCACCTGTCCCGAGTCCCTGTGTGTCTCCTTCTGTGACCGGCACTACGGTGTCGGTGCCGACGGCATCATCCTGATGGAGCGCTCGGAACAGGCCGACGCCAGGATGCGGATGTTCAACAGCGACGGCAGCGAAGGGGCCATGGCGGGCAACGCCCTGCGGTGCATGTGCAAGTATCTCTACGACTTTGGGCTTGTGCGGAAGGAAGAGATGACCATCGAGACAGGCAAGGGAGTCAAGACCGTGAAGCTCTACACCACCAACGGCAAGGTCACCTCCGCCTGCGTGGACATGGGCAGAGCCACCCTGGATACGGCGGCTCTGCGGTTTACCATCCCGGAGAAGACCGTGGTGGACTATCCCGTCCGCATCGCCGGACGGCCCTACAACATCACCTGCGTGGATGTGGGCAACCCCCACTGCGTGGTGTTCTGCCCCCGGGTGGACGCGGTGGACATCGACTTCATCGGCCCCAGGTTCGAGCACGCCCCCTACTTCCCTGAACGCATCAATACGGAGTTTATCCGGGTGGTGAATCCCAGCACCATCAAGATGCGGGTATGGGAGCGGGGCAGCGGCGAGACCATGGCCTGCGGCACCGGCGCCTGTGCGGCAGTGGTGGCAGCGGTCGCCAACGGCCTCTGTTCCAAGGGCTGTGACATCACGGTCCGGGTCCGGGGCGGCGATCTGGTGGTGAATTACACCGATGAGACCGTGACACTCACCGGCGACGCCAAGCTGGTTTTCACCGGAGAAGTGGAGTATTGATCCCCTCATCCGGAAGAAGTGATTGGAAAAAAGGCAAGCCCCGGCGGAGTATTCCGCCGGGGCTTGTTTCAATCATATGCAGTTTTTTAGAAATCCAGATTGACACGTACGTCATCCAGAGACGGAGCGGAATCAATTAAGCCTTGCTCCAGCATCCAGTCGATGTTCTCCTGCCAGCACGCATCGGACTGGGAGAGGAACTGGGCCTCCGCCGTCTCCATCAGGGGCAGCAGCGTCTCCATGCTGGAGCGCTCCACCGTCTCGGACAGGGGGAAGTTCTCCTCATTCTGGTTGTCCAGCAGGATGCGCAGAGCCTCCTCCGGGTCCGCCTGCATATCGGCGAAGCCGCGGGCGCTGGCCCGCAGGAAGGCCTTCAGCGTCTCGCTGTCGTTTTCAATGGCGTCGTCATTCGCCAGGAACACGCCCTCGTAATAGGTGGGCACGCCGTAGTCGTCCAGGTCGAACCAGCTGACGGCAAAGCCCTCTTCCTCCATCTGGGGCACCTCATGGTTCACCAGGCAGCCGATGGTGGCGTCCACATTGCCGGTGGTCATGGAGCTCATCAGGTCAAAGCCCACGTCGATCATGGTCACGTCGCTGTAATCGGCGCCCACATAGTTCATGATGCTGCGGATCAGGGCCTCGGACAGCTCCGTACCGGCGTAGCCGACAGTCTTGCCCACAAGGTCTGCGGGGGAGGTGATGTTTTTATCTTTCAGGGACAGGACAATGTTCAGTGGAGCCTGGACCACGGCGCCGATGGATTTCACCGGCACGCCCTGGTCGGCCCGGGCCTGGATGACATCCTGCTGGTAATAAAGGCCGATGTCCGCCTTCCCGGCGGCCACCAGGGAGATGGCGTCGTTGGCGTTGGAGGGGAAGCGGATGTTGACATGCAGTCCCTCCTCCGCGTAGTAGCCCTTTTCAATGGCAACGTACAGAAAGGCGTGGAGGGCGTTGGGATACCAGTCCAGCACCACGTCCAGCTCCTTTGATTCGGCGGAGCCGCCGCTGCTGTCAGTGGGACCTGTTTGGGCGCCGCAGCCCGCCAGCAGGGACAGGCACAGCAGGGCGGTCAGGAAGAGGGTGGAAATTCTTTTCATCATCATTCTCCAATCTTTTGTTTTTTCTTTTTTTACAGAGGAACAGGCGTCAGGACTCGCCCCGCCATTTTACGGCCTTGTTTTCCAGCAGGCCCACCAGAGCCACCACCAGCATAGCCACAGCGCTCAGCAGCACGATGGGGGCGAATACGCCCGCGCCGTCTAGCTGGGTCATCATCCGGCGGGAGAAGTAGCCCAGGCCGCTTTGAGACCCCAGCCACTCACCGATGGCGGCGCCGATGATGCTCATGGGGATCGCCATTTTGATGGCGGAGAAGAAATAGGGCAGGGCGCAGGGGACCTTGATCTTCAAAAAGATGTCCCGCTTGGAGGCGCCGTAGGTCAGCAGCAGCTCGGCCATTTCCAACTTGGCGGCGCGGAAGCCGTCATAGACGGTGATGGTGATGGGGAAAAAGGTGATGAGCACCGTCACCAGCACCTTGCTCCAGATGCCGTAGCCGAACCACAGCACAAACAGAGGGGCGATGGCGGTGGTGGGGATGGTCTGGGAGGCCACCACCACCGGATACAGGCACTTTTGCAGCAGAGGACTCCAGTCCATGGACACCGCCAGCAGCAGGCCCAGGCCGATGGAGATCAGCAGGCCGATGCCGGTGACCGCCATGGTGGCGGGGAGGTGCACGGTGAACAGCGGTCCCCGCAGCTCCCACAGCCGCTGTAAAATTTGGAGAGGGGTGGGCAGAATGTAGGCGGCGTTGACCTCCATGGCCCCCAGCTGCCACAAAAACAGCAGGGCGAACAGAAAGATCAGGGCGGGCAGATTGCCCTTGTTTGCATTTCTCATGACTGCACCTGCCTTCTCAATACACCGATCAGATCCTCCCGCAGGGCCACCATGTCCGGCCTTGTGAGGCACGCACGGGTGCGGGGATAGGCGGCGGGGACGGGGATCTCCGCCAGGGTGTGGATGGGCGTCTCCGTCACCGCCAGCACACTGCCGGAGAGGAAGATGGCCTCCTCCACGTCGTGGGTGATGAAGAGGATGGTCTTTTTGTGTTTCTCCCACTGAGCCAGCAGCCACTCCTGCATGGAGATGCGGGTGAGAAAGTCCAGGGCGGAGAATGGCTCGTCCAGCAGCAGAAGGTCGCTGCCGGTCAGCATGGTCCGGGCGAAGGCCGCCCGCTGGCGCATGCCGCCGGACAGCTCCTCCGGCATTTTGTCCCGACAGCCCGCCAGGCCCACGTCCGCCAGGGCCGCGTCGATCAGCTCCCGCCGCTCCGCCTTGGAATGACCGCCCATGATCTCCAGCGGCAGGGCCAGATTTTCTCCCACGGTCCGCCAGGGGAACAGCAGGTCCTTCTGGGGCATGTAGCCGCAGTAGTGCTTCTGTTCGCCGATGGCCTTACCCCCCACCCGGATGACGCCGGACTTGGGCTGGAGCAGGCCATTGGTCATGCGGAAGATGGTGCTCTTTCCGCAGCCGCTGACGCCGATGATGCAGTGGAAGGAGCCCGGTTCCACGGAGAAGGAGAGATCGTCGATGATGTCAAAGCCCTCCCCGGGGTACTGGTAAGAGACATGCTCGAATTCCAGAATGCTCATGGACGCATCTCCCAGGCCATGTCCCAGAACCCCAGTTCATAGCGGCTGCAGTTGACAAAGATCTCCTCCAAACAGGTCAACTGGGCGGGGGAGGCATCTTTGGACAACTCGTCCATCAGGTCGATCAAGTCCTGGTTGGTGGCGGCGTAGTCATCAGAAGCGTAGCCCCGGATCCACTCGCCGTAGAAGGGGTGGTCCGCCGCGCCGGGGATCTTCGCCAGGACCTGCCCGATCTCCGCATAGCTCCAGGAGCAGGCCAGAATGGCCGCCACGATCTCCATGGGCCCGCCGGACTCCGCCGCGGCCAGCATGTAGTGGGTGTAGGACAGGTTGTCCAGGGCGGGCTTCACGGCAAAGACCTGCTCCTCGCTGATGCCCAGACGGGCCATGTAAGTCCGGTGGATGTTCATCTCACCGCCCAGAATGGCGTCCACGTTTTTGGCAAAGGTCCGCATCAGTTCCGGATCCCGGGCCTTGACCACACCCAGGGCAAACACCCGGGCATAGTCGAACAGATACAGATAATCCTGCAGCATGAAATATTGGAACTTCTCCACCGGCAGAGTGCCGTCTCCAATGCCGGTGACGAAGGGATGGGACAGGCAGGCGTCCCAAATGGGCCGTGCCGCCTCATGCAGGCGCTGGGAAGTGGTCATCATGGTTTCCTCCCGTTTCAAAATCAAAAATGCCCCCGCCGGATATCCCGGCAGGGGCATGCGCTCCATCGTCATTCTCCATCTGTTTGACGAAAACAGTATGCTCCCTACGCTGGCATGATCCAGATCAGGTTTCAAGGGTCTCGGAATATATCCGACTCTCAGCCCGTCCACTCGGACTCCCCTATTGTCAGTTTCTCATGATAAGACCTTTTTGAGAATTTGTCAAGCCTTCTATGGAAAACGCCCTCTTTTCTTCCGCACTTTTAACGCCGGATCTTACAACTTTTTTATTAGATTTATTAGAACAGCGAAAACATTCAACCGCTCTGCGGGCGGAGCCTTTTTGACGGCCCGGCATTTTGGAATGAGAGGCTATTTATTCATAAAGGATGCCCATTCACCCTTATGATCGCCGCAATGCTCGCTCCAATAGAACAATCTGTCGATATAGTCCTGTTTTCGTTTTTCAACGGCCTCTGCACAGTTCTCGATCCCCAGCCTGTATATGACAGCCGTCAAATCATATATGGGATATCCGATCGCGTGTCCGGCGGTGTGAACGACCGCGCAGGCCTGTCCGATGGCATGGCAGACGGCAATATCTTCTTTCGCGTCGATTTCCTTTGCAAAGGCATGGCAATCCAGAATTTTTCTCTGCGCCCACCGCATTTTCACGTTTCCGGCCGCCCAATCCTGAGCGGCTGCCAATGCCTCTCTTGGGCGATGCTCCTCCGGATATTTTTCCTCCAGCATGGCAATCGATTCGGACGCAAAGTCAAACGCCCATAAAGCCATCACCTTATGATCCTGACCTTGAAAAAGCGCAAGCAGATCCTGCAAATACGCGGAGTTTTTAGCAAACAGGACCTGGTTTTTTTTTTTGAGTTTCGCAGCTGCTTCATCAAGCCAATTCATGTCCGTTCCTCCAAAGACTGCATGTTTCAATAAAATTCTATCATATGTTGATGATCCCAACAATTTATAAAACCGACGAAAATTTATTTGGCAGCGCGTTGGGCAGAAAGGACATGGAAGAGAGTGGGGGCTTTCGCGGCGGGCAGGTGCGGCTCAGGCATCGGGATCAGAGCCGGCGGGAGAGGGCTCCGCATGATGCCAAGGACCGTGCGTGTAAAAGAAGAGGGACAGGCCGGTGGCCACGGTCCAGCCGATGGGCCAGGCGCACCAGATGCCAAGGGTGGACCGCAGGATACCGGACAGCCCATAGGCCAGCACCACCCGCAGGATCAGATCGCTGAATGTGGAGAACATGAACTGCCCCATCATGCTGGAACCGCGCAGAACACCGTCGACCACCAGCTTGGCGGAGATCACAAGATAGAAGGGGGACAGGACCCGCAGGAACTGAAAGCCGGTGGTAACGGCGGTCTCTGTGGGATCGTCGATAAAAAATCCGATCAGGCAGCGGCCAGCGAAGAAGTACAGCAGGATCAGCGGAACGCACAGTGTCCAGGCCATCCGCAGCCCGGCCCGGAAGCCCTCCGGGATGCGGTGGAGCTTGCCTGCGCCGATGTTCTGGGCCGCGTAGTTGGAGATCCCGTTGCCCAGGGTGGTGAAGGAGGTGATGACCAGATTGTTCAGTTTGACAGCGGCGGAGTAACCGGCCATGACGCCGGTGCCAAAGCTGTTGATAACGCTCTGGATCAGAATATTGCCCACAGAGATAAAGCTCTGCTGCAGGATGCTGGGCACGGCGATGACGGCGATCTTCTTGAACAGCGGCCAGGAAAATGCCTGACATGGCCCATCTGTGCTGATGCGGGAAAGCCGGCGGAATACCACCCATACCGCCAGCACACAGCTGACGCCCTGGCACAGGAAGGTGGCCCAGGCCACGCCGGCCACACCCATGTCAAAGGCGGTGACAAAGAGGATATCTACTAGGATATTGCTGGTGGAGGAACAGGCCAGGAAGATGAACGGCGTTTTGGAGTCTCCAAGGGCGGAGAAAATGCCGGTGGAGACGTTGTAGAAGAACACAAAGGGCAGGCCGTAAACATAGATATTGAGGTACAGCAGAGAGTCCGCCATGGCATTCTCGGGTGTGTTGATGGCCAGAAGCAGAGCGGCGCCCAGCCCCAGGCCCACGGCCATCAGGACCAGACAGACCACGGCGCTGGAGATCAGGGCCGTGTAAACAGCCGACTTCATATCGGCGAGCTTTTTGGCGCCGAACAGCTGGGACACCACCACGGAACAGCCGATATTGCATCCAAAAGCAAACGCAATGAAGATCAGTGTGATCTCGTAGCTGTTGCCCACGGCAGCCAGGGCATTTTCACCCACGAATTTGCCGGCCACCAGGCTGTCCGCGATGTTGTACAGCTGCTGAAATACGATGCTGCCGAACAGGGGCAGGCAGAATTTCCAAAGAACGGTTTGGGGCCTGCCGACTGTCAAATCTTTTTCCATGTATTATCCCCTCCTCGTTTCCGTGCCGTAGGCTGCGTTTGAAAAGACTTGATTTTTACGGCTATTCAGTATACGCTTGTTTTGGCAAGATGAAAAATATATAGTTGATATCACTATCATATAAAATCATGATGATTGGGTGGATGAAAATGGCGGTCAATTATGAGTACTACCGCTGCTTTTACTATGTGGCGAAATATAAAAATCTGACGAAAGCCGCCTCGGCTATGATGAGCAGCCAGCCCAACGTGACCCGGGTGATGCACAATCTGGAATATGAGCTGGGATGCCGGCTCATCACCCGCTCCAACCGCGGCGTCACCCTGACGGAGGAGGGAGAGCGGCTGTATCAGCATGTGGCGGTGGCGTTTGAGCATTTGCGGCAGGCGGAGGAGCAGCTGACCCGCAGCGGCGGCCCGCAGGAGGGCTGCGTGTATATCGGCGCCAGCGAGGCGGCGCTTCACGGCTTGCTGCTGGATGTGCTCTGCCGGTTCCATCAGGAGTATCCGGCCATCCGGATCAAGATCCGAAACGATACGGCGCTGCGGGCCCTTCAGGCCCTGCGGAGCGGCCAGATCGATTTTGCCGTGGTAGCCATGCCGGAGGAACCGCTCCAGAGGCCTTTCAAACGGACGGACCTGAAGCCCTTCCGGGATATCCTGGTGGGCGGGCGGATCTTCGCGGAACTGGCCGCCCGGCCTCTGTGCCTGACGGACCTGAACCACTATCCCATGATCAGCCTGGCGCGGGATACGGCGGCCTTTGCCTTTTACAGCGATTTTTACATGGAACACGGCCTGGAGTTCGACCCGGACGTGGAGGTGGCAACCACAGACCTGCTCCTGCCGATGGTGGAGAACGGCTTGGGACTGGGATTCGTGCCGGAGGAATTTGCCGTGGAGGCCCTACGCGCCGGACGCGTTGTGCGGATACATCTGAAAGAAACGCTTCCGGAACGCCGGATCTGCCTGGTGGAGGATACCAGAAGCACCCTCAGTACCGCCGCCCGGACCTTGCGGCAGATGCTCTGCGCATATTCAATATGAAAAAACACGCAAATTTTGCGAAGAAATTTGCGTGGGGGGCTTTCCCTGCCGGATACAATATGATATAATTTTAACATATTAGAGAACCCAGGTATAAATATGCACAGTGGGGGAGATATCTGCCATGGAGACCAAAGAAAACGTCAAACACAGCCTGCCGAAGATCGGGATGCGGAACATCAAAACAGCCATCGCGGCCACGCTGTGCGCTCTGGTCTATTATTTTTTTGACCGCAGCCCCGCCTTTGCCTGCATCGGCGCGATCTTCGGCATGGGAAGCGACCTTGGCGTCAGCAAGCTCCACGGCGGCAACCGCTTTTTCGGCACCCTGGTGGGCGGCTTCATCGGTATGGGGCTGTTTGCGCTCTATGTGCAGCTGTTTCCGGAGGGTGGCAGCCGCTGGTTCCTGATCCCGCTGACCTTTGTGGGCGTGGTGATCCTGATCGTGGCGTGCCAGTATATCTGGGTGGGCGGCATCCAGCCCGGCGGCGTGGTGCTGTGCATTATCCTGTTCAACACCCCGGTGGAGACCTACGTCCCCTACGCCCTCAACCGGATCTTCGACACGGGTATTGGCGTGCTGGCTGCGCTGTTTGTGAACGGTATGCTCCCCGGCGGCTTCACCTTTGGCTTTATGCACCGCTTTTACGTGCGTGTGGGCATCAAGGACGATGTGGCGTATGTGGAGCCCAAGAAAAAGTCCGGCGGAGAAGAGGAACCGCAATAAGCGTATGGCCGGCGCTATCCGGCCCTTTATCCCTGCCGGGAATTGAACCCGCGAAGGAGGACCTATCGGTTATCACCCGGAGAGAGATACTCTCCGGGTGATTTTTTCTTTAGGCACGCCCCGCTCCGGCTGTGCCGGAGCGGGGCGCGTTTCATGTGCCGCAGAGGGCGGAGAGGATGGGGGCCCAGGACTCCCGGGAGATCCCAGAGGAGAGCCGCAGAGAATACCCATACTCCGCGTCCTGCCAGAGCGCCAGGGAGTACAGGCCGTCATCTCCTTTCAGCGTGACGGCGAGGCCGCCCAGGGAGAGGGTGTCCTCGTCGGAATAGGCGGTGTAGTCTCCGGAGTTGTTTCCACTCCCCGGGGATTTTCGGAAGGCTGCGGTTTTGCCATCGCCGGTGTAGGAGATCTCCGCCAGCTCCTTCCAGAGGAGTGTATAAGCACAGCTTTCGGGTTCGAAGGGGAGAAGGGGGACATCTGAAACAGAGAAACCGGCAGCCGCCGACAGAGCCTGAGCGGAGTCATAGGCCACGACGTCCGGGACCGTCAGAGTCAGGGGATCGTCCGGTGCCGGAGCCGGCATCAGCCGAAAGGCTCCGGCCAGAACCAGGACAAGACAGGCTGCGGTAGCCAGATACCGCCGTAGAGGAAAGCGGACAGGCGGGGCGGCCGGGGCTGTTGAGAGGTCCGCCGCGCGGAGCCCCGCCAGCAGCCGCTCCCGCATTTCCTTCGTGATCCGAATACGGTCCATGGCCTCGTTATATTTCTTCAAAATCATACGCCTCCTTCAAGAGCTTCCGCAGCCGAACCCGGCCCCGGCGCAGATGGGTGCGGACCGTGGCTTCATTGACGTCTAAAATGGCAGCGATCTCAGCGGTCGGATAGCCTTCGTAATAGAAAAGATGGATGACTTCCCGGTAGGGCTGAGGCAGAGATCTGACCGCCTCCCAGACAAAGGATAGGTCCTCCCGCTGCTCCGCCGCCAGGGATTCCGGAAGCGGGTCCGTGTCCCGGAGCCGCCTGTATCGGATGCGGTTTTTACTGAGATTGGCCGCCACCTGCAGCAGCCAGGGCTTTGCCTGTCCACCGTTTTCAAAGGCGGGCCCCTGCCGGAGAAACTGGATCAGCGTGTCCTGCAGGATATCCTCCGCGTCCGCCGGATCGTGTAGATAAGAGTAGGCAAGTCGAAGGATGCTGTTGCCATAGGCGTCCAGCAGTTCCACTGCCTGCTCCCACCGGGCTTCAGCAGCCGGCACGACCTCCGGAGGGGACGGCTCCGCCTGGGATCGGAGAAGAAAACTCCAGAGGAAATTCAGCGGAAGTTGCGGAAGCGATACCGCGGCGCAGAGCCGCAGAACAGATAGCAAGGATGATCCCTCCAATCGTCGATGATGTCCGCGGGGGTCAGTGAATGGCGGATATCAGAGCAGACAGAGTTTCACTGTCCAGTCCGGTGCTGGCAGAGATCGAATAGGCATACGCGCCCTCGGACCAGGCGGCGGTATGGATCAGTCCGCCGCTACCCCGCACGGTCACGGTCCGTTCCCCCACAGACTGGGTCCTGCTCTCCTCATAGACATGGCAGTCGCCGCTGATATCGCCCTCCCCAATGGCCTTGCGCACCAGGACCTCCTTCTCTCCGCTGGTGTAAATGACCTGAATCATGTCCTCGGAGACTGCCTGAATGGCAGAGGAAATAAAGCCGCCGGAGAGGCGCTCTGGAAAGGCGAGAGAGAAACCGGCAATCTTTTCAGCGTCGGACAGGGAAGCACAGTCCTGGAAGGGGTTGGGGATCCGCACGCCGCCACTTTCACCGGAGGCGGATGCCTCCGTCCGGATCTGGATGCTGTCCCCGCCAACGGTGATGGTGCCTTCCTTTCTGCCCAGCAGGGCGTCAAACAGTCCCAGGGGTACATAGGTTACGCCGTCTGCCACATAGGGCGGCACGCCAAGGGAGAAGGGGGCGCTCATTCCCACCAGGCCCTCCACGCTGGTGGTCACAACATAGAGGTCCTCTCCGATGGCGATCTCCGTGTGCATGGAGCCGTCATCCGCCAGCACGGTGCCATTGTTCCATGTGACCTGGAATCCCAGAGCCTCGGCGGTCTCACGCAGGGGGACCATGACGCAGGCCGTGGCCTCCAACGCTTTGCCATTGATCTGGAGCGCATAGGTGCCGCAGGGAGGGAGCAGACAGGGGTCTGCGGCGGTTTCATCGGGGCTGTCAGCCAGCACCGATGCGGTCATGGCGGCCATCATGGAGAGGGCCAGAAGAACAGTCAACAGTTTTTTCAAAGTATCATATCCCTTTCTTTCCCGCAAGGCGCTCCTTGCAGGGTTCTGTCTGTGAAACAACTCAACAGAGGAAAATGTTTCACCGGCAGAAATTTTTTTGCAGACAGGGTAACGGTGACCGCGACAAAGCGGGAAAAGGGACGGAGGTATCCCGGCTGTACAGAAGAAAAGTAAGGTCCCGGTTCTCAGAACCGGGACCTTGTTGAAACTAGAGGAAAGGGGAGCCCTTACTTGCCCTCCTTGATGGCGGCCTGCGCGGCGGCCAGACGGGCGATGGGCACACGGAAGGGAGAGCAGGACACATAGTCCAGGCCGGTGCGGTGGCAGAACTCCACGGAGGAGGGATCGCCGCCGTGCTCGCCGCAGATGCCCAGGTGCAGATCGGGGTTGACAGAGCGGCCCAGCTTGCAGGCCATATCCACCAGCTTGCCCACGCCGGTCTGGTCCAGCTTGGCGAAGGGATCATTCTCGTAGATCTTCTTGTCGTAGTAGGCGTCCAGGAATTTGCCGGCGTCATCGCGGGAGAAGCCGAAGGTCATCTGAGTCAGATCGTTGGTGCCGAAGGAGAAGAAGTCGGCCTCCTTGGCGATCTCGTCGGCGGTCAGTGCAGCGCGGGGGATCTCGATCATGGTGCCCACCAGGTACTTCATGTCGGAGCCGGCCTCCTTGATGAGGGCGTCAGCGGTCTCAACGACCACGCTCTTGACGTACTTGAACTCCTTGACCTCGCCCACCAGGGGGATCATGATCTCGGGGACCATGGTCCACTCGGGATGACGGGCCTGGACGCTGAGCGCGGCCTTGATGACGGCCCGGGTCTGCATGGCGGCGATCTCCGGATAGGTGACGGCCAGACGGCAGCCGCGGTGGCCCATCATGGGGTTGAACTCATGCAGGCCGGCGATGATGGACTTAATGTCGGAAACGGACTTGCCCATGTCCTTGGCCAGCAGCTCGATGTCGGCCTCCTCGGTGGGAACGAACTCGTGCAGGGGGGGATCCAGGAAGCGGATGGTGACGGGGCAGCCCTCCATGGCCTCATAGATGCCCTCGAAGTCGCTCTGTTGCATGGGCTCCAGAACGCTGAGCGCGGCCTGGCGCTGCTCCACGGTGTCGGAGCAGATCATGCGGCGGATGGCGGGGATGCGGTCCTCATCAAAGAACATGTGCTCGGTGCGGGTCAGGCCGATGCCCTGGGCGCCCAGCTCGCGGGCCTTCTTGGCGTCATAGGGGGTGTCGGCGTTGGTGCGGACCTTCAGGCGGCGGAACTGGTCGGCCCAGCCCATGATGCGGCCGAACTCGCCGCCGATGGTGGCGTCCACAGTGGGGACAGCGCCGTCATAGATATTGCCGGTGGAGCCGTCCAGGGAGATCCAGTCGCCCTCCACATAGGTCTTGCCGGCCAGGTCGAACTTCTTGTTCTCCTCGTCCATCTTGATGTCGCCGCAGCCGGAGACGCAGCACTTGCCCATACCGCGGGCCACGACGGCAGCGTGGGAGGTCATGCCGCCGCGAACGGTCAGGATGCCCTGGGCGGCCTTCATGCCCTCGATGTCCTCGGGAGAGGTCTCCAGGCGGACCAGGATGACCTTCTCGCCGCGCTGAGCCCACTCCTTGGCCTCCTCAGCGGTAAAGACCACCTTGCCGCTGGCAGCGCCGGGAGAGGCGCCCAGAGCCTTGCCGATGACCTTGCTCTCCTTCAGAGCCACAGCGTCGAACTGGGGATGCAGCAGAGTGTCCAGGGTACGGGGCTCCACCATGGCCACGGCCTGCTTCTCGGAGATCATACCCTCGTCCACCAGGTCGCAGGCGATCTTCAGAGCGGCCTGGGCGGTGCGCTTGCCGTTGCGGGTCTGCAGCATGAAGAGCTTGCCGTGCTCCACGGTGAACTCCATGTCCTGCATGTCGCGGTAGTGATCCTCCAGAGTCTTGCACACACCCTCGAACTGGGCAAAGGCCTCGGGGAACTTCTCGGCCATCTCGGCGATGGGCATGGGGGTGCGGACGCCGGCCACCACGTCTTCGCCCTGGGCGTTGGTCAGGAACTCACCGAAGAGCTTCTTCTCGCCGGTGGCGGGGTTGCGGGTGAAAGCCACGCCGGTGCCGCAGTCATCGCCCATGTTGCCGAAGGCCATGGACTGGACGTTGACGGCAGTGCCCCAGGAGTAGGGGATATCATTGTCCCGGCGGTAGACATTGGCGCGGGGATTGTCCCAGGAACGGAACACGGCCTGAACGGCACCCATCAACTGCTCCTTGGGATCAGTGGGGAACTCCGCGCCGATCTTGCTCTTGTACTCAGCCTTGAACTGGCCGGCCAGCTCCTTCAGGTCCTCGGCGGTCAGCTCCACGTCCTGGGTGACGCCCCGCGCTTCCTTCATCTTGTCGATCAGCTGCTCGAAGTACTTCTTGCCGACCTCCATGACCACGTCGGAGTACATCTGGATAAAGCGGCGATAGCAGTCCCAGGCCCAGCGGGGGTTGCCGGACTTCTTGGCCAGCACTTCCACCACGGTCTCGTTGAGGCCCAGGTTCAGGATGGTGTCCATCATGCCGGGCATGGAGGCCCGGGCGCCGGAACGGACGGAGACCAGCAGGGGATTCTCCTGATCGCCGAACTTCTTGCCGGTGATGGTTTCCATCTTCTCGATGTACTCCATGATCTCAGCCTGGATGTCGGGATTGATCTGGCGGCCGTCCTCGTAATACTGGGTGCAGGCCTCGGTGGTGATGGTGAAGCCCTGGGGCACGGGCAGACCGATGTTGGTCATCTCCGCCAGATTGGCGCCCTTGCCGCCCAGGAGCTCACGCATGTTGGCGTTGCCCTCGGTGAACAGATAACAATACTTTTTGCTCATTTTCATTCCTCCGTTTTTTGTCGCTGCCTGATGGCAGATAAACCTACCAAGCTGTCCTCGGTTAAACGATTAGCTAAATTGACGATAATATTATAATAGGAAGCTTTCTGGAAAACAATACATAAATAGCATAAGAAAATGGCTAAAATTTCAAGCAATTCAACAAAATCATGGCAATTTTATATAAAAACGGAGAAAACACCCGGGAGGAGCCGACGCCCGCAGGAAAACGATTAAAGAGTGAACGCCTCCCCGGAACGGCCGCGGTCCGGAGATCCCGTCCGGACCCGGCGGACGGAGCTGGCGGCCGCCGAAGCAGCGCTTTCCTGCCAGGAGGCGCAGTTTCCCGCTTCCTTTTTTTAAAAAATCATGATAAAATATCAAAAGATTTGGAAGAACACAGAGAGGAGCGCCGCCATGAACCCATTTGGCCAGCCTGAAAACGACCCCGTCTCCGCCCGCATCCGGGAGGCGGCAGCCCGGGGCACATTGTCCCACGCTCTGCTGTTCACCGGCAGCGGAGATCGGCTGGCCGCCGCCCGCTATGCCGCCGCGGCCATGGAGTGTGCCGGAGCGGGAGCGCGGCCCTGCGGCGTGTGCCCGGCCTGCCGCAAGGTGCAGGGGGAGATCCACCCAGACGTTATCACGGTGCGGGACGACCAGCATAAGAACATCGCCGTGGACGTGGTGCGGGAAATTCGGGCGGACGCCTATATCCGGCCCAACGAGGGGGCACGGAAGATCTACATTTTTCCCGACTGCGCCCTGCTGACGGAGCAGGACCAGAACGTGCTTTTGAAGATCGTGGAGGAGGGGCCGCCCTACGCGGCATTCCTCTTCTGTGCGGAGAACTCCGCTGTGGTGTTGCAGACGCTGCGCTCCCGCTGCGTGGAGCTGAAGCTGCGCCCGGGGGCGGAGACGGCGGGCGAGGTGTCCGAGGCGGGAGAGGAGCTTTGCCGGGCCATTGGAAAGCGGAAACACGGCGCTGTGGCGGAGATGGCCGCCCGGCTGGAGAAAAAGCGCACCACCCGGGAGGACCTGTCGGCCCTGCTGGAACGGAGCCGTTCCGCCTTTGCGTCGGCGCTTTTGCTGCTGTATGGCGGCCAGCCGGAGGAAAATGACCGTGAGATCGCGCCATATCTTGCGAAAAACTTGACAAAAAACCAAATCATGCGCACAATAGAACTGTTACAGAAGTATCACGGGGAATGCGCCTACAACGTCGGTCCCGGCCATGTGTTAGGCGCCCTCGCCGCGGAATTGGAGGGTATCCTTTGACAGAAGTGATCAGCGTCCGCTTTCGGGGTGGATGTAAAAATTATTTTTTTGATCCCAGGGGGACACAGGTGAAGATGGGGGACCAGGTGATCGTGGAGACCGCCCAGGGCCCGGAGTTCGCCACCTGCACGGAGGGCAACCACGAGGTGGAGGATTCCGCCATCGTCAAGCCCCTGTGCGCCATGCTGCGGAAGGCCACGGAGGCCGACTGCCGCACCGTGGAGCACAACAAGAAGAAAGAGAGCGAGGCCTTTGACATCTGCGAGAAGAAGATCGCGGACCACGGCCTGGAGATGAAGCTGGTGAATGTCTCCGCCAGCTTTGACGGCAACAAGATCATCTTTTACTTCACCGCCGACGGCCGGGTGGATTTCCGGGAGCTGGTGCGGGACCTGGCGGCTGTGTTCCGGGCCCGGATCGAGCTGCGGCAGATCGGCGTCCGGGACGAGGCCAAGATGATCGGGGGCCTGGGCATCTGCGGCCGGCCCTTCTGCTGCTCCCAGTTTTTGGACGGGTTCATGCCCGTCTCCATCAAGATGGCCAAGACGCAGAATCTGAGCCTGAACCCCACGAAGATCTCCGGCACCTGCGGCCGGCTGATGTGCTGCCTGAAATACGAGCAGAACGCCTATGAGGACGCCGCCAAGCGCATGCCCAAGGTGGAGTCCTTTGTCCAGACGCCCGACGGTCCGGGCAACGTGAAGAGTGTGGACCTGCTGCGGGAGACCATGAAGGTCTGCCTGGATTCCGCCCTGCCCAGCGAGCCGCTGAAGACCTACCGGGGCTGCGAGGTCCGGGTCCTGCGGAACGGCAAGGGCAGCCGGGAGGGCATTGAGATCCCGGAGCGCCCCGCCCGCTATGTGGAGGAGAAGCCGGAGGAGGAGTTCATCGCGCCGGTCATCACCGCCACGCCCTTTTACATGGACTCCCATTTGGAGGACGCGCCTGTCCGGGAGAAGATGGGCGTGGAGGGCAGCGAGAGCGGCAAGCCCCGCCGCCGTCACCGGGGCGGACGCCGCCGGGGCGGCAAGCCCGCCGGTGATCTGGTCAAGCCGGACGGCAGACAGGCCGCCCAGCCAAAGTCCGGGGAGGAGAACAAGAGCGGCCAGGGGAACCAGAAGCCCCGCCCACCCAAGCAGCAGGGGCCCAAACAGCCCCAGCAGCCCAAGCCCGAGGCGAAAGCCGCCGAGGGCGGTGACGGCGGAGAGGCCAAGCGCCGCCGCAGGCCCCATCACCGGGGCGGACGCCGTCGGAACAAGGGCGGCGAAGGCGGTCCCGCGCCTAAGAGCGAATAAGAAAAAGACACCCCGCCGTCCGCATTGCGGGCGGCGGCTCTTTTGAGGAGAGGAGCATATCATGGGAAAATTCAGCGGCGTACTGCTTGCCAGCGACTTTGACAATACACTGATCTATACGGAAGAGGCCCTGCGCACCGGCGTGCCGGTGCCGGCGCTGTCGGAGAAGAACCGGGCGGCGCTGGAGTATTTCATGGCGGAGGGCGGCCGGTTCGCCATCGCCACGGGCCGGGCCCTGGCGGCTTTTATGAAATACGCGGATATGGTGCCCATGAACGCCCCCGGCGTGGTCTGCAACGGCGCGGCTCTCTACGACTTCGCCAAGGGCGAATACCTGGAGACCGCCATGCTGGACGGCTGTGCCCGTCAGCGGGGGCAGGCGGTGCTGGACCACTTCCCGGGAGTGGCGGTGGAGGCGTACCACATCGACAACGTGATCCACGCGGTGCACCCCAATGAGATCACCCGCCAGCACGAGCACTTGACCAAGGTGGGCGTGACGGAGGCCCCGTCTCTGCTGGATGTGCCCCTGCCCCTGGGCAAGCTGCTGTTTGAGGGGGAGCACGCCGCGCTGGAGGCTGTCAAGGACTTCCTGACGGAACAGGGATGGGGCGGAGATTACGAGCTGATCTTCTCCGGTCAGAGCCTGCTGGAGATGACGGTCCGGGGCGCCAACAAGGGCGGCATGGTCCGCCGCCTGGCGGCGCGGCTGGGCATCTCCATGGACCGCGTGTACTGTGCCGGGGACGAGGCCAACGACATCTCCATGCTGGCTGCGGCGGCGGAGGGCTTCGCCCCTGCCAACTGCGTGCCGCAGGTCCGGGAGAGCGGCGCCACCATTGTCTCCGATGCCCGGGAGAGCGCCCTGGCGGACATCGTTGGGATCTTGGACAAGCGGTATTCGTAAAAAAGGTAAACCGGCCCTTCAAAGGGCCGGTTTACTTTTTGGGGGGATAGGGTGTGGAGATGTCTGTCAGTTCTAAAAGATAATCTGTACTGGTATGGTAGATGTGTGCAATGGCGATGAGAATGTCCAATGGGACCGCATTTACACCGTTTTCATATGCGGAGTAGGTCCGGCGGTTAATATGCAGCATATTTGCCAGATCCTGCTGTGTCCAATCTTTGTCCTCCCGCAGAGCACGGATGCGTTCCAACTTCATATCGTCACCTCGTGACCATCATAGTATGGCATGAATCCTGCCATTGATTTTTGGCAGAATTTATGGCATAATTATTTAAGGCGACACCGCATAATTCCAAGTGGCATATCACGGCAGGGCTTTTTTCGTCAGAGTGCATAAAGAATGCGCCGGTGGGCTGGCGCCCACCAAGCAGACTTTGTGTGCTATGACGGA
>JAETOQ010000067.1 GCA_021771635.1 Oscillospiraceae bacterium | reverse complement strand
GCATCCCGCCCCTCCATGTAGTCGTACACATGGGGGAGCGCCCACGGCACCTTGTCGTAGTCATCCCAATAGGCCACGATGGGGATGAACGGCTGCGGCGGCTTGTCGTCCGTGAAGTTGTAGCCGCCCTTCATCCATAGCTGCGCCGCATAGTAGGTGTTGGAAGTCCCCCGGTAGGTGACTCCCATGTTCTTTGGCGTGTCGTGTATCCGCCAGTTCCACCCGTAGGCGGGCATCCCCAGGAACACTTTGTCCGGATTCATGACCTTTACGGCGTAATTATAGATGCCCTCCAGCCAGGAACGCGGGGACACCGGCCCCGGCGCGCTGCCCGCCCATGCCATGCCGTAGCTCATGATGGAGGCCGTGTCGCAGTAATTGTTCAGGTCGCCGTAGACGCACCAGTTCTCGCCGCCGACAGAGCCGCCCACGCTGTCCATCCCCGGCAGGCAGATGTTCATCAGCTTTGCCGGGTTGTAGGATTTCACAGTATTGTAAATGTTGCGGAACATGGCCGTGGACTTCGCCGCCGTGGAGTAATCGTCCCCTTTTTCCAGGTCAATGTCCACGCCGTCGCACCACGGGTATTTCTCCATAATCCGCACAATCTCCGAGAGGAACTTATCCTGCGCCCCGTCCGTGTTCTCCCGCAGCGCCTTGAAAATGCTGTTCGTTCCGTCATTCGCCACGGTCAGCAGCCATTTGATGTGCGGCCACTTCCTGATATACGTCCGCATGGTGGAGCCTTCCGCAATGGAAACGCCGCTCTCGTAGATTTCCCCGGTCGCCCTGACCTTGAAGGAGAAAAGCCCGATCTGGCTGATACGGTCGCCATAATCCCGGAGCGCCTGGTACATCCTCGTGTTGCCCATGAACGTCCAGACCATGATCTGTTTCCCTTTCAGTGTGTCCATCAGAATGTCCCGCCCCCTTCCTCCATTTCCTGCATCGTAAATAACAGCCTCGCCGTTTTCCCGCCCTCCAGCGTTACCTTGTGCTTGGAATCCCATGCGGCGCTGTACTGGTAAAAACCGTCTTTCTTAAATGCTGCACCGTTCCGTGTACACTCCCTGCTTTCAGCAAGCAGTGCGATGTCATCCTCCGCTTTCACGGCCTCCGGGAACACCGCCCTCTGGCCGCCCACGCCCTGGGCGAGCCGCACCGTCCCCGCCGCCATGTCCGACTTTGGGTAGATGTGGATGTCTAACGGAGCGGATGTTTTCCCCATGTTGAAAATAACCACCGTTTCTTCCGAGCGCACCACGCCGTTGAACCACACGGGAGCATTTCCCGATTTTTTCAGACAGGTTTCCGTGTGCGGAGCATAGCCGCTTAACGCAGAGCCTTCCTGAAGCTGGAGGTCGGTAAACCAGATACGCCCGGAGCAGTCGGCAATGGCGGGGATCACCGTCACGCTCACGATACGCATATCCTTCTTTTTATTGACCACTTCCGCAAGCCTGACAAACTCAGCCATCCAGCGTCCACCTCAGTTCCGAGGGATGCCCCACCCATCCCATTGCCACCGGCCCTCCCTGCAGGAGAAGGTCGGTGATGTAAAAATCCCCCGTGCAGTCTGTGATGCAGATACGGACGGTGACGGATTTCAGCCTTTCGGATGAGAAGTTTTCCGGGGTAATCTTTGCGATTGTCCTTGAAAAATATGCCACACAAATCCCTCCCATCAATATAAATCAATGAACCTTGATTCCGTGCTGCCGTCCTCATATTCCAGCACGATCTCAATGCCGACCTGCGAATTGCCGCTCAGTTTCTTAAGGTTCTCGGACGCAATCTGTGCCGAGATGGTATAGCTGTCCCGGCTGGCGGGGTACACCGTCTGCGACAGGCTCTTGGTCATCCCCGCCACGCCCTCCGCTTTAAAAGATGCCGTGCCGCTCGCCCCGTTTTCCCCGTCCGCCTCGAAGCCGGAGGACACCCAATAGGCAAGCCCGTCATCGGCACGGGAATTTCTAAGGAGGTTGAACGGCACCAGCTCCGCGATGTCCTCGCTGGACACCACGCTGACGCCCTCTAAGGAATCGGCGGCATTGTCCCACTTGCTCGTGGAGCTGCCCAGGTTCTTCAGCACCGTGGAAAGCTCCAGCACCGTGTTCCACGGCTCCTGCAGGTTGTATTCCCTCCGCACAATCCTCGTGGTGACCGAAAGCCCCAGGTCCTTATCCTCCACCCGCACATAATCCCCAAGCTCCCACGCCTCATGCTCATATCCCGTCAGCACAGATAAATCCATGGCGTTCAGCACATAGGAGACGGTCGGCCTGCAGTAATCCGCAAGCCTCATGCGGGTAAATTCCAGCATCTGGTAAGGGTTCGTGAATGCGGAGCAGTCCAGGGAGGAAACACGCACCTCCTTGGAATAAGTGAAATCCTCCACATAGGGCTTCCCGCCGTTGATGCTGGCAAAGGTCATGCCGTCCGCACCGACGGCATACAGCCTCGTAACAAGCCCCGTGGTGTCCACCGTCCGCTCAATGTCCTTCATGTTCTTCCCGTACATGAACAGCGCGCCGCTGTCCTTCCCGTTCAGAATCAGGAGATGCACCAGCCGGTTCGGGCAGTCAAAGACCAGGTCACCGCCGTGGAGGTCTGCCACCGCCCTTAAAATAGACAGTGCATTTTTCTCCGTGGAGGTCCATGTGCGCTTCGTTGTGACCGTGACCGTCCCGACCTTCCATTCCGTGCCGGAAAGGGCGTAGGCCATGGCTGCATCCGCCGTCTCCGCGTCAAAGGCTTTCTCCTCCTTCCGGACGGAATAGGCAAGGTTGTAAAACTCCGCCTCGGCGTACACCTCCGTCACGGCGTTGCCGGAGGCATCCTTGCTGTCCGTGACCGTTCGGATGATGTATATATCATCCACGATCTGGATTTTCTTCTCGTTGTCGATATACTTCCGCTTGGCGTCGGCAAAGGGGATGGAGAAGGAAAGTGTATCCTCGCCGTTGACCTCGCCCGTCACGATGATGCCGTAGGCGTTTTCCAGCACCGCCTCCCATGCACCGTTTGAGTCCAGGACAACCGGGCGGGCATAGCCAATCTTCTCGTAGGGGGACTTCGGTATGTCAAAAATCTGGATGTCCGTCAGCTTCGGCGTCCGCGCCGTGTCTGCTGTCGTGAGCGTCACCCGGAAACGGATGTATGCACGGGCAGGGGAGGGCATCTTCCCATCCGCGCCCACCGCCGCCCAATCGCTCCAGCTAATGAGGTCATTGCTCGTGGAGGTTTCCACAAGGGGAATGTCCGTCACGCCGGGAATGCACTCGCTGGAAACAGACACCTTGCCCGCGCCGGAAAGCCCGTATTCCACGGCTCGTGTATAAAGCACGCCGCTTTCCGAGTATGCCCCATTGGTTTTCCGGAGCGTCACATACCCCGGCTCTGCCAGGGCATCCACTTCCCCTGCTGTATCGCCGCCGTTGGCAAAAATCGTGGCACGGAAATAATCCGCCAAATCCTCTGCGGTAAGCTGCGAATCGCAATCCAGGAACCAGTCGTCAATGCCTCCCGCATACCAGTAGGAATTGGCGTGCATCCCCATGATGAGGTCTGCCGTGCAGGAGCGGTTCAGCTCCCCCGTAAAGGACAGAGCCGCAGAAATCCATACCGCCCCGCTTCCCCGGTCGCCTATGACATACTGCGCCTTTTTATTGTCCGGCTCTATCACACAGGCAATGAAATACCACCCGTTGTTCACAAAGGAAAAAGGCGGCGTCACCGACTCATCCAGTATTAGGGAGCCGGAGGAATTGTAAAGCATGATCCTCGGCTTTCCCCGGATTAAAGACAAATAGAAAATCGGCTGCCCCGGCCCCTGCCTCGTATTAAAAATCGGCGTGTAGGTGTTGCCCACCGAATAAGTGGTGGGGTTCATCCAGCCGCCCACAATGATCCGCTCCCCAAGGCTCTGGAAGATGGAGCCGTCATTCGCTGCCTTCAGATAGGTTTTCTCCGAGGCGGGGTTTGTGATGTTCATGCGGAAATGCCGCCCCTTCTGCCCGTTACGGAAGCCGGCGCTTGTACCCGACCAGCCGGAAACAAACATCTTCCTGTCCCTGCCGGAAGAATCAGAAAGCATCGTGTCCGCATCCGGGGCATTCTCATTGAAGCGCCATAATCCGTCCTTTGCATATTCCACTGGGAACTCCCCCGTGAAATCCGTCTGTGTGTTTAAGACTGCCTGCAAGCCCATAAAAAATCACCTCCACCGGCTCTTTGCCTGTATTTCAAGTTCCGTAAATGCGGCGTTCGATACCTCCACCTCCACCGTATTCAGCCCCGCCCCAAGCGTGGGAAAGTTCAGCTCTCCGATATATGGCAGGGCGTTGCGGAGCGTGTTCCCCTCCGCATCCTCCACCCATGCCGTCATTTTCGCCGTATCGATTACCAGCGTTTCCCCTTCCGAGAGCGTGGCGCTTGCTATTTTCAGTTCCGCCCCGTTTGTGGTGATGCTGATGTATCTGCCCGCCCCGGATGCCAGGACGCCTTTCAGCCGGTAGACAGGGTTGGAGTATAAGTTCCCAAGCCTCCGCCTCACCGTATGGCTTCCCGCTTCCGTGATGGTAAAGACCTCATCCTCCGCAGCGTAGCCGAAGGGGTCCGGGCAGAAAAAAGCAAGGTCGAAGGCTGCCGCCAGCCGCACCACCCGTTCAAAGGTGACGCCGCTCTGGAGCCTTGCGTAATACACCCGCCCAGGCTCCGTGTCCAGCTTCAGTTCGCACACCCCTTTGTCTGGACTTAACCAGCTTACAATCTCATCCTTGCATTCCAGGAGCGCCGCCATCGTCCGCCTGGGAGGGATGAAGCAGGATATCTCTATCACCCGCTCGGAAAGGGACGCGCCAAGGTCAATCAGGCCGTCCCTGCCCGCCATGGAAATGGTGCGGTTTTTCAGTTCCGGCACCCGGTTCTCCGTTGTCATCCGGCTTGCAATCCCCATGCTCCTTGATGTGACGCCGTCAAAAGAAAATCCCATCCATGCATCCCTCCTTTACGAATACCCGTTTGCCCGCCGCCCCTGCTGGAGCTGCCGGTAAAGCTGCTGTGAGATTTTGCGGATGTCCTCCTCGCTCCTCACGTTCATTTCCTTCACCTCGATCAGCGGGCCGTTTATGGAGCCGCCCTGCGGCACGCCGTCCCCGCCGCTTCCTGATACAGAAATCTCCTGCACGGCTACGGAAGGGTTCAGGATCATGTCTGCCGCCACGCCGTCCATCGCCCTTGCCACCATGCTCTTGCTGTCCTCGATGCCCTTTGCCAGCCCCTTCATGAAGTCCGGCATCCAGCTCTCGTAATCGGTCAGCGGCCCTTCGTCCGGCACGGAGAAGTGCAGGAAGGACTTGATCCTATTCGCCACGCTGCTCACGGCATCGCCCACGGCCCCGATGCAGCTTTTGATGCCGTTCACGATGCCCATGATCATGTCCTTGCCCCACTGCAGGGCTTTGGACGGAAGGCTCGTGATGAAGCTGATGGCGTTATTGAACCCTTCCTTGATGGAGGACACGATTTTCCCCATGGTCCCTTTTATGCCGCTCCAGATATTGTTGAACACTGTGGTGACCGTATTTTTAATGCTGTTCACCACACCCGAAACCGTGGATTTGATGCCATTCCACACAGAAGTGATGGTGGATTTAATCCCGTTCACGACAGAAGTAACTGCGGACTTGATGGCATTCCATACCGTGGTGATGACCGTCTTTATCGCATTCAGGACAGTCGTGACTGTATTTTTGATGGCGTTCCATGCCGTGGTGATAAAGGTCTGGATTGCCGTCACCACCGTGGTGACCACGGTTTTTATCCCGTTCCATACGGTCGTGAATACCGTCTTTATTGCATTCAATACCGTGGTAATAATGGTTTTGTAAATGTTGAAATAGGTGGTGATGATGGTCTTAATCACTTCCACCACTGTGCTGAATATCGTTTTTATCCCTTCCCACAGACCGGAAAAGAAATCTTTTATCCCGTTCCACACCGCCTGCGCCGTGGAAGATATAGCTTCCCATGCCGCCGAAAAGAAGTTTTTGATCGCCTCCCATACGGCAATGGCGACCTCCTTCACATTCTCCCAGAGGTTGATCCAGAACTGCCGGAAATCCTCATTTGTGTTCCACAGGTAGATAAACGCCGCCACCAGTGCCGTAATCGCTGCGATAATGAGGAATATGGGATTCGCAAGCATGGTGGTGTTCAAGGCGGCAAAAGCAGTTTTTACGGTATTGATGACTCCCGCCACCTTCGGAACAATCGTCATGATTGTGCCGACCGCAGACACCACTTTTCCGATGACAATCAGCACCGGCCCCAGGGCTGCCGCAAGGAGCGCGATGGTAGTCACCACCTTTTTCGTCCCCTCGTCCATGCCGTTCAGCCAGTCCACGAACTTCTGCACCCACCCGACGATGGTCTTTATCGCGGGCATCAGAAGTTCACCGAAAGAAATCGCCAGCCCCTCTAAGGCTGACTTTAAAATAGTGAGCTGCCCCTGTAGGTTGTCAAGCTGTGTGTCCGCCATCTGCTGCGCCGCGCCGCCGCTGTCAATGATGGACTGCTGCAGCTCATCCCAGGTAGTTCCTGTGTTTGCAAGCAGGGCGTTCACGGAGGACAGGTCGGTCTTGTTGAAAATCTGCCCGATGATGTTGGACTTCTCCGCCGCCGTCATGCCGTCCATGCTCGTGTTCAAATCTCCCAGGATGTCATTGAGGGAGCGCATATTCCCTTCGGAATCGTAGACATCCAGGCCGAGCTGCTCCATGCAGGCGGCCGCCTTGTCGGTCGGGTTCTGCAGGGAAAGGATGACGTTTCGGAGGTGTGTGCCGCCCTCCGCACCCTTGATGCCGTTGTTGGCGAGGATGCCGAGGGCCGTGTTCAGCTCCGCCGTGCCGCCCTTCACGGTCTTTGCGGTCGCGCCGATGGTAAGGATGCCCTCGCCAAGCTGTGCCACGGAGGTGTTGGTGGTGGAGGCGGTCTTCGCCATCTGGTCCACCATCGTCCCCGCCTCATCCACGCCCATGCCAAGGGCGGACATGGCATCCGTCACCATGTCCGATGCCGCCGCAAGGTCAATGCCGCCGGCCGCCGCAAGGTTTAAGACGGTGGGGAGCGTGTCGCACATCTGCTGCGTGTCGTACCCGGCGAGGGCAAGGTAGTTCAAAGCCTCCGCACACTCCGAAGCGGAGAACGCCGTCTCCGCACCCATCTTCTTTGCCAATGCCGAAAGCGTATCCATCGTATTGACGCTCTCGCCGTTTACTGTGGACATGGCATCCTTCGTGATGCCCATAGTCGCCTGCACCTGCGACATGGAAGATTCAAAGTTTGCCGCCGTGCTGACCGCAGCCGTGCCGAGGGCGGTCACGCCCGCCGTGACGGGGAGCAGCTTCTGCCCGGCGGAGGAAATATTGTCCCCCACGGTCTTCAGCTTTTCCCCCGTGGCGGAGATTTTCTGCAATGCCACAGCGGACTGCCCTGCCTGCCGCTCCAGGTCACGCAGGTTATTTTCCGTTTCGATGATTTCCCTCTGGAGGGCATCGTACTGGTCCTGCGAGATTTCCCCGTTGGCAAGGGCCGTGTTTGCCTGCTCCGCCGCCGTTTTCAGCGTGGCAAGTTTCTCTTTGGTTTCATTTACAGCATCACCGAGAAGCCGGTGCTTCTGCGCCAGCAGCTCCGTATTGCCGGGGTCTAATTTTAAGAGCTTCTCCACATCCTTAAGCTGCGACTGCGTATCTCGGATGGAGGAATTAACTCCTTTTAATGCGGTCTGTAACTTGGTGGTATCCCCGCCGATCTCAACAGTGATACCCTTGATTCTGTTCGCCACGGCAGACACCCCTTCCTGTTAAAATGCAAAAATATACCCAGGGGGATGCCGCCTAAAAGCGGTCGAAATCCTCCTGGGTGGCGATTTCCTTATAGCCCTTGTATTCGTCGTTCCTGCTCTCCGCAAACATATCGTTGACCATCCCGATGGTGAGCAAATCCAAATCCCGGATGGAAAGCCCAAGCTGGACACACCGGAGCAGGAACAGCGGCGTTGTCATTTCCCGGTCAGTCGGTCGAAGTTTTTTTTAGACTGGACATCCGTCTGCACGTTCAGCCCCCATAGCTGTATCAGCTTTGGAAGCACCTGGTAGATGGAAAAGGTGTTGAATTCATCCAGCCATTCTTCCGGGCTGTCCGGGATGCCGGGGTCTGCGTGTTTCGCCATCACATAGGCGATGTTCTCGAACATCTCCAAAGAGAACAGGTCGAGGTTGGAACTCTCCTCGTCCCCGTCACCGATGGATTTTTCCAGTGAACGCAGGTCTTTGTATATGTCCCGGTGGAACTTCATCCGGTAAATCCGCGGGATGGCTGCGGATGCCTTGAAAGGCACCTGCTTCCCGTCAATCTCAATATTCTGTTTCATGCTCATAAATTACACCTCCCCTTCCATGTCCGTGCCGCCGCTTTCAGTATCACCGCCGGAAGTGCCGCCCGCTGCTGCATCCGGCAGGTACACGCTCTTGTACCAGTTCTGGTAGACTTCGTCCGTGGTGCCGTCTCCGGTCTTTGCCTTCACATAGCCGCTCGCCAGCGGGGCCGCCGTGATGGACAGCGTCTCGGTCTGCACCTCGATCTCGTCCTCGTTGGTCTGGGACTCGATGGTCGGTCGTGCCGCCGAGCAGTTGTACAGCACATGGCGGATTTTCCGGACATCGCCGTCAAACTCAAACAGCAGGGCGAAGTTCTCCGTCTCCGCGTTGGCGTTCTCTAACAGCACCTTGTTCTCATCCAGCGACTCCTTCAGCACGTCGGTGCGGAAGCTCTCCGGCACCATGGCAAGCTCCAAATCCCCCTCGTAGCCCATGTTGTTGCTGACCGTGTAATAGGCGTACCCGTCCGCGTAGAAATTGCTCGGCTCGCCGTTGGGGTCCAGGGAAAGGGAAACGGCGCCGGGCATCGCAACGGGCGTGCCAAAGGACACCGCCCCGTCCACACCCAGCGTCAGCAGTGCGTAATGCACGTTGCAGATGTTGAATTTCACTTTATTCTTCTTCGGCATCGCAAACCACCTCCATATCAAACTGGTAGAGGACCTCGTACAGCTTCTCGCTGTCAATCCAGACCTCCGACTTGTTGTAGAAGATGCGCCGCTTATCCAGCGCGTCCTCCAGCTTCTTTTCCACCGACAGGTCTTTGATGTCGGTGTACAGTTCTATCTTCACGCCGCTCGCCTTGAAGTACACCATGCCGTCAGCGGCGAAATTGTCGCTCTGCGGCAGGAGGTAGCAGACAAACGGCGGCTCCGGCGACTCGCCCTCCGCAAAATGGTCATAGGCGAAGGGGATGCCGGTCTCTTTCAAAATGGCTATCAATGTTTCCAAAGCCTATCCCTCCAATGCTTTCTGTATTTCCTTTTCAAGCTGCCGGCTGCCGGCCTGCTCCGCCGCCGCGATATGCGGCTTTGCGGGAACGCGCCCGCCACCCCGCTTGGCATGGCCATGTTCCAGGAGGTGCGTCAGTTGGTAGCGGTTCCTGGAATGCACCGTCACCTCCAGTGAATTGGAAGTTTCCTTCGTGGTCTTCACCGCCCATGATTTCGCATACTTCCCGGTGTCCTTCGGTGCGTTGGCTTCAATGTCCCTGCGCACCGCTGTCCCGGCTTTCCTCACCGCCTTTTTCACATCCTCCGTGGCAAGGCCCGCATATTCCGCCAGCCCCTTCATAATCTCGTCTGCCATCCGGTCGATAGATACGCCGTTCGCCATCCTCACCGCCTCGCTTTCCTGCACTTGAATTTGATGCATTTCTTTTTATAATTCATGTGGTCAACGGCGAGGATGTCGTAAATCCCGCCGCCAAATACCACACGGTATCCTGTGGAATCAATCATGGATGCCTTTTTACAGTACCTTACCGTGAAAGAAATATCCGATTCATCCACTACTGTGGCAGCCACATTTGCTTCACTGGTCTGCTTCCCCGCCTCGCCACTGGCTGTGGCATGGCAGGAATAATAATCCGCCCATGTGTTCTTATGGTTGCCGATGCCGTCCACCGCCACACCATTCTTCTGGAAGGTGATGCGGACATTCAAAAGGGAAACCTCCATCAGAACGCCTCCTTCCGGCTGCCGGAAAGAAGCGCCCGCAGGGTGAGCATGAGGGCATGGTGGTCGGCATCCTCCCGGTGTTCATACAGATAGGCGGCTGTATACTGCACGGCTATCTCTGCGTTTTCCACTGCCGCAAACTCCCCCGCGTCATCCATCCGTGCCACGTCCATGCAGATTTTTTCCGATGCCCGGATAATGCTTCTAATCAGGGCATCATCGTCATCGTAATCCACTCGGAGGTAATTTTTCATTTCTTCCAGCGTCACCACCATGCCCGCCCCCTTCCATTAGCCTGCAGATGCCGCTTTTTGCACCAGCACCTTCACCGCTTCCGCAAGGATCATCTTCCCGTCCACACGCTGCGAAGCGAGGAAGCCCACCTGCCCGGTGGCTGCGAACAGCTCGTTCAGGCGCTTGAAGCTGCGCCCCTGCCGGTCGGCAATCCAATAGTAGCTGAAATCACCGAAGGCGATGGTCTTTGCGCCTGCGGCAATGGCCGGCATATAGGCAGAAGTCTTAATGGGGCGGCCTAAAATCATGTCCGGCGCCCCGGCTGTCAGGGAAGGCTGCCATAAATACTGCCCGTTATTGTCCTTCAGCTTGCGGATGGCCTTGATGGTGGAATCATTCAGCACCCACACGGATTTCTTGCGGTACGGGGATTTCAGCGAATAGTATAAATCCATCAGCTCATCCGCCGTCACTGCCGTTGCGGACGCGGCGGTCACGCCCGTTTCCGCGCCGCCCGTGGCCGCAAGCACCCCTAACGGCTTGCCCTTGCCGTCCCCCGTGAAGAATGCCTCCTCTTCCTTCGCCCCGATGCGGCGGGCAAACTCGCGGGAGATATAGGACTGCAGGTCAAAGACGCTGTCGTTCAACAGCTCCTCGGAAACCTTGATCATGGTGCCGAGCTTGTAAGCGCCGATGGAAACCTGCCCGAAGGAGTCGTCGCTCTCCGGGTATGCGCCCTCCTCGTCAATCCAGGATGCCGTGCCTTTGGAAGCCACCACGGGAATCTTGCGGTCGCCGCTGGATGTCTGGATGACCTTCGCCATCTGCCGGAAGATGTTCTCCTCCTCCAGCGCCTCCACAAGCGTCCTCTCGTATTCATCTGGCACCAGGTAGCCGCCCTCGGAGTCCGTGCCAATCTGCAGGGCATTGGTCACATTCGGCATCGGCACTTTGGAGCGCATGGCGTTCCAGAAATTCTTCCGGTAATCGTCGGAGGCGCGCCCGGTCTTATCCTCCCCGTCATCCGCGTCCGCCCTGCCGCCCGGTTTCCCCGTGAGGGGCTTATTCACCGGGCGGTTCAGCTCCGCATCAAGCGCCTCCTGCCGCTCCAGCCTTGCGATCTCTTTCCCAAGGTCAGTGATCTCCTGCTCCATCTTCGTGTATGCGGCGTCATCCTCTGCGGAAAGGATGCCGTTCTCCTTCCTGTGGGAATCCAGGAATGCCTTTGCTGCCTCCCATGCCTTTGCGCGTTTCTCACGCAGTTCCAGAATCGTCATAATGAAATCCTCCTTCTTATCGTTTCAATAAATTAAGCCGCTCCATGAGTGCGTCCACGGAACGGCCGGTTTCTGTATCCGCAGCAGGGATTTGTGCCTGCGCCTGGATATCTGCCTTTGGTCCGGCTCCTTTTCCGGCTCCGCCTTTGCCCGTGTCATGATTTCATCCGCAAAGCCAAGCTCCACCGCCTTGTTCGCGTCCATCCACGTTTCCGCATCCATCAGGTGCGACAGCTTCGGACGGGAAAGCCCCGTCTTTAACACATAGGCGTTGATGATGGATTCCTTTACTTCGGATAACATATCAATAGCCTTCTGCATCTCCGCATGGTCGCCCCAGGCGATGGTGGCGGGATTGTGGATCATCAGCATGGAAACCGGGGATACCAGGACGGTGTCGCCCGCCATGGCAATGACGGATGCCGCCGATGCAGCGATGCCGTCAATCTTCACTGTGACTTTGCCCTTGTAGTTGGAGAGCATATTGTAGATCTGTGCTGCCGCCACGCAGTCGCCGCCCGGTGAATTGATCCACACGGTAATGTCACCCGTGCCACTGTTCAGCTCATCCTTGAAAAGCTGCGGTGTGACGTCATCGTCAAACCAGCTTTCCTCTGCGATGGTGCCGTTCAGTTCCAGTATCCGCTCTGTCACTTCCGGCTCCTGGTTCTTCACTTTCCTCCAGTTCCAGAACTTCTTCGTCTTCATTGGATTCCTCCTCTCCGTCCTTTCTGCCGAAAAGACCGGCGTCGGACAATTTTGTCATGTTCCCATTGATGAGGTACAGGTCGCCGCCCAATTCCTCCGGGATGCGGTCAAGGTTCTCCAGCTCCCGGATGTCGTTTGCGGACATCCACCCGTTCTGCCGCCCCACGGCATATCCGTTCATGCGGCTCTGGTAATCGCCCCGGAGCAGGCCGTCCACGTTGAATTTCACAAAATACTGCTTCTTTTCCTCTGGTGTCAGCAAAGACCGCGCCATGGACTGCTCCCACCGGGACACCCATGGGTCGAGGGTGTATTTCACAAATTCCAAAGACTGCTGCTCGATGTTGGAGAAGCTGCTTTTTTCCAGATCGCCCACCATATGCGGAGGCACACGGAAAATCCTCGCAATCTCATTGATCTGGAACTTCCGCGTTTCCAAAAACTGCGCCTGTTCCGGCGAGATGGAAATCGGAGTGTACTTCATCCCCTCCTCTAAAACTGCCACCTTGTTGGCATTGTGGCTGCCGCCGAAGGTGGACTGCCAGCTCTCCCTTACCCTTGACGGATCTTTCAGCGTCCCCGGATGCTCCAGCACGCCGCTCGGCTGTGCGCCGTTGGCGAAGAACTTCGCCCCGTACTCCTCGCAGGCAATCGCCATGCCGATGGCGTTCTTTGCCATGGCAATGGGGGAATAGCCCACCAGACCGTCAAAGCCAAGACCGGGGATGTGCAGCACCTCCGAGGGAGGCAGGATGACCGTGCTGCCTTTCACCGTGGGCGCATCATCCATGCTCACCGTATATTCGTAATAGAGCTGCCCCTTGGAATCCCGCTCCACATTCATCCTGTCCGGCATCAGAGGGTATAGTGCGATGACCTCCCCCTTGCCGTTTCGGATGATCTGCGAGTAGGCATTGCCCCACAGGAGCAGGTGCGTCATCAGCGTTTCCCGGAACACGAAGGAAGTCATCTCCGGGTTCGGCTCGTCATGGAGTAAAAAATACAGCGGGTGGTCCGCCGCCTTTTCCTTCCCGCCGTTATCCGTATATCTGTAGAAATGCAACGGCAGCCCCGCCACCGCCTCGGACAGAATCCGGACGCAGGAGTACACCGCCGTCATCTGCATGGAGGAACGCTCATTGACACGCTTGCCGCTGGTGCTGCCGCCCATGAAAAAGCTGTAGGCGCTGCCCGATGTGCGGTTCGTGGGCGCATCCCTCGCCCTGAACAATCCGCTGAATAATCCCATAGGAACCACGCTCCTTTCCGAAAAGCGGACAGACAGAAGGCACCGCCGAAGCGATGCCCGTCTGCCTGCCCGCAGTATGCGTTTTCTATTTTTCTTCCTTGAACTGTTTTACCCATCTGTCAAGGTTTATCCCGTCCCGGAATCCTGCCCGGTAGTAGTATTCGTTTTCCCTTGTGGCTTCCGAATTCGTCACATCCTCGCACAGCTCCATCATTTTCCTCTGCTCCGCGCTTAACTGCTCAAACAGCAGCTCGTGTGCCTGGTCTGCTTTCTCCATCTCCGCCGCCTGTTCCTCCGTAGGGGGATATTCCTTTTTAAAGGCGTCATGGTGCATCCCCATCCGTTCCGAAATGATAAGCTCAAGGAAATCCTTCTCATCCATCCTTCCACCTCCTTCGCCAGACAGCATAAAGGAACATGGGAAAAATAGCCATAAGGAACCGACAAAGATAATGTGTACAGACTGGTGAAAAATCAAAAGACAAGGAGCCCCCGGCTGTCATAGACGGAAACCCCCGCATCGTTCCCACAGCGGATGGCGCGGTCAAGCCCCATGATCGTGGCCACCGCCCCGTCAATCTTCTCCGTGGACTTTTCTTTATCCGCTTTGATATTTCCTGCAGGGTCGGTGCGGATGAAGATGTTATCCATCATCCACCGCAGCACCGGATGCCCGCCGTGGGCAATCATCTGCTCCAGCACCAGCTTCATCAGCTCCTTGGTAGGCGGGGACATATCCTTGAAGCCCTGGCCGAACGGGACCACCGTGAAGCCCATGCCCTCCAGGTTCTGCACCATCTGCACCGCTCCCCACCGGTCAAAGGCGATCTCCCGGATGTTGAACCGCTCCCCAAGCCGCTCGATATATTTCTCAATATAGCCGTAATGCACCACGTTGCCCTCTGTGGCCATCAGCTTCCCCTGCCGCTCCCACACATCGTAGGGGACATGGTCGCGCCGCACACGCAGCTCCAGCGTTTCCTCCGGCACCCAGAAGTACGGCAGGACACAGTATTTATCCTCCTCATCCAGCGGCGGGAATACCAGCACGAACGCCGTGATGTCCGTAGTGGAGGACAAATCCAGCCCGCCGTAGCACACACGCCCCTCCAGGCCATCCTCCGAAACCGGGAAGGCGCAGGCATCCCATTTGTCCATGGGCATCCAACGGACTGCCTGTTTCACCCACTGGTTCAGGCGGAGCTGCCGAAAAGAATTCTCCTCGCCGGGATTCTGCTTTGCCGATTCGCAAGCGGCCTCCACCTTGTCAATCCCCACTGTGATGTTCAGCGAGGGGTTCGCTTTCTTCCACACCTTTGGGTCCGTCCAGTCATCCGCCTCGTCTGCGCCATAGATCACCGGGTAAAATGTAGGGTCAATTTTCCTGCCCTCTAAAATATCCTTTGCCTTCTGGTGCGTCTCGTAGCAGATGGAATGGGTGTCCGTCCCCGCCGTGGTGATGAGGAAATACAGCGGCTGCATCCTGGCGTCCCCGGAACCCTTGGTCATGACGTCAAATAATTTCCGGTTCGGCTGCGTGTGCAGCTCGTCAAACACCACGCCGTGAATGTTGAAGCCGTGCTTGGAATACGCCTCCGCCGAAAGCACCTGGTAGAAGGAATTGGTGGGCGTGTAGATGATCCGCTTCTGTGAAGCAAGTATCTTCACCCGCTTGGAAAGGGCAGGACACATCCGCACCATATCAGCGGCAACATCGAAAACAATGGTAGCCTGCTGCCGGTCGGCGGCGCACCCGTACACCTCGGCACGTTCCTCCCCGTCCCCGCAGGTCAGGAGCAGCGCCACGGCGGCGGCAAGCTCCGACTTGCCCTGCTTCTTTGGAATCTCAACGTATGCTGTATTAAACTGGCGGTAGCCGTTCGGCTTCAGAGTGCCGAAAATGTCACGGATAATCTGCTCCTGCCAGTCGATCAGTTCAAAAGGCTTCCCCGCCCATGTCCCCTTGGTGTGGCAAAGGCTCTCGATGAACATCACGGCAAAATCGGCGGCATCCTTATCATAGCGGCTGTCCTTCGCCTTGAACTTCGTCGGCCTGTATTTTTTCAGCTTCCGCATTGCCATCGGCATCACCTCCCCAAAGATGGCATGAAAAATGGCCTGCCATCGACAAGCCGTAATCTATCGCTACAAGCCGACAGAGCCGTAATCTGTCGGCTTGGGTGTTCCTATTTTACCCTGAAAAGGTAGCCGTGCTTTTTGTCGTGTTCCCCTGCAAAATGGTTCATGCTCCCGTTCACCTCGACCATCCCGGCCAGTTCGCAGCCGTTCTGCGTAAAAAGCCATGCGGTCTCCACCGCACTGCTCCATCCGGAGGAAAAGGTGAACTCGCTGATCCCGTTCTCCCTCATGCAGGAGATGAGGCTTTCCACATCTTTCTCCCAGACCACATCGCTGATGTCAAGGCAGGCGTTCCCGTTCTCCCTGGCGGTTTCGTATTCCCTCCAGATGCGGCAGGCAGCCGCCCCAAGCCCCTCAAGGCCCTCCATCAAAGCGTTATATCCAGCCCTTGCCTTTTCCTTCCCCGCCTCGTCTGCTGCTGCCTCGTAGGATTTTTTAAGTTCCTGCATCTGTGCGTATGCTGTTTCAAAAATGTTCTCTTTCATGGTGTGTACCTCCGTTTTGTGTTTTTGTTTCCCCTTTCGGTAGTACACATATTCGCTCTGATTGCGGATAATAGCAAGTCAATTACGGGCATAAACTGTACAAATATCTGCATCGGGAATTGTGTAGTTTTCAATGGTTGGGGATATGTTTCCCATCCTCTATCCAGTCAACCAGGGCGATGATCTCGCCATCCGTTTCCATCCGTTCAAACTCTGCCACATCCTCCAGGTCCCAATCAACGGGGTACACGCCGCAGAACTCCACAATGCAGTCCACCTCCCCGGTCTCAATCCAGTCCCGGTTCAGGTTCCATGCGCCGCAGACCGTATCGACATGGCCGTGGCTGACATGGTTCCTGTCAAGCATCCCCTCAATCTTCCTGATGGTCTCATCCTTGTAAATGTCAGTATCCTTCGGGACCGTGATGTAAAACATACATTTCGTAATCTCGCCCCGTTCCTTCCTCGCGTCAATCCACTCCCGGATGACCTCTGTCCTTTTCCTCATGGCCGCTTCCTCCTTTGCCTTTTTCAGTGCTGCCCGTGCCTTCCGTAGCATCTGTGGATGGCTTCCAGAATCTGTTCCTGCTCCTCCCCGTCCACGCCGATGCTCTCCAGCGCCTCCCTGGTGCCGCAGTCCGGGCAGAGCTGCGTCCTGCCGTCTGCCCGCGAGACTGCCGGCCTTCCGTGGTAGGTCTGCCCGCACCTTGGGCAGACCGAAATCCTCGCAATATTATCTGTTTCCTTCATCGTGGTTTCCTCCTGGTTCCGTATTTTCCTTCCTTGGTGCAAATGCCGCCTCCCTGCTGCGGAACATCCGTCCTGCGGATGCGCGGTAACGGCTCCCCCTGCTGTTCTGCAGCCAGAAATATTTCCCGTCGAATCCCAGCACGGTGTAGGTGCCGGTGCATCTGTTCTTCCGGTTGGTGACCATGAAGCAGGCATCCCCCGCTTTCCACCCGCCCGGAAATTCCTCCGCGCTGTCCGCATACGCCTGTTCCAGAAACGCCTCATCGAATCCGAAGCTCTGGTAGCCCTGCCTGCAGGTCTCCATGTAGGATTCGCTCGGCAGCCCAAGCGGGCGGTCCTCATGCATGATGTAAACGAAAACCTTCCGCATCCGCACCTTTCCGGTCCTGATTCCCTTGAGGGGCAGCTCCATCTCCTTTTTGTAGTAAAAGTGGGGGAAGCCCTCGTAGCGGTCAAGCGCCGCCTCATTCTCCGCATTCACCTCCCATGCCGCCACGGGGACGCTTGCGCCCTCCTGCGGCTCGATGGTGAGGTAGGAGCCGGTCCTGCTGCCCTTGAACAGCAGCCGGTAGCCCTCAATCACCGAAGTGCCGATGATCCTCGCCCCGGGGCAGCGCATCCGCATCTGCGGGATGTTCAGGTTTGAGCCGTAAGCAATGTAGTATCTTTTTTCCATTCTGATATCCGTCCTTTCCGAAGGGGGCACCCTTCTACCACCTTAAGACCGCCGGAGCGGTCCACTGCCGTTTCCGCGGCAGGAAAGGTGGCAGGAGGCTACCTCCTGCGGTCCCTTCAAGCGGCCCTTCCGCCTCTGAAGGATGCGTCCCCTGCAAGCCTCCTTGTCAGGATGTCCCTTGCGGTCTTGAATTCGTCCCCGATGAAGCCGAGCCGGAGGAGCCATGTCCGCATGGCGTATTTCGGGTTCTCATTCTGCTGCGGCTTCGGGCTTGCCGTCTTGACTTCCTTCGCCATCTGGCTGAGTGCGAGACAAAGCTGAATGTAACTTTTAAGCTGCCCTGCGTGGAGGCCGCCCCTGCGGCCGTCGCCCGGTTCGTCGAACTGGAAGAGCCGGAACTCGACCGTGCCTTTGGTGAAGGTTGCGTGGTAGTTGAGCATATGGTAGCGGCTGTCGTTGTAGTGCTGGCTCCTGCCGTAGTTTGCACCGTGGCTCGTGTACCAGATGTCCGCAAGGGCTGCCATCGTGGCCGGCTTCTTCCTGTTGACCTGCTCCAAAAACCGCGGGTCAACCGTGCGGCAGTAGCGGTTCATCCTGCCCCTGTCAAGGTCCAGGGCATCCGCAATCAGGCTCTCATGGCTTGCCATGATGTTGGCAAGGTTGCGGAGCGTCTGCGGCGTGTGGCCTTTCGCCCCGATGTGGATGTGTACCCCGCAGCCCCTTCCCGCGTCGCTCTTTGCGCCGGCGTGCCGTAGCTGCCGGATGAGCTCCTGCAGGGTTTCCATGTCCGCGTAGGTAAGGATCGGCGTCACCAGCTCGCACTTTTCGCTGTCCGGCCCTGCGATGCTGACGTCCTTCTGGAATTTCCACTCCCTGCCGTCCGCGTCCCATGCCGACCAGGTGCTGTAGCCGTTCCGTGCCGCCGTGTTTTCGTACCTTCCTGTGCCGAAGAACTTAGCCGCAATCCTCGCGGCCTTATCCCTTGCGATGCTGTTCATCTCCACCTCAACCCCGATGGTCTGCTTTTTCATTTCCTCAACCTGTCTTGCTAATTTTTCGTTCATGCTGAAATCCTCCGTTTTCTGCCTTCCGGCCTTTGTGTTTTCCCTTTCGGTAGTACACATATTCGCTCTAAAACGGGATAATAGCAAGTCAATCCGGAGCATATATTACACAATGATTCAGGCCGGAATTTGTGTATTTTATGGCAGGTTATCCGCCATGGTGCGGCGGGGTTTACTGCACCCAGCCAAGTTCCGCAAGCTGCACCGTGATTGCCTTGAAAAGCTCCATGTCAATGCTCGGCGTATTCATCTCGCTTTCAAAGCTCACCCTGAAATTCATTAGCTGGTCGCAGAAATCGACCACTTTTTTGTCTGCCCCGCCGTCAATCTCCTTTTCATAAATGATGTAGTCGTCATCCTCACGCACCTGCGTGTACCCGATTTTCTCAAAAGCCTGTTTTGCGTTCATCCCGTTATTCCTCCGTTTTCCTGTTATATTTTTCTTACTTCATCCTCGCCATAAATCGCATGGAGGCGGCTTCCGTTGTCCCACGCTACCATGACGCTCGCCGTGTCATCCACGCCCGTCACGGTTCCCTTCGTTCCGATGGGCGGAGCCTGCACATCGTCCATCCGCACAAGCTCCACCCGTGTGCCTGCAGGGTACTCCCTGCGGACACGCTCCACAATCTCCCTACTCGGAAACTTCATTGCCAGCCGCCTCCTTCCTTTCGCCGTTTTTGAAAGCCGAGCTGCCGGAGAGGTTCTTCAGCAGGACCTTCCGCTCGCCCTTGTATTCCGCCCCGATGAAGCCGAGCCGGAGCAGGAAGCA
>JAETOQ010000164.1 GCA_021771635.1 Oscillospiraceae bacterium | reverse complement strand
GGCGTACAAGCCCGTGAAGACGGAGAAGTACTGGACCATCGGCTGGGGCCACTACGGCCCCGATGTCCGGGAGGGCCAGACCATCACCCAGGCGGAGGCGGACGCGATGCTGAAAGCGGACTGCCAGCGGTTTGCCGACGCGGTGGACAACCCCGCCTACTGCCCGCTGACCGCCCAGCTGAACACCAACCAGCGGGACGCGCTGATCTCCTTCACCTTCAACTGCGGCGCCGGGTGTCTGAAGACGCTTTGCAGGGGCCGCAGCCTGTCCCAGATCTGTGCGGCCATGGCCCTGTATGATAAATCCAATGGCAAGCCCCTGGCGGGCCTGACGCGCCGCCGGGCGGCGGAGCAGGCGCTTTTCAATACACCCGTAGAGGAGGAAGAGATCGTGACCTACAAATATTTGAAGGATGTGCCGGAGAAGTTCCGGCCCACCATTGAGCAGCTGATGGACGCGGGAATCATCCAGGGCGACGGCTCTGATCCCACCGGCAACGGCGACGTGATCAATCTGACGCATGAGCAGGTGCGGACGCTGGTGTTCGTCTACCGGGGCGGCGGATTTGACCGCCGGCTGGCGGCAGCGGGACTGGAAGTGGCGGTAAAGGGATAAGGAGGGGAAACCATGGCGGGTTACTATGATCCCAACAAGGACTACTCACTGGCGATCAAGCAGGCAAAGGACAGCGGCGCCAGCGCGTCCGAGATCAGCAGGCTTCAGTCGGAGCGGCAAAATAAGATCGACGCCAAGTATGGCGGATCAGATCCCTACAAGGGGAGCAGCAACATTATGGGCAGCGGCTCCATCTCCTCCAAGACGTCCGGCAGTTTTTCCAAAAAGGATCTCTCTGGCGGAAGTTATGACCGGGACGTGGCCGACGCGGTGAAGAACACCTGGGACAGCGTCTATTCCGGTGGTTCCGCACCTGCCGGCGTGGACTACCACCAGCAGGCGATTGACGCGGCGGCACGGGGGGACTGGGGCTCTGTGGCGTCCGCGCTGAACCAGCGCCAGCAGAAGATCAACACCCAGGGCGGCAACGACCGGGGAATGAGCAACAGCCAGATTTTGCAGCAGCTTCGGGAACAGTACGGCAGCAGCTTTGACGCCCTGTCCGCCCGGGATCAGGACACCGTGCGGCTGTATGCGGGGGAGAGCCTGCAATACCCGAACGGCACGGACGCGGTCTCCCTTGGCAAGGGCTGGGAGGACGGTGTGGACTATCTGGCAATGGCCCGGCAGCTGGCGGCCCAGGGCGACCTGATGGGCGCCTACGACGCTTTACAGCGGCG
>JAETOQ010000066.1 GCA_021771635.1 Oscillospiraceae bacterium | reverse complement strand
TAGAACCTGTATTCATAACCGGGGAATGCCGGATGGACGAGGATTTTTCTTGTCAGACAAGGAGATTTTCCACAGCCATACTGACGTATGGCAAGGGAAAGCGACGCAGTATGGCGGGAAAAAGACCGCTCAGACGGTGTTCAACGGTTGTGAATACAGGTTCTTAGATGTGGGAACAGACCGCCGGCTGTCCCGGCCTTTTCAAAGCTCCGGATGCCAGAGGCATTGCTCCAGGTCCACCGTTCCATCTGCCCGGAAAGACACGCCCTCCGCCTCCAGCAGGGCCCGCTGGGTGCCGGGGGCGAGGGTATCAAAGCAGGCTTTGGTGCCGCCGAAGCGGTCCACCACCCGATGGCAGGGAACAGAGGCGTCCTGACAGCCCGCCATGGCGTAACCCACGGTCCGGGCGCACCGGGGCATCCCTGCCAGCCGCGCCACCTGACCGTAGGTAGCCACTTTTCCGGCAGGGATGCGGCGGACGATCTCGTAAAACGCGGAAAACACCCAGCCGCTCACTTCTCCCGCACCTCGTACAGGTCCGTCCGCCGGGCGGACAGGATGGGCAGCTGCTGCCGCACAGCCTCCAGCCGGGCCAGGTCCAGATCCGCATACAGGGTGGCCGCTTCGGCCCCGGCCCGGCACAGCACCGCGCCCCAGGGGTCCACGGCGATGGAATTGCCATAGGCCACATAGCTGGCTGACTCGTTCCGGGCGGGGGAGACGCCCACGGTGAAGCACTGGTTGTCCACCGCCCGCTGGCGGAACAGGATCTCCCAGTGGGCGGGGCCGGTGGTCATATTGAACGCCGCCGGTACGAAGATCACCTTTGCGCCCCGGAGGCACATGCAGCGGGCCAGTTCCTCGAACCGCAGGTCAAAGCAGATACAAAGGCCCATGGTGCCGAACTCCGTCTCAAAGGTGGTGACGGCATTTCCCGGGGAAAAGGTGTCCGACTCCTTGAAGCACTGGCCGCCGGGGACATCGATGTCAAACAGGTGGACCTTCCGGTGCTTGGCGATTTGGCGGCCCTGGCGGTCATAGACATAGCAGGTATTGTAGAGGGCACCCTCCGCCAGCTCCGGGATGGAGCCTCCCACGATGTAAATGCCTTTTTCTGCCGCCAGGGCGGAGAGAGCGGCCTGGGCGGGACCGTTTTCTCCCTCGCCGCAGGCATGGAAGCAGTCGTTCTGGTAGGGGCAGCAGAAGATCTCCGGCAGAACGGCGAAGTCCGCGCCGCTGGCGGCCGCTTCCCGGATCTTCTCACAGGCTGTTTCGATATTGTTGGTTTTGTCCGCCGTGACAGGCATCTGGATCAATGCCACGCGCATAGAAATACCTCCTAAACATATTCCCGCAGCACCAGCTCCGTGGTGCCGCCGTCGGGGGAGAGGACCATCCGCTTCACCTGGGGATGGCGGCCGTATTCTGCCCGGATGAAGTCCCGCAGGGCCGTGCCGCCGTGGCAGCCGTGGACCAGCCGGATGCGGTAGGTCCCGACATGAGCCCGCCGGAGCAGAGCATCCACCGTGACCTTGGCCTGATAGGTGTTTTTGCCGTGGAGGTCCACGGTAATGATGCCGGAAGTCATGGGAGATCCCTCCTTTTTCCAACATTGTATCACGGGCGGAAATATGTTACAATGCAGAAAAATTAAAAAGGAGGCCCTCTTTATGGCAGTTTATACGGAGAGCAAGACCTATCACACCAAGGCCCACATGGGCATGATCGACGTGACGGAGGACTTTCAGCACGCGGTGACGGAGGCCTGCAAAAAGCACGGCATTTCCGCGGGTATGATCACCGGCTTCACCACCGGCGGTGTGGCGGGCCTGACCACCCTGGAATTTGAGCCGGGCATGGTGAACCACGACCTGAAGGCGGCGCTGGACGTATTCTCCCCCTATCTGGACGAGAAGGGCCGGGTGGTCCCCTACTGGCACCACGAGACCTGGCACGACGACAACGGCTCCTCCCACATCAAGGCGGCCCTGCTGTCTCCCTTCATCACCATTCCCTTTGTAGCGGGGAAGATCACCATCGGCCCCTGGCAGAACCTGACATTGGTGGAGTGCGACACAAGAGACCGGGTAAGGGACATCGTGTTCCAGGTGATGGGAGAATAAAGGAAACCTTTTCCGTCTTTTTTCGTCTATACAGACAAATAGAACGAAAGGAAGTGCGGCTCCATGAAAAAGCGTATCCTGTCAGCTTTGCTGTGCCTGACCGTGGCGGTGTCAACGCTGCTGCCGCTGTCCGGCTGTTCCGCCCGGGAGGGGGACCTGATGTCCGGCGTCCGGGCAAGGGCCGTTTCCACGGATGTGGAGTTGAACGATGAGGGGGCCGCCGCTGTCATGGACTTCAGCGTGGGACTGTTCCAGAAGAGCCTGGAGGAGGGGAAAAATGTCATGATCTCCCCGCTGTCGGTCCTGTGCGCGCTGGCGATGACCGCCAATGGGGCAAAGGGAGAGACGCTGGCCCAGATGGAGGCGGTATTCGGCCTGCCGCTGGAGGCGCTGAATCCCTATCTCCACGCCCTTATGGAGGCACTGACCTCCGGCAAAGAGGCGGAACTGAACGCTGCCAACGCCATTTGGTTCAGGGACAGCGAGCGGTTCACCGTGGAGCAGGACTTTTTGCAGGCCAACGCGGACTGGTACGGCGCGGGATTGTACAAGGCCCCCTTTGACGACGGCACCTGCCGGGATATCAACGACTGGGTGAAGAAGCACACCGGCGGCATGATCCCGTCCATTCTGGACGAGATCCCGGAAAGCGCCGTCATGTATCTGGTCAACGCACTGGCTTTTGAGGCGGAGTGGCAGACGGTCTACGAAGAACGCCAGGTCCGGGACGGCACCTTCACCCGGGAGGACGGCACCAGGCAGGACGCGGAGCTGATGTATTCCACGGAGTACGGCTATTTGGAGGACGAGTGTGCCGCGGGTTTCCTGAAATACTACAAGGGAGGACGGTACGCCTTCGCGGCCCTTCTGCCGGAGGAGGGCGTCACCGTGGCGGAGTACGCCGCCGGCCTCACCGGTGACCATCTGCGGGACCTGCTGTCCAACGCCCGGTCGGAGGAGGTCCGGACGGCCATTCCCGTCTTTGAGAGCGCATATGATGTGGAAATGAGCGGGATCCTTCAGGCAATGGGCATGACCGACGCCTTTGACATGGGCGCCGCGGACCTCTCCGGCATCGGCAGCTCTGAAAATGGAAACCTCTTCATCAGCCGGGTGCTCCACAAGACCTATATCTCCGTGGACGCCAGGGGCACCAAGGCCGCCGCCGTGACGGTGGTGGAGCCCGGCGACAGCGCCGCGCCCATAATCGAGGAGCCCAAGACCGTCTATCTGGACCGGCCCTTCGTCTACCTGATCGTGGACTGCGGGACGAATCTGCCCATCTTTATGGGCACGGTCATGGGGATCGGTGAATAGGACATCCACGCTGAAAATCTTATCACAACCTGAACGGGATAGACCCTTGACGGCCGGGGCAAACTGGCATAGAATGCTCTAGGTAACGAAAAGGGAGTAGCTGGCACAGATCTGTGTATCCGTGAGCGTCAGTACGGGCGACAGCCCCGCCGCGGATTGAAACGGCGAGACTTTTGTATCAATGCAGGGCATTGACGCAAGAGCCTCGCCTTTTTGCGTCCTGCCGGAAAGGAAGAAAACCTATGGAGAAACAGATTTGGCAGATGAGCGGGGAGGAGCTGTTCCGGGAGCTGGAATGCGGGGCGGAGGGCCTCACCGCCCGGGAGGCCGCCGCCCGGCTGGAGCGGTACGGCTCCAACGAGCTGCGGGAAGGCCGGCGAAAAAGCGTGCTTCATATTTTTTTGGAGCAGTTCGCGGATCTTCTGGTGGTCATTCTAATCGCCGCCGCCGTGGTGTCCGCCATGCTGGGAGATGTGGAGAGCACGGTGGTCATCCTGGCAGTCATCACCATGAACGCCGTGCTGGGCACTGTCCAGACGGTGAAAGCCGCCGCGTCCCTGGACAGCCTGAAGCAGATGTCAGCCCCCACCGCCAAGGTCCTGCGGGACAGGCAGGTGGTGCAGGTCCCCGGCCGGGAGGTCACAGTGGGAGACGTGGTGCTGTTGGAGGCGGGGGATTCTGTCTGTGCCGACGGCAGACTGCTGGAGTGTGCCAGCCTGAAGTGCGATGAGAGCGCCCTTACGGGAGAGAGCCTGCCGGTGGAAAAGGACACGGCGGAGATCCTCGGCGGCGCCCCGCTGGGGGACCGGAGGAATATGGTGTTCTCCGGCAGCTTTGTCACCTATGGCCGGGCCAGATTTCTGGTGACCGCCGTCGGCATGGACACGGAGATGGGGAAGATCGCCGCCCTGCTGAAAAGCACAGAGGAGAAGAAAACACCCTTGCAGGTGAGCCTGGACCAGTTCGGACGGCGACTATCGGCCATTATATTGATAATTTGTGCCATTTTATTCGCTGTCAGCGTGCTGGCGCGCCATGAAAATGTGATGAACGCGTTCCTCTTTGCCGTGGCCCTGGCGGTGGCGGCCATCCCGGAGGCCCTCAGCTCCATCGTCACCATCGTCCTCTCCTTCGGCACCAGCCAGATGGCAAAGGAGAACGCCATCATCCGCAAGCTCCAGGCGGTGGAGGGCCTTGGCAGCGTGTCCGTCATCTGTTCCGACAAGACCGGGACGCTGACCCAGAATCGTATGACGGTCCAGAAGCTGTACACAGGCGGGAGGGTGATCCCCGTGGAGGCGGCGGATTTCGGCGATCCCATGCAGGAGTCCCTGCTGCGGGCGGCCCTGCTGTGCAGCGACGCCACGGTGAACGAGAGCGGCGAGGTGGGAGACCCCACGGAGACCGCTCTGGTGCGGCTGGGAGAGGACCACGGCTTTGACGAGGAGCGTACCCGGAGCCGCTGGCCCCGGCTGAGCGAGCTGCCCTTTGACTCCGACCGGAAGCTGATGTCCACGGTCCACGCGTTGTCCGGCGGGCTGATGCTGGTGACCAAGGGCGCGGTGGACGTTCTGCTGGACCGGACCGTGATTTCGGCGGAGGAGCGGGCGGAGATCGAACAGGTCAATGAGCAGTTCTCAAGAGAGGGCCTGCGGGTGCTGGCCTTTGCCTGCCGGACGGTGGACGGCACGGACGTCACTCTGGCGGATGAAGACGGCCTGACCTTTCTGGGCCTCATCGCCATGATGGACCCGCCCCGGGAGGAGTCCAGGGCCGCCGTGGCGGAGTGCGCCGCCGCCGGTATCCGCCCCATCATGATCACCGGCGACCACAAGGTCACGGCCTCCGCCATCGCCAGGAAGATCGGCATCCTCACCGAGGACACCGAGGCGGTGGAGGGCGCCGTGCTGGACGGCATGAGCGACGAGGAGCTGCGGGAATTCGTGCCCAGAGTCAGCGTATATGCCCGGGTGTCCCCGGAGCACAAGATCCGCATTGTCCGGGCCTGGCAGGACCGGGGCAGTCTGGTGGCCATGACCGGCGACGGCGTGAACGACGCCCCCGCCCTGAAGCAGGCGGACATTGGCGTGGCCATGGGCGTCACGGGAACGGAGGTCGCCAAGGACGCCGCCGGCATGGTGCTGGCGGATGACAACTTCGCCACCATCGTCCAGGCGGTGAAAAACGGCCGGAACGTCTACGCCAACATCAAGCGGGCCATCCAGTTCCTGCTCTCCGGCAACATGGCGGGCATCCTGACGGTGCTGTACGCCTCCCTCATGGGCCTGCCGGTGCCCTTCACGGCGGTGCATCTGCTGTTCATCAACCTGCTGACGGACTCTCTGCCCGCCATCGCCCTAGGGCTGGAACCTCACTCCGACGCGGTGATGCGGGAGAAGCCCCGCCCCCGCTCCGAGGGCATCCTGACGAAAGATTTTCTCACCAGCGTGGCGGCGGAGGGGCTGGTGATCGCCCTTGCGACCATCGCGGCGTTCCACCTGGGGCTGTCCCATGGCGGCGCGGCGATGGGCAGCACCATGGCCTTTGCCACGCTGTGCCTGGCCCGGCTGTTCCATGGGTTCAGCTGCAAATCCCGGCGGCCCGTGCTGCTGACGAAGCGATTCTGGAACAACCGCTGGCTGCTGGCGGCCTTTGCCGTGGGGGTGTGTCTGCTGTCGGCGGTCCTGCTGGTCCCGGCGCTGGAGCCGCTGTTCCAGGCGGTGCCCCTGTCTCCGGGACTGCTGGGGGCCGTCGTGGGCCTGGCGCTCGGGAGCATGGCGGTCATCCAACTGCTGAAAGCTGTACGGACAGGAAAATAAGCAGCAAGCGGGCTCCGGCAAGCGATGGAGCCCGCTTTTTCAATACAGCGCGATGCCGGCGCAAGCAAAGACTTTTCTTTTTTCTCCAATACAGGTATAATAAAACAAAGGAGAGATGTCCCATGATCAATTCCACCCTGTGTTACCTGGAACGGGGGGACGAATACCTGATGCTCCACCGGGTAAAAAAGGTCAACGATATGAACCACGACAAATGGATCGGCGTGGGCGGCAAGTTCGAGGAGGGCGAGAGCCCGGAGGACTGCATCCTGCGGGAGACGCGGGAGGAGACCGGGCTTACCCTGACGGACTACCGCTACCGGGGGCTGGTGACCTTTGTCTCCGACCGGTATCCCACGGAGTACATGCACCTTTTCACAGCCACCCAATGGACGGGAACGCCCATCGAGTGCGATGAGGGGGAGCTGGCCTGGATCAAAAAGGCGGACCTGCTGTCCCTGCCCCTGTGGGAGGGGGACAAGATCTTCCTGCGCCTGCTGGACACGGACACGCCCTTTTTCTCCCTGAAGCTGAAATACGAGGGGGAGACGCTGGTGCTGGCGGTGCTGGATGGGAAAAGACTGGGATGAGAAAGGCACGCCTGGCAGGCAGGGACAGGCGGAAAAAGGGGAGGCGCCCATGAACATCACGCTGGAACCCCTGGCGGCGGAGCACCTGCCGGACCTGACCGCCCTGTGGAGCGATCCGGCGGTGATCCGCTGGACTAATATCCCCCATCTCTGCGGCAGGGAGGAGGCCGCTTACCGGCTGGACCAGCTGCGGAAGTGCCAGGCATCCCTGCCAGGCCCCACGATTTTTGCCGTCCTGCGGGATGGGAAGTTCTGCGGCATCGCGGGCTGTCCTCCGGTGGACACGGCACAGGGGACTTTCGGCCTGTTTTACCAGCTGCTGCCGGAGGCCTGGGGCCGGGGCGTGGGGACCGCGGCGGCAAAACTGGCGCTGGAAGCACTGACATGCCGCTTTTCGGTATCCACGGTATATGCCGATGTGGCGGCGGGGAACGTCGCCAGTATTCGGATCTTGGAGCGGCTGGGCTTTCAGCGGACGGCTGTCCGGACCGGGGCCTTTCAGCGGGACGGACGGATGATGGATATCTGGGACTATACAAGGACCTTTGTATAAAGAGGAGGCGTTTTTATGGGAGGAAGACTGCTGCTGTTCGGATTTGACACCCTGCCCGCCATTCTGGCGGTAGAGGCCGCCGCCGGACCGCTGGGGGCGGAGGTGGTGCCGGTGGCACGGGGAGACTACAACCGCCCCCTGGGAGTACTGGCGGGGATGGATACCATGTCCGGCCTGTGTCAGCCCTATGCCGGGGGAACGCTGGGAGGCCGGATGATCGTCATATGCGGCATGGAGCCGCAGTTGGACACCCTGCTGCCCGCCCTGTCCAACGCGGGAGCGGGGCCGGACTGCCTGAAGGCGGTGCTGACGCGCCACAACCGCAGCTGGAACGCCTTGACGCTCTACACGGAGCTGCTGCGGGAGCGCCAGGCGCTCCAAAGGGGGAAAACGCCATGAAACTGCTGATCTCCGCGTGTCTCCTGGGGACCTGCTGCCGGTATGACGGCGCGTCCAAAGCACACCCCCTGGTGGGGAAACTTGCAAAGCGGCACACGCTGGTGCCCATCTGCCCCGAGCAGCTGGGCGGCCTGGCAACGCCCCGCCCGCCCGCCGAGCGGCGGGGAGACCGGGTGGTGACGCGGGAGAACGATGTGACGGCCCAGTACCGCCGGGGAGCGGAGGAGACGCTGAAATTATGTCAGCTTCTGGACTGTGAGGCGGCGGTGCTGAAGGAGCGCAGCCCCTCCTGCGGCCATGGGCAGGTCTATGACGGCACCTTCTCCGGCACCCTGACAGCGGGGGACGGCGTGACGGCGGAGCTGCTGGCGGCCCACGGCATCCCGGTCTATGGGGAATCCCAGATCGAAGCGCTGCTCCAATGACGGCGGGCACAGCCCGCCGTCATTTTGGACAATTTCCGCCCTGTTTTTTATCCGGAAGTCATCCAATCTCGTGCTTGCAATGGGAGACTCCTTTCTGTATAATAAATCAAAATAACGAGAGGGGGAGACCACATGCTGCGGTTGATGGAGAGCGCGAAAACGGCGGCGGAGGTTTCTTCTTTTTCTTATTTTTATCTCGTTTCCCTTTTCTGACCGGCCAGGGTGCCGGTATTTTTTTTGCCTGTGTGAAAACAAATGAGAGGAGAAAACACATGAAAGAAAAGACTTCCCCCATCGGGCAGGCGCCCATCCGGGACGCCAGGAGCCTGGGCGTGCCCAAGATGCTGGTCCTGGGCCTGCAGCACATGTTCGCCATGTTCGGCGCCACGGTGCTGGTGCCCATTCTGGTGAACACCTACGGCCTGCCCCTGTCCATTCAGACCACGCTGTTCTTCGCCGGCATCGGCACCCTGTTCTTCCACGTCTGCACAAGGATGAAGGTCCCCGCCTTCCTGGGGTCCTCCTTTGCCTTCCTGGGCGGCTTTGCCGCCATGGGGGCCATGGACCAGGGCATCTATGCCGCCATGGAACCCGCGGAAAAGCTCCAGTACGCCTGCGGCGGCATCGTGGTGGCGGGCCTTTTGTATGTGGTGCTGGCCGCCATCATCAAGGCTGTGGGCGTCCACAAGGTGATGCACTTCCTGCCCCCGGTGGTCACCGGCCCCATCATCATCCTGATCGGCCTGAACCTGGCGCCCTCCGCCGTGAACAACGCCTCCACCTGCTGGTGGCTGGCCCTGGTGTCCATGGTCATCATCGTTGTCTGCAACATCTGGGGCAGGGGCATGATCAAGATCATCCCCATCCTGCTGGGCGTGGTGGGCTCCTACATCGTGGCGGTCATCGGCAGCGCCTGCGGCGCCACGGTCATCACGGACCTTGCCACGGGCGCCACGGGTCCCATGCTGGACTTCTCCGGCATGGCCGCGGCTGACATCGTTGGCCTCCAGCCCTTTTTCACCGATTTCAGCGGCAGCATCGCCAAGTTCGATGTCTCCGCCATCCTGGTGATGGCCCCCATTGCCATCGCCTCCATGATGGAGCACATCGGCGACATGTCCGCCATCTCCGCCACCGTGGGCGAGAACTTTATCGAGGACCCCGGCCTGCACCGCACGCTGATCGGCGATGGCGTCGCCACCGCCATGGCGGGACTCTTCGGCGGCCCCGCCAACACCACCTATGGCGAGAACACAGGCGTGCTGGTCCTCTCACGGGTCCACGATCCCCGGGTGATCCGGCTGGCCGCCGTCTACGCGGTGGTGCTGTCCTTCAGCCCCAAGTTTGCCGCCTTTGTCAACTCCATCCCCGCGGCCATCATCGGCGGCGTCAGCTTCATCCTGTACGGCATGATCTCCGCTATCGGCGTGCGGAATGTGGTGGAGAACCAGGTGGACTTCACCAACTCCCGGAACCTGATCATCGCGGCTGTCATCCTGGTCTGCGGCCTGGGCTTCACCAACGGCCTGACTTTCCAGGTGGGCGGAGCCTCCATCACCCTGACGTCTCTTGCCATCGCCGCCATCGCCGGCATTCTCCTCAACGCCATCCTGCCCGGCAACGACTTCCACTTCGGCAAGTCCGCCAACGCGGACACCGCCGCCTCTCTGGGCCGGTATTGAGCATCTGTCCTTCCCAAAAGAGCGCCGCTGCTGCGGCGCTCTTTTTCACAGGCAGATTAAGAGAACAAAGTACCTTGAATTTCGTCAAAAATTGCAAAAATGCAGAAATTTCAGTTGACTTTTCTGGAAACTCTTATATAATGAATAGGCCAAGCATGATAGAGGCGCGGATGTCAAGAGTAGTCCTTCCCATACGGACAGGCCCGGGGAAGGCGGAAAGGGGCATCCGCCGAGGTTTCGGCGCTCACGCCTATGGAGACCGGAGCCGGGCTGTGGGAGAACATCCCACAGACTGTCGTCTTGAAAAAGACGGAGCGCTGTCGTGGATTCATACACCGATTCGCCGTATGAAGTCATGACAGAAGTCATGACTTCATTTTTTGTTAGGAGAGAGAAAACATGAGAAACCTGAGAAGACGGCTGCTGCCTTTGCTGGCGGTCCTGCTGGTCCTCTGCGGCGCCATGACCGTCACGGCCTTCGCGGCGGACGATCCCACGGAGGAGACCGGCACCAAGATGATCGAGTGCCCTGACTGCGGCGCCATGGGTGTGGTGCTGTCCGACGAGGGCGAGGCCGTTATGTGCGAGACCTGTGAAGGCACCGGCTATGTCCAGTCCCCCAGCCGCTTTTTCAATACCCTCTGGTCCCTGCTGCCGCCTGTTATCGCCATTGCCCTGGCGCTGATCACCAAGGAGGTATACAGCTCCCTGTTCATCGGCATCCTGGTGGGCGGCCTGCTGTACTCCAATTTTGCCTTTGAGGGCACCATTCTCCATGTGTTCAACGACGGCATCGTGGCCTCCGTCACGGACAGCTACAACATGGGCATCCTGATCTTCCTGGTCATCCTGGGCACCATGGTGTGCCTGATGAACAAGGCGGGCGGCTCCGCTGCCTTCGGCCGCTGGGCCAAGGTCCACATCAAGTCCCGGGTGGGGGCGCAGCTGGCCTCCATCCTGCTGGGCGTTCTGATCTTTATCGATGACTATTTCAACTGCCTCACCGTGGGCAGCGTCATGCGGCCCATCTCCGACAAGCACAACATCTCCCGGGCAAAGCTGGCCTACATCATCGACGCCACCGCCGCCCCCATCTGCATCATCGCCCCCATCAGCTCCTGGGCGGCCGCCGTGGCGGCCTTTGCCGAGGACGGCCAGGGCTTCAACCTCTTTCTCCGGGCCATCCCCTATAACTATTACGCCCTGCTGACCATCGTGATGATGGTGGGCATGGTGCTGATGAAGGTCGAATTCGGCCCCATGGCGAAGTTTGAGAAAAACGCCCGGGAGAACGGTGACCTGTTCTCCGGTCCCAACCCCTATGCCGCCGCCGAGGAGGAAGTGAACGAGACCAAGGGCTCCGTGCTGGACCTGGTCCTGCCCGTGGCGGTGCTGGTGGTGTTCTGCGTCATCGGCATGATCTACTCCGGCGGCTTCTTCTCCGGCGAGGGCTTCATCACCGCCTTCTCCAACTCCGATGCCTCCGTGGGCCTGATGCTGGGCTCCGCCTTCGCGCTGGTGTTCGCGTTCATCTACTTCCTGATCCGCCGGGCCATGTCCTTCAAGGAGATGATGGGCTGCATCCCCGAGGGATTCAAGGCCATGGTGCCCGCCATTTTGATCCTGACCTTCGCCTGGAGCCTGAAGAGCATGACCGATTCCCTGGGTGCCAAGTACTTCGTCCGTGACTTTGTCCGCACCACCGCCGGAGGCGTGCAGGTACTGCTGCCGGTCATCGTGTTTCTCATCGGCTGTCTGCTGGCCTTTGCCACCGGCACCAGCTGGGGCACCTTCGGCATCCTGATCCCCATCGTGCAGAACGTGTTCGCCATGGACAACCCCATGGCCATCATCTGCATCTCCGCCTGCATGGCCGGCGCTGTCTGCGGCGACCACTGCTCCCCCATCTCCGACACCACCATCATGGCCTCCGCGGGTGCCCAGTGCGACCATGTGAGCCACGTGTCCACCCAGCTGCCCTATGCCATTACCTGCGCGGTGATCTCCGGCGTCACCTACCTGATCGCCGGTATGCTGGTGCACCTCGGCGCGCCGGGCATCCTGGGTCTGCCCATCGGCATTGTCCTGATGCTGTGCTCCCTGGCTGTCATCAAGCGGACCGCCGGCGGAAAGGCACAGTAAAAACGATATAAGAACCTGTATTCACAACCGGGGAATGCCGGATGGACGAGGATTTTTCTCGTCAGACAAGGAGATTTTCCGCAGCCATACTGACGTATGGCAAGGGAAAGCGACGCCGTATGGCGG
>JAETOQ010000065.1 GCA_021771635.1 Oscillospiraceae bacterium | reverse complement strand
TTGCCAACAGCATCGTGGGCGGCACCACCCAGGGGACGCTGAACCCCGCCGGCACCGCCACCCGCGCCCAGTTCGCGGTCATCCTGTCCCGCTTCTGCGAGAACATCGCGGGCTGATCCAGGCGCAAAGCACGCAAAAACCCCCGGTCATCCTTGGATGACCGGGGGATCTTTTCTCTCACAGGGAGCATTTTCCACGGGCCATGAACCTGCCCTGAGGCGTCTCCGTCAGGACGCGGCCGTTCTCCACGGCCAAATTGCCCCGGAGCCACACCTGCCGGATGCCGCCCGCGGTGACAAAGCCCTCGTAGGGGTTGTAGTCCACATTGGCGATGCAGTCATCGGCCCGGATGACGTGGCTGGCGCCGGGGTCGTAGACCACGATGTCCGCGTCGCTGCCGGGCTTCAGGACGCCCTTGCGGGGGAAGAGGCCGTACAGCCTGGCGGGATTTTCACACAGAGCCCTGCACATCCCGGCGGCGGTGATGCGCTTTTTCGCCACGCCGTAGGACCAGATCAGCTCGCCTCGCGTCTCCACGCCGGGCAGTCCGCCGGGGATCTTGGTGAAGTCCTCCTGGCCCAGCTCCTTCTGCGCCAGGGTAAAGGAGCAGTGGTCCGTGGAGATGGTCTGGATCTCGCCCCGCTTCAGGGCCTTCCACAGATAGCCCTGCTCTGCCTTTTCCCGGATGGGCGGCGCGCAGACGTACCGGGCCGCCTGGGACCAGTCCTCATTGAAATACACGCTTTCGTCCAGCAGCAGGTACTGGGGGCAGGTCTCCACATAGACCTTCTGGCCCCGCTGGCGGGCGTGCTCCACCTCTTTCAGGGCCTCGCGGTTGGTCAGGTGGACGATGACCACCGGGCAGTCCGCCGCCTGGGCGATGCGCAGCAGGCGGCTCACCGCCTCCGCCTCCAGATAGGGCGGACGGGTCAGCGGGTGGCTGGCGGGGGAGAGCTCCCCGGCGTTTTTCCGCTCCGCGATCATGCCGTCGATGACGCCCGCGTTCTCACAGTGGACGCCGCAGATGCCGCCCAGGGACTTCAGTTCCTTCAGCGCCCAGTACATGTCCCGGTCGCCCACCATCATGGCGGGATAGGTCATGTACATCTTAAAGGAGGACACACCCTTGGCGAACATGTCCGGCAGCTCCGCCCGGATGGACTCGTTCCAGTCATCGATGGTCATGTGGAAGCCGTAGTCGCAGAAGGTGCGGCCGTCGGCCTTCTGGTGCCAGAGGTCCAGACCATGGTGCAGAGATTCGCCTTTGTTGGGGCAGGCGAAGTCGATGACCGTGGTGGTGCCGCCCCGGAGGGCCGCCCGGCTGCCGGAGTAAAAATCATCGGCGGTGGTGGTGCCCGCCACGTCCAGATCAAAATGGGTGTGGGCGTCGATCAAACCGGGGAACAGGACACAGCCGGACACATCCACAACGCGGTCCGCCTCCTGACGGAGGTTCCGCCCCAGGGCCGCGACCTTTTCGCCGTCCACCAGCAGGTCGGCCCGCTTCATCCCGGCGCCGCTCACCACGGTGCCGCCCTTTAACAGCGTTCGCATACGCATACCCTCCATTCGGTGATATGGCATACTATAACATATCCGGACGCGTATTTCCAGAGACGGGACCGGATTTCAAAAAGCTTACAAATTTGACCTGCTTTTTTCTAACATTTGCCCCATTTTTTGACTGTTCAATTTTTTCAGATATGTTATAATAAAAAGGACAAACTGGAAACCTGGTTGTCGGTGAAAAAACAAGGAGGAAAAAGAATGAAGAAGAAAATCCTGTCCCTGCTTCTGGCTGTGGCCATGATGTTCTCTCTGGCGGTCACCGCGGGCGCGGAAGAGACCAGAGGGGCCATGGAGGGCCAGATCGTCATCCTGCACAGCAACGATGTCCATGGCGGCATCTCCGGGTACGCCAAAGTGGCGGCGCTGAAGGACGCCTATGAGGCCGAGGGCGCCTATGTCCTGCTGATGGACGCGGGCGACTTCATCCAGGGCGAACCCGCTGTCAGCGTGTCTGAAGGCGCCACCGCCGTGGAGCTGATGAACATGGCGGGCTATGACGTGGTCAGCCTGGGCAACCATGAGTTCGACTATGGCTATGAGAACCTGAAAAAGCTGGAAAAGAACGCCAAGTTTGCCATCGTGGACGCCAATGTCCTGTACAACGGCAAGGTGGCTTTTAACGACAACGTGACCTTTACCGCGCCCGACGGCACCAAGATCGGCGTGTTCGGTCTGGACACTCCCGAGACTGCCACCAAGGCCCATCCCGCCAAGATCAAGGGCGTGACCTTCCTGGCCGGCCAGTCCATGTTTGACTGCGCCCAGGCGCAGGTGGATTCCCTGAAGGCCGACGGCTGCGACATCATCGTCTGCCTGGGCCATCTGGGCATTGACGACGAGTCCGTGGGCAACCGCTCCATCGACCTGCTGGCGAAGGTGAAGGGCATTGATATCTTCATCGACGGCCACTCTCACTCCACCATGGAGGATATCCAGGCCGTCACCAATGAGAACTGCACCGTGGGCGATACCCTGGTGACCTCCACCGGCACGAAGCTGGCCAATGTGGGCGTCATCGAGATCGACACCAAGGGCAATTATGAGGCCGCCAATGTGGACCTGTCCAAGCTGGATATCACCCCTGACGCTGACGTGGCCGCCCGCGCCGCCGCCATCCAGAAGGAGATCGACGACGACTACGGCACCGTGTTCGCCAAGACCGAGGTGGACCTCAACGGCGAGCGGGATCCCGGCAACCGCACCGAGGAGACCAATCTGGGCAACCTGATCACCGACGCCCTGGTCTGGGGCGCCAAGAAGAACGGCGAGGCCGTTGACGCGGCCGTCACCAACGGCGGCGGCATCCGCGCCTCCATCAAGAAGGGCAACATCACCAAGAAGGACATCAACACCGTTCTGCCCTTCGGCAACACCCTGAGCATCGTCAAGGTCACCGGCGCGGAGCTGCTGGAAGCCCTGGAGGCCTCTACCTACTGCACACCCACCGCCATCGGCGGCTTCCCCCAGGTCAGCGGCATCGTCTTTACCGTGGACACCACCAAGGCCTTTGACGAGGGCGAGCTGTATACCGGCTCCACCTATCACAAGCCCAACAGCATCAACCGCGTGACCATCCAGTCCGTGGGCGGCAAGGCCTTCAATGAGAAGACCGTCTACACCATTGCCACCAATGACTTCATGGCCGCCGGCGGCGATACCTACTATGCTTTCAGCGCCGCTTCCTCCAACTATGACCTGGGCATCCCCATGGACGAGGTGGTCATGGACTACATCACCACCGAGCTGAAGGGCACCGTCACGGCCAAGGCCTATGGCGCTCCCGAGGGCCGCATCACCGTCAAGACCGGCCCCGTGAACCCCTTCTCTGATGTGGCGGCGGCCTCTCCCTACTATGAGGGCATCCTGTGGGCCGTGGAGAACAACGTGACCATCGGCACCACCGCCACCACGTTCTCTCCCGCCAATCCCTGCACCCGCGCCCAGATCATCACCTTCCTGTGGCGCGCTGCCGGCAGCCCCGAGCCGGAATCCATGGAGAGCACCTTCCGCGACGTGACGGACGCCAGCGCCTATTATTACAAGGCGGTCCTGTGGGCCGCTGAGGAGGGCATCGTCGGCGGCGGCACCTTCGCCCCCAATGATCCCTGCACCCGCGCTATGGCGGTGTATTTCATCTGGCGTGCAAACGGCAGCGGTGAGGCTGCGGATGTCTCCTTCACCGACGTGGCCGCCGACGCGGATTACGCCGACGCTGTGGACTGGGCCGTGGCCCAGGGTGTCACCCTCGGCACCACCGCCACCACCTTCTCCCCCATGAACTCCTGCACCCGCGGTCAGATCGCGACCTTCCTGTACCGCGCCGCCAAGGCGGCCTGATCCCTTTCGGGAAAGGACCGGGGAAACCCGCAATAGGATATTCATTCAGAAACGGCATGGCCCATTGGGCCATGCCGTTTCTTAGCTTGTCGAAAAACCTCTGTTTGGAGAAAAAGCGTTCAGTTTCGCAGGGGGAGTACGAGGGGGCGGGAGTCCCCTCATGTTGAATTGCATGCCTGCAAAAGGCCTGCGGCAGCAGGCGTTTGCGCCGCGTAGCGGCAGCTTTTTGGACTGCGAAGCAGACAAAAAAGCGAGGCATTGTGAAGGGTGCCCCCGGCGGAACGCTCCGCTGGAGGCGGTGCGTTTTTACCCGGCCCTTGACGGCGGGGCGGACCGCGCTTATCATAATAGGGCGGAGATAAAAACACGGCCCGGTCGGTAGTCCGGGCGTATCCGCGCATGGCGGATATCAGTAACCTGCCTCCTTGGTTGTCCGTTCTCCGAAGGACTATTTTTAAGGAGGACATGCACATGGAAACCGGATATGCGAGATTGACCGTCTGTTTTGAGCCGCCCTTTTGGGTGGGCCTCTACGAGCGGGGAGGCGGCGGGACCTACGAGGTCTGCCGGATCGTCTTCGGCGCGGAGCCGAGGGACCATCAGGTCTACGCCTTCCTGCTGGAGCACTGGCGGCATCTGCGGTTCAGTCCCTCCATGGAGGCGGAGGACCTGACGGAGCGGAAAGTCAATCCCAAGCGGATGCGGCGGCAGATCAAGCGGCAGATGCGGGCACCGGGGATCGGCACAAAGGCCCAGCAGGCGCTGAAGCTTCAGCAGGAGCAGGGAAAAGAGGCCCGCAAGCGCCGCTCCCGGGAGGAGCGGGAGGCGGAAAAGGACCGCCAGTTTGCCCTGCGCCAGGAAAAGCAGCGGGAGAAGCACAAAGGACATTGACCCGTGCCCCGAAAGGCTTGCCTTTCGGGGCTTTTCCTTTGTTTATATGGGAAAAGGGCTTGTTCCTATGGCGGCTTTTTGCTATACTTATATCCGACAGGGGAGGTGGAAAGTGGATGCACGAGATCGAGGCAAAGTCCATTCTCTCCGCCCGCAACGGCATAAATGTCTACCGGGGCTGCACCCACGGGTGCATCTACTGCGACTCCCGCAGCACCTGCTACCAGATGGACCACGCCTTTGAGGACGTGGCGGTGAAGCGGAACGCCCCGGAGCTGCTGGAGGACGCCCTCCGCCGCAAACGCCGCCGGTGCATGATCGGCACCGGTTCCATGTGCGATCCCTACCTGCCTCTGGAGCGGGAGACCCGCCTGACCCGGCGGTGCCTGGAAGTCATCGACCGCCACGGCTTCGGTGTGTCCGTCCTCACCAAGTCCGACCTGCTGCTGCGGGATCTGGACCTGCTGAAGCGCATCAACGACAGGACCAAGGCGGTGGTCTGCACCACCTTTACCACCTATGACGAGGACCTGTGCCGCATCCTGGAGCCCAACGTCTGCACCACAAGGCGGCGGTTCGAGATGCTGCGGACCTGCCGGGAGCAGGGCATCCACACCGGCGTGTGGCTGTGCCCCATTCTGCCGTTTCTCAACGACACGGAGGAAAACCTCCGGGGACTGCTGGACTACTGCTTTGACGCCGGGGTGGAGGTCATCGTCAACTTCGGTATGGGCGTCACACTGCGGGACGGGGACCGGCAGTATTTTTACGCCCAGCTGGACCGCCATTTCCCCGGCATGAAAGAGCGGTATATTCGTTCCTTTGGTGACCGCTACGACTGCCCCAGCCCCAACGCGGCCCGGCTGAGCCGCATCCTCCTGGAGGAATGTGAATCCCGCGGCGTCATCTGCGAGCCGGAGGCGGCCATGGCCTACCTCATGGAATTTGAGGACAAGCAGGCCGGCGAACAGCTGAATTTATTTACATAAAATAAGGGGGAACGATCATGTTATTTCTCTGCTATCCCAAGTGCACCACCTGCCAAAAGGCGCGAGCCTACCTGGATGCCAGGGGCATTTCCTATGACTTCCGGGACATCAAGCTGGAAAATCCCACCGCAGGTGAGTTGCGGACCTGGTGGCAGGCCAGCGGACTGCCCCTGAAGAAGTTTTTCAACACCAGCGGTCTTCAGTACAAGGCCCTGGCCCTGAAGGATAAGCTGCCCGCCATGACGGAGGAGGAGCAGCTGGCGCTGCTGGCCACCGATGGGATGCTGGTGAAGCGGCCCATTCTGGTGGGAGAGGACTTCGTGCTGACCGGGTTCCGGCAGGCGGAGTGGGATGAAGCGCTGAAATGATCCGGCGCTATGACTTCGCCCCCCTGGACGGCATCACAAAGGTGGTGTTCCGCCGGGTGTGGCACCAGTTTTTTGGCGGCGCGGACCGCTATTTCATCCCCTTTTTCTCCCCCACCGGCCAGCACATCCTGACGGACCGGGACCGGCGGGAACTGGATCCTGCCAACAATGGCGATATGCCCCTGGTGCCCCAGGTGATGACCTGCCGGGCGGAGGATTTCCTCTGGGCGGCGGAGTTGGTGGGGGACATGGGCTACACCGAGGTGAACCTGAACCTGGGCTGTCCCTCCGGGACCGTCACCGCCAAGGGAAAGGGCTCCGGTTTTCTGGCAAAACCGGAGGAGCTGGACCGCTTCTTCGACCAGGTGTTTGCCAAGGTGCAAATGCCCGTGTCCGTCAAGACACGGCTTGGCATCCAGACGCCGGAGGAGTTTCCCAGGCTGCTGGAGATTTACAACCGTTACCCCATCGCCTGCCTGACCATCCACGCCCGGGTGCAGAAGGAGAAGTACCGGGGCGCCGTCCACCTGGACGCCTTTGCCCAGGCCCTGACGGAGAGTAAAAACCCCGTCTGCTACAATGGCGACCTGCGGACAGCGGCGGAGGTGGAGACCTTTGCGTCGCGGTTCCCCGCCGTGGACGCGGTGATGATCGGCCGGGGCGCTGTGGCGGACCCGGCCCTGCTGCGGAAGCTCCATGGCGGCCCTGCCGCCACCCGGGAGGAACTGCGGGACTTTACCCGGACGCTGTATCAGGAATATCAGGCCTTTTACGGCCAGGCGGGCCCGGCGGCACAGCGGATGAAGGAGGTCTGGTTCTACCTGATTCACCTCTTTGAAAACGGGGAGCGGCTGGACAAAAAGCTGCGCCGCTCCCGGGGACCGGGGGAGTACGAGGCCATCGAGGCCGCCATCTTCCGGGACCTGCCCCTGCGGGAGGACTCCCAGGGGGAGCTGATTTGACACGCACACGATATAGCCGGCGCACTTGAAAATCGGTAAATACCGATTTTCTTACAGCGGCAGAGCCGCTGTCGGGCGCCGCCCGTGTGCCGACTATGAAGCCTGACGCAAGGCCGCTTTGCGGCCTTGTGGGATGAGATGCCACCCCCACAAGTTGAAAAGAAGATTTTACTTCTTTTCAACTGCGTCGACGATAAGACGATAAAAAGATACGGGCCATGGAGAGTTTCTCCATGGCCCGCGTTTTTTCGCCGGGATATTCCGTGCGGAGAGGTCACTTCATTTCCGCGCTCTTTTCATACGCGGCGATCACCGCGTCCATCACCGCGCCCCGGAAGCCGGCCCTCTCCAGCGTCCGGACGCCCTGGATGGTGGCACCGCCGGGAGAGCAGACCGCGTCCTTCAGCGCACCGGGGTGGCGGCCGGTCTCCAGCATCAGCCGCCCTGTGCCGATGAGCGTTTGGGCGGCGCACTCCAGCGCCATGGAGCGGGTGAGGCCGCAGGCCACGCCGCCGTCGGCCATGGCCTCGATAAAGAGATCCACAAAGGCCGGACCGCAGCCCGCCACGGCACTGCCGGCGTCCATCAGGTGGTCGGAGAGGGGGAACAGCCGTCCGGCACCCGCCATGCCGTCCAAAAACGCGGACTCCTCCTCTGCCGTCACGCCGTCACAGGTGTAGAACACCACGCCCTCGCCCACGGCGGAGGGGGTGTTGGGCATGATGCGGATCACGGGAAAGTCCCCGCAGCCCCGCTCCCGCAGGTCCGGGATGGTGAGGGCCGCCGCCATGGACACCAGCACGAAGCGGTCCTTCCGCGCCGCCAGCACGGGGCCGATGTCCGTCAGCAGGTCCGCCATATAGGGGGGCTTGACGCCCAGGAAGATGAAGTCCGCCTCCCGGGCCACGGCGGCGTTGTCCGCCGCGCGGCAGTCCAGCTCCCTTGCCAGAGTCTCCGCCTTGGCCGCCGTGCGGTTGGCCAGGAGCAGATGCCCGCCGTCCAGCCGCTTCCGCGCCGCCCGGGCCAGGGCGCCGCCCATGTTTCCGGTGCCGATGAATCCGAATGTTGCCATCAATATCATTCCCTTTCAGCTGTTTTTGCTTACAGATGGGGCGGAGGCCCGCCGTGTCTGTCTAGGTATGGTCCTGCTTTCGCCGCCGCAGAGCCGCCGGGAGGCACAGTCCGGCGGAGATCCCCGCTGGCAGACAGAGCAGGCAGATAAGGAAGCTGTCCTTGAGATAGGGAAGCTGATCCGGTTCCAGCACCAGCAGGCGAACTACTCCCGCCAGAGGCAAAAGACCGAACAGAAGGGTCAGGAAGGCCAGCAGCCCCACGGAAGCGCGGCCCCGCTTTCGGTCCGCCCAGCAGGCCGCCGCCAGAGCCAGCATGAAGCACCCGATGAGGACATGCTGGAGGGTGGCGCTCCCCGTCCGAAGCAGCCAGCGGACCAGAAGGACGGAGAGCAGGAAGGCCGCCAGAGCGGCCAGCCTGCGGCGCAGGGACTTCTTTTGGGTGAGGATGCTGGCGGCCAGAGCCGCCGTGGATAGAATGAATGTGATGATGTCCAGCATAGATCTGCCCGCCTTTCTGCCCTCACCGCACCTGGCCCTCGCCGTAGATGACGTATTTGCAGGAGGTCAATTCCACCAGGCCCATGGGCCCCCGGGCGTGCATCTTCTGGGTGGAGATGCCGATCTCGGCGCCAAGGCCGAACTCGCCGCCGTCGGTGAACCGGGTGGAGGCGTTGACGTACACCGCCGCCGCGTCCACCGCGTCCAAAAACCGCTGGGCCTTGAAATAGTTCCTGGTGATGATGCTCTCAGAGTGGCCGGTGCCATGGACGTTGATGAAGGAGACGGCCTCGTCCATGTCCTTCACGGTGCGGACAGCCAGGATGTAGTCATCGTACTCCGCGTCCCAGTCGCTTTCAGCGGCGGGCCGTGCCCGGGTGCCCAGAATGTCCAGCGCGGCCTCGTCGGCCCGCAGTTCCACTGCCTTTTCATCCAGCAGGGGCAGGGCCTTTGCCCAGAAGTCCTTCGCAATGTCTTTCTGCACCAGCACGCACTCCACGGCGTTGCACACCGAGGGGCGGGAGCACTTGGCATTGAAGAGAATCTTGGCGGCCATATCCAGGTCCGCCTCATCATCCACGTAGATGTGGCATACGCCCTCGCCGGTGCGGATGACAGGCACGCTGGCCTCCTTTGCCACGGTGCGGATGAGGTTCGCGCCGCCCCGGGGAATGAGGACGTCCACGTAGCCGTCCAGATGCATCAGCTCGTGGGCGGTCTCGTGGCTGGTGTCCTGCACCAGGGAGATGCAGTCCTCCGGCAGTCCGGCGGATACCAGGGCCTCCCGCATCAGCGCCGCCGCGCAGCGGTTGGAGCGGATGGCCTCCCTGCCGCCCCGGAGGATGCACACGTTGCCGGATTTCAGGCACAGCGCCGCCGCGTCCACGGTGACGTTGGGCCGGGCCTCAAAGATGATGGCGATGACGCCCAGAGGCACCCGCCGCCGGCCGATGATGAGGCCGTTGGGGCGGGTCTCCATCTTGTCCACCCGCCCGATGGGGTCCGGCAGGGCAATGACCTGCCGCACGCCGTCCACGATGCCCGCGATGCGCTCCGGCGTCAGGGTCAGCCGGTCCAGCATGGCGGGACGCATGCCCGCCTCACGGGCGGCGGCCACGTCCTGGGCGTTGGCGGCCAGCCATTCGGCCTGCCGCTCCGTCAGAATGCTGGCGATGGCCTCCAGAGCGGCGTTTTTTTTCGCCGTCCCGGCGGTGGCGAGGGTGTAGCTGGCGGCCTTCGCCGCGGCGCCCTGCTGTTGTAGTGCAGTCATAAGCGGACCTCCTTAAAAACGACTATAATCGAGCATGGCGATCAGAGTGATCGCCGTGCAGATGAGAAATAGAATTTGGATCAGAAGCGCATTGGTGCGCTGGTAAACGCGCGTGTGGTGGAGATAAAAGGCTGCTTTGTGATAGAGGGAGTAGATGTTAGCTCCAATGAAAAGACACCATAATGCGAGGGAGAAAGGACCAAAGCCAATCAATAATATCATCATGATTGTGGAGCAGAGAGGATACCACTTAAAATCTCCCCACTGAAAACAACGTATCAGACCGGAGCCGATGGACCACAGCTCCAGGACTAGGGCAATCACTGTGATCCCGTCCAGGATGATGAAGAAGGACCGATTTCCGGGCGGCGGATATCCCTGCTCCTTCATTGGGGGCCTGCCTTCGCCACAAACCGCGTCCCGATATCCTGTCCCTCCACGATGCCGTAGAGGTCCTCCATCCGGGCGCCGTTGGTGATGACCATGTCGCACCCGGCGTTCATGGCGATGCGGGCGGCGGAGAGCTTGGTGGCCATGCCGCCGGTGCCCCGCCAGGTGCCCGCGCCGCCCGCCATCTCCAAAATCTCCGGCGTCAGTGCTTCCACCTGATGCAGCAGCTTCGCGCCCGGATGGGACTTGGGGTCCGCGTCGTACAGGCCGTCGATGTCACTGAGCAGCACCAGCAGGTCCGCCCGGCACAGGTCCGCCACGATGGCGGACAGGGTGTCGTTGTCGCCCAGGACCTTGTGGTGGCCGGTCTCGATCTCGGCGGAGGAGACGGAGTCGTTCTCGTTGACCACGGGGATCACGCCCATCTCCAGCAGGGCGGAGAAGGTGCTGTGCAGGTGCTCCGCCCGGTCCGGGTCCTCCACGTCGTCCCCGGTCAGCAGGATCTGAGCCATGGAACGGTTGTACTCGGAGAAAAGCTTATCGTAGATGTGCATCATCCGGCACTGGCCCACCGCGGCGGCGGCCTGCTTCATCCGCAGCTCCCTCGGCCGCTCCGCAAGGCCCAGCCTGGCCGTGCCCACGGCGATGGCGCCGGAGGTCACCAGGATGACCTCGTGTCCCGCGCCGCTGAGGTCCGACAGCACCCGGACCAGGTGCTCCATGCTCCGCAGGTCCAGACTGCCGGAGTCATGGGTGAGGGTGGAGGTGCCCACCTTCACCACGATGCGCTGTTTCTTCTGTTCCAATGGGAACGCCTCCTTGATTTGTTGACTCGTTCAGATCGGGCCGCGGGGCGGCGGCCTGTTCTCCGCAGCAGCCGGCGGCGGGCGGCCACAGTGATCCATCATGTTGCTGCTATCATACCATACCCCATGAAAAAAAGAAAGGCCGCCCCATGCGTAGTTTTCATAAAAATGCGGACAATACCAGGGAAAGGGAGAGATACTATGACCGAAAACACCAAACCCACCGAGACGAACCAGAAAAACGACGCCGAGAACAACGACACCGCCCAGGGCATCCTGGACTTCGGCTCCGCCCTGACACACACGCCCCACGGCACGGTCTACTGCCTGACCATCATCGGGCAGATCGAGGGGCACATGACCGCCTCATCCAACACCAAGACCACCAAATACGAGCACGTTCTGCCCCTTCTTGCCAAGCTGGAGGAGAGCGAGGAGGTGGACGGCGTGCTGTTCCTGCTGAACACCGTGGGCGGCGACGTGGAGGCGGGCCTTGCCATCGCGGAGCTGATCGCGGGCATGACCAAGCCCACGGTTTCCATTGTCCTGGGGGGCAGCCACTCCATCGGAGTGCCTCTGGCGGTGGCGGCCCGGCGGAGCTTCGCGGTGCCCAGCGCCGCCATGACCATCCATCCGGTACGGATGAGCGGCACGGTCATCGCCGCGCCCCAGACATACAGCTACTTCCAGCGGCTCCAGGAGCGGATCGTGGCATTCGTCTCCGGCCACAGCCGCATCAGCGGGGAGGATTTCCAGGCGCTGATGCTGAAAAAGGACGACATGGCCGCGGATGTGGGCAGCGTCGTCTACGGGGAGCAGGCGGTGCAGCTGGGCCTGATCGACCAGGTGGGGGGCCTGTCCGACGGTCTGGCCTGCCTGTACCGGCAGATCGGGGAGCGACGGAAAAAACCGGCGGCGCAGTAATGCCCGCCGGCCTTTTTGTAAAAATGAAAACCACGGGCTATGCCCGTGGATCCAAAAAGGCTATGCCTATGAGTAGAAATGATAAACCTCCAACGATACAATAGGAGATGGTTTGCCGACCACATC
>JAETOQ010000064.1 GCA_021771635.1 Oscillospiraceae bacterium | reverse complement strand
GGCCGCCACGCTGGCGTGGTCGGGATACGCCGTCAGGTCGGCGGTCCGGTCGGTCTGATAGCCCATGCGGACCGCGTAGCGGTACAGGATGGTCACCAGCTGCTGGCGGCTCACCGGGCCGCCGGGAGCGGTGCCGTCGGAGATGCCGTTGTCCACGGCCCAGCTCTTGGCCTCCGCCATGGCAGCGGGATTATAGCCGGACAGGCGGGCCAGGATCATCCACAGCTGCTGACGGGACACGGTGCCCTCGGGGTTGAAGGTCACGGCGGTATTGCCGTTCATGCAGCCGTTCTCGTAGGCCCAGGCGATGGCGTCCTCGGCCCAGTAGCCGTCGGGCACGTCGATGAAAGTCTGCTGGGGGGCCTCCTCGATCTTGACAAAGGTGGCCTCCACGGTGACTTTGCCGGCGGGCATGGTGAAGGTGTATTTGGTGTCGCTCTTCTTCGCCAGCTTCAGCTCGTCGCCGTCCTTGTCGGTGACGGTCAGGTCATCCAGCTCGTAACCCTTGTCAGGCTTGACGGTGACGGTTACGGTGTCGCCCTTCTTGGCGGACTTGGGGCTGACGGTCACAGAGCCGTGCTTGGCGCTGTCCACGCTGACGGTGTAGCCGGAGCTGCTGCTGCCACCAGAGCTGGAGGCCTCCTTGCTCCACTGGGCGGTCAGGGTGATATTCCCGGTAATGGGGGTGCCGAAGTCAAACTTCTCACCGTTCAGGAACCAGCCATCGAAGTCGTATCTGCTTCTGGTGGGATCGGCGGGCTTTTCGGCCGTGCCGCCGTGCTTGACAGTCTGGCTGGCAATATCGGTGCCGCCATCGGTATCAAAGGTAATGGTGTAGGAGTTGGCTGTCCACTTGGCATAAAGAGTCATATTCTCCGCCACCTTTGTGGAAACTTGATACGGCTGCTGGAGACTACTGTCTGTATACCACCCCGCTAAGACATATCCGTCCTGGGTAATAACAGGGAAACTCAAAGCCACTTCTTTTTCCGCACAGACTCTTTTATTGCTTAGGCCATCAGCATCAGTGCCGCCATTATACTGCAGAGCAACAATAACATGTGTGTCCTTTTGCTCGGCGCTTAACTCTGCGTAACCATGGAGCTCCCCTGTTACATCTCCCTGATTGATAAAAATATCACCGATGTTTCTATCCCCACTGAGGTGAATAGTCACATCTCCATCAATGGTTCCATGGTTTTCCACCCTGCCGCCAACTTGGATCCATACGTCACCCTCAACGGACATTTCCTCTCCAACAGTAACCTGGCCTTTGCCATAGATAGCGTCACCGCCGTAAGTGTCACTGAGCTTTATATTACCTGATATTTCCCCTTTATTTAAAATAATAGTTGAAGTGTTGTAAATTCCGTCTACAGCAGCACCGTTATAACCAATATTCTCACTGATTTCTCCGCCATTCATAATAAATTTGCCACCGGAGTGCATATAAACCGCGGCGCAGCGCCCGTTATTCTTTCCCGCAATACCCCAGTTACTGTGAATTGAACCGTCGCTCATAGTAAAGGTGGCGAAACGGATCATAAACGCAGATCCATTGCTGTTCGTGGCAATATTATTATAAATTTCACCGCCATTCATGACAACAGAATTGTTTTTATTTCCGACTTTAAACATACCGCCGTTACTACCGCCGAAATTATCATGCACTTTCGTACCAGAAGCAATCTGCAGGGCGGCGTTGTTACCATACATATCTACGATTGCTACATCTTTAATATATGCGCATTTCTGTATTTCCACGCCCTCGAAAAACAATTGCGAAGCAGCTTCTTCTGTTCCCTTGTTGATGATCAGAGGTTTCTTTTCGCTGTAATAGTTGGAGATTTCTCCCCCCTCCAGTGTCAGGGTGCCGGCATTTGTGATCAAAGGTGCTTCTGCCGCCGTGTTCCCTTCCTGCAAAGTTATCGGAATCTCATTTTTTGTTTGAAATTTCAATGGGTTTTCTCGATATTCCTTCAACAATTCCTGATTGAATTCCCATTTTCCGCCGCCATCAATCTTCAAATTTTTCAGCGTTAAATTTCCATTCTTCGTAACAGAAAACAGGGCACCCGCATACCCTTCCTCACGTGAAAGTGCGACGTCCGCTCCTTCGATGGTCACGGTTTTATCAACCTTCAATTCAGCCGCATAAGTTGTACTGTCAATCAGCGTAACTGTTCCCCCGTCCGGCACCTTTTCAATCGCTTGCCCGAGGGTTTCCACCGTTTGTACCGCGCCATTCTCGTCCGTATAGGTCGCTACTCCGCTGTTGATCGCTGGCTCTTCATTTTCTTCATCCGCCAGGGCCGCCGTTGGGATGACCGACGCCAACAGGAAGAATGTCATCATCCATGCCAAAAATTTTCGCTGTGTTCGCATGTTCATCGTCTCCTTTTTGTCGGGCTGTGCCCGTATTTCCACCGGGAGGGCGGCCAAAAAGGGTAAAATACCCCCCTTGGCCCCCCGGTGGAAACCAAAAACGCGGTGTATGAGTGTCTCATACACCGCGCTTGTCAAAAGGCGACAAAATGCGAACGCAGCGAAATCAAGCCCCTTTTCCGCTTGTCAAAAGCGGAGAAAGACACTATAATAAACGTTGCGGTGCGGCGGGATGCCGCTATGTATGAGTGGTTCCGTCACTCTACGTAGGCCGTGGGGTGTGGGGACACCTCACGGCTGCCGCATTTTTGATTTCCAGTTTTTATCTTATACGGTTTTGGCGGGAAATGCAAGAGGGAATCCGCAAAATCGGCGGAGGAAAATCAGGCGGCGGACCGGAAACGGTCCGCCGTCTGTGGTTTCAGAGCCTCTCGCGCAGAGACAATGTCTCAGTCCAGCTCCAGCTGCCCTGTGTAGAGCTGGTAATACCTGCCGTGCTGGGCGATCAGGTCATCGTGGTCGCCCCGCTCGATGATCTCGCCCTGCTCCAGGACCATGATGGCCTTGGCGTTGCGGACGGTGGAGAGGCGGTGGGCGATGACGAACACCGTCCGGCCCGCCATGAGCCGGTCCATGCCCCGCTCAATGATCTTCTCCGTGCGGGTGTCGATGGAGCTGGTGGCCTCATCCAAAATCAGCACCGGCGGGTTGGCGCAGGCGGCCCGGGCGATGTTCAAAAGCTGCCGCTCGCCCTGGCTCAGGTTGCCGCCGTCGCCGGAGAGGACCGTATCGTACCCCTTGGGCAGGTGGCGGATGAAGGTGTCCGCCCCCGCCAGCTTGGCGGCGGCCTCCACCTCCTCGTCGGTGGCGTCCAGCCGTCCGTAGCGGATGTTGTCCGCCACGGTGCCGGTGAACAGGTGGGTGTCCTGCAGCACCACGCCCAGGGACCGCCGCAGGGAGTCCTTTTCGATCTCCCGCACATCGATGCCGTCGTAGGTGATGGCGCCGCTCTGGATCTCGTAGAAGCGGTTGATGAGACTGGTGATGGTGGTCTTGCCCGCGCCGGTGGAGCCCACGAAGGCGATCTTCTGGCCGGGCTTGGCGAACAGGGAGATATCGTGGAGGATGATCTTCCGCTCGTCGTAGCCGAACACCACGTGGTCGAACCGCACGTCGCCCCGGAGGGGCACCAGCGTGCCGTCGGGCTTTTTCCAGGCCCAGGCGCCGGTGTCGAAGCTGGCCTCCGCCAGGTTGCCCGCCCGGTCCTCCGTGACGCGCACCAGCTGGACCCTGCCCTCGTCCACCTCGGGCTGGGCCTCCATGGCGTCGAACACCCGCTCGGCGCCGGCCACGGCGGAGAGGATGGTGTTCACCTGCTGGGAGATCTGGGTGATGGGCTGGCTCACCTGCCGGGTGTACTGCAAAAACGCCGCCAGACCGCCCAGGTCGCCGCTGCGGATGGCAAGCAGGCCGCCCACGCAGCAGGTGATGGCGTAGTTGATATAGCTGAGGTTGCCCATGGCGGGCATCATCATGCCGGAGAAGATCTGGGCCCGGGTGCCCGCCTGGCGGTAGGCCTCGTTCCTCTGGTAAAAACCCTCTTTGGCGGCGTGCTCGTGGTTGAAGACCTTGATGACCTTCTGTCCCTCAATCATCTCCTCGATATAGCCGTTGACCTCGCCCACGGCCTGCTGCTGGGCGGCGAAGTACCGCCGGCTGCGGCTGCCGATGGTCTTGACCACCAGCAGCATCACCACCAGCATGGCAAAGGTGATGAGGCTCAGGACAGGGCTGAGGACCACCATCATGAGGATCGTTCCAGTGAAGTTCAGAGAGCAGGAGATCAGGCTGCCGAAGCTGTTGTTCAGCGCCTCGGAAATGGTCTCAATGTCGTTGGTGTAGTGGCTCATCAGCTCGCCGTGGGTGTGGGTGTCGAAATACTTCAGGGGCATGGCCTGCATGTGGCCGAAGAGGTCCGTCCGGATCTTCGCCACGGTGTTCTGGGACACGTGGACCATGATGCGGGCATAGCCGAAGGAACAGGCCGCGCCGGTGATATAGACCGCCGCCATCACGCACAGCATCCGGGCAAGGCCCCCGAAGTCGCCGGGGAGGATATAGTCGTTGATCAGCGGCTTGATGAGGTAGGAGCCGCCCACCGTGCAGGCGGAGCTGATGACCAGCAGGACCGCCACAAGCACCAGGTGGGCCTTGTACCGCCCCAGATAGCGCATCAGCCTGCGGAGCGTGCCCCGCATGTTTTTCGGTTTGCGGAAGCCGCCCTTGGGACCGTGCCCGGGGCCGCCGGGACCTCCGGGGCCCGCAAGGGCCGTTTTCTTGTGCTCAGCCACCGATGCTCACTCCTTCCTGTTGGGATTGGTAGACCTCGCGGTAGATCTCGCAGGTCTCCATCAGCGTGTCGTGGGTTCCCTGATCCACGATGCGGCCGCCATCCATCACCAGGATCAGGTCCGCCTCGCAGACGGAGGTCACCCGCTGGGCGATGATGATCTTGGTGGTATCCTTCAGCTCATTGGCGAACACCTGGCGGATCTTGGCGTCCGTGGCGGTGTCCACGGCGCTGGTGGAGTCGTCCAGGATCAGGACCTTGGGGTGCTTCAAAATGGCCCGGGCGATGCAGAGCCGCTGCTTCTGTCCGCCGGAGACGTTGACACCGCCCTGGCCCAGGTCGGTGTCCAGGCCGTCGGGCATCCGCTCCAAAAATTCGTCGGCGCAGGCTGCCCGGCAGGCCGCCCACAGCTCTTCCTCGGAGGCGTTGGGATCGCCCCAGAGCAGATTCTCCCGGATGGTGCCGGAGAAAAGGGTGTTCTTCTGCAAAACCATGCCCACCGCATCCCGCAGGTGCTCCATGGTGTATGCCTTTACCGGCCTGCCGCCCACCCGGACCGTGCCCTCCGCGGCCTCGTACAGCCGCGGGATCAGGGACACCAGGGTGGTCTTGGCGCTGCCGGTGCCGCCCAGGATGCCCACCGTTTGGCCGGAGCGGATGTGGAGGTCGATATCCCGCAGGATCCACTCCGGGCTGCCGGCGTCGTATTTAAAGGACACATGGTCGAAATCGACGCTGCCGTCCGCCACGGCGGCGGGCGTCTCGTTTCCGTCCCCGTCCAGCTCCGTCTCCGCCTCGCTGTCGGTGATGGCGGGCGTCTCATCCAGGACCTCCACGATGCGCTTGGCACAGGCCACGGACCGTGTCAGCATCATAAAGACCATGGAAACCATCATCAGGGACATCATGATCTGGGTAATATAGGTGAAGAAGGTGATCAGCTTGCCGGTCTCCAGCGTGCCGGCATAGACCATCTTGCCGCCGAACCACATGACGGCGATGATGGTGCCGTAGACGATCAGCATCATGATGGGCATGTTCACCACCACCGTGCCGAAGGCCTTTTCCGAGGTGCCCTTCAGGTCCTGGTTCCGCTTGGCGAATTTCTCCTCCTCATACGGCTCCTGAACGAAGGATTTCACCACCCGGATACCCGTCAGGTTCTCCTGGACCACCAGGTTCAGTGCGTCGGTCTTTTCCTGCAGGGAGCGGAACATGGGGCCGACTTTTTTCAGGATCCCCGCCACCACGATCAGCAGCAGCGGCAGTGCCACCAGGAACACATTGCTCAGCTGATAGCTGATGCGGACGGAGAGGAACAGCGCCGAGACCAGCATCACCGGAGCCCGCACCAGCAGCCGCATCCCCATCATCAGAGACATCTGCATGGTCTGGGCGTCGCTGGTCAGGCGTGTCACCAGGGATGCGGTGGAGAACTTCTCAATGTTGGAAAAGGCGTATTCCTGGATGTGGTCATACTCCGCCCGCCGCAGATTGGCGCCGAACCCCTGCCCGGCCACGGAGGAACACACCGCGGCTCCCAGGCCGAAGGCCAGGGACACCATGGCCATGACCACCATCAGTCCGCCCTTCCGCAAAATGAAATCGCTGTCCCCGTTTGCGATGCCGATATCCACGATATCGCTCATGACCAGCGGGATCAGCAGTTCAAAGACGGCCTCCGCCGCGCTGCACGCCACACCGATCACGATCCACTTGGCGTAGGGCCGCGCGTGAGGCCAGAGTTTTTTGATCATAGGTTTCGATCCTCCTCGAGATTTTGAATGACGCGGCACAGCAGGGCATGGAGCGTCTCTGTCTCCTTCGGCGTAAAGCCCCGGAGCATCACAGCCTCGCCCTCCTGAACACACCGGGCGCACAGCGCCGACAGCCTGATCCCCTTTTCCGTGATGGTGATCAGCCGTCTGCGGGCATCACTGCCGCTGACGCTGCGGGATACCAGCTTCTTTTCCTCCATCCGGTCCAGGATGCCGTTTGCGGTGGAGGGTTTTACCCGCAGGTACTCCATGATCTCACACTGCGGCGCCTGGCCGCCGTGGCTCTGCAAATAGAACAGCGTATGGTTCTGCGTTGGCGTCACATCGTACTGTGACATCCGCGCGTCCATCCGCTCCCGGCCCAGATGCGCCGCCCGGCCCATCAAGGGACCGAATCCGAACCCACATTCCATGATCACACCCCCTTTTGTTTAGCGCGCTAAAAATTAGCATGCTAAATATTAACATGATCCCTCCACGGCGTCAATATACAAAACGCTCATATTTTTTGAACGATTTATGAACAAAAAACATCGAAATCCGGCCGGTTGTAAACAAATTGTGAAGGTTCCTCCGAAGCCGTTGACTTTCCCCGCGCCGCCCGTTATCATAAAACCATCAAGCGGAAAGCTTGATCGACACACACCATTTTCCCTCTCCTTTCTCTATATCATACAGCAGGGCGGACGGTCCGAAAGACCGTCCGCCCTGCTGTATTTTTATGTCCGCCGGTCCCGTGCAGTCCCGCCTCCCGGTTTTGATATTCCATTTTCGTTTTTATTGAAAAACGATAAAAAATCATTGACATTCAATAATATGCGTGGTAGGATACTGGAAAAAGGGGGGCGGCCTTGTTCTCTGCCGCCATATGGCCGCTTTTCCGTCCGCATGCCACACGATTGGAGGAACCATCTATGGAATCCACTGCTGTACAAAAAATCGCCAGAGTTCTGAACGTCCTGGTGCTGATCGCCCTGATCTGCAACCTCATCATCCTGTTTCTGGTCCCCACCGCTGTGTTCGTCAGCGGCGGAGAGGGCCTGCTGGAGGGCGTCCACACCTATCTCAGCGGCATCCTGTTCCCCGGCGAGGATGACATCGTGATGGCCGGGATCGCCGGCTGTGCCCTGATCTGGCTGGCGGGCTGGTCCGCGTTTGACGCGTACAGCCTGGTCCTGACGCTGTTTCTGCTCTTTGCCGGCGTCCACACCGCCGTGATCCTCTGGCAGGCCCGCCGGGTGCTGCGGACCATCCTGGGGGGCGCGCCGTTCTCCATGGAGAACGCCGTCTCTCTGAAGCGGGCCGCCGTCTCCGCCTTTCTGATCGCCGCGGCGGCGTTGGCCAGGGTGGTCTGGAGCGTGTGGTATTACCGCTCCGCCCTGCCTCTGGCCTCCTATAACGCCCTGTTCGTCCCCCTTTTCGCCATGGCGGGCCTGCTGTGCCTGGTCATGTCCGCCCTGTTCCGCCAGGCGGCGGAGCTGAAAGCGGAAAATGACCTGACGATTTGAGGTGCCGATATGATCGTAGTCAATCTGGATGTGATGATGGCAAAGCGGAAGATGTCCCTCTCCCAGCTCTCCGAAAAGGTGGACATCACCCTCGCCAATCTCTCCATCTTAAAAAACAACAAGGCCAAGGCCGTCCGGTTCTCCACCCTGGAGGCCATCTGCGCCGCCCTGGACTGCCAGCCGGGGGATATCCTGGAATTTGTGCCGGATCAGGAGGATGGATGATGAAGCAGATCTCCCACCGCCGGGCGCTGCTCTGCGGTGTTATTGGTATCATGTTGTTCAGCGGTATCTTTTATTACCGCCACCACTTCACCCCCGCCCGCTGGGCAGCCCTGCACCACCGGGGCAATCTGGTAGGCAGTCTGCTGCGGCAATATGACGGGCTGACCGGCATGGACGAGCAGGCGCTGGATGATCTCCTGGGCCCGGTCTCCACGGAGGACTGGCGGGGTGAGCGACGCCGCTGCTACTGGATCGGCAGCGGCCGGGGACTGGAGTGGTTCCCGGAGTACATGGTCCTCTATCTCCACGAGGACGGTATTGTGAGCCGCGTGGACTTTGAGTGGGCCTGAAACATCAATAAAAAAACGTCCGCGTTTTGCGGACAGAACGGATAGGAGAATCGCATATGTCTGAACCCAAAAAAGTCCTCCCGGCGGAGGGCGCGGCGAAGCCTGCCCAAAATCCGGTAAAATCCTACGAGATCGTCCCCCGGGACCGCCTGTTTCTGCTGTTCACCGCCGCATTCTGTGTCCTGCTGGTAGACACCCTGTTCTGGCACGGCCCCACCGCCGGGCTGACCGCCGCCGTGTTCGCCTGGTACGCCCTGATCCTGGCCTACACCGGCACCTCTCCGTTGTCCATCCGCTCCAACCGTGTTCTGCTGCTGTTCAACCTGGCTCTGGCGGTGACGCCGGCCCTGGGCTCCAACTGGTACTTCCGGCTCTGGAACCTGCTGGCTCTGCTGGTGCTGCTGCCGGTCCACGCCCTGGCGCTCTCCGGCGCCGCCCGGCTGCCCTGGTGGCGGCCCGCCATGCTGTGGGAGCGGCTGTGCCTGCTGCTGTGGGGCCTGTTCGGCCGTCTGGGTGCGGCCCCCGCCGCCGCTTCCGCCGGAAGGGCACAGGACCGCCGGAAGCTCCTGCCCGTGGCGGCTGGAGCCATCTGCGCCCTGGTCCTGCTTGGATTCCTGGTCCCCGTCCTGGCCTCCGCCGACGCGCTGTTTGCCGCCGCCACAGCGGACCTCCGGGCGTTCATCCAGCGCCATTTCACCGCCGCCGTCTGGAAGCTGATCTGGGGCCTTGTGCTGACGCCCTTTCTCTTCGGCCTGCTGTACAGCCTCCGCCATCCCGTCCCATTGAAAAACGGCTGCGGTGAAAAGCGCCCTGCTGTTGACGCTCTGGGCTTCGCCCTGGTCCTGGCGGCGCTGGACGGGCTGTACCTGATGTTCCTGGCGGTCCAGTCCGCCGGGCTGTTCGGCGGGGCTGAATATTTGGCCCAGCGGGGCATCAGCTATGCCGAGTGGGCCAGAAGCGGCTTTTTCCAGATGGTGGGCGTCACCACGGTGAACCTGTCCATCACCATGGCGGCCCTGTCCTTTTCCCGGCGTGAGGTCCGGTCCTGGCGGGCCGTCCGTCTCCTGTCCGCCCTGCTGGCGCTGGAGAGCCTGGTGCTGCTGGCCTCCGCCGCGTGGCGGATGACGCTGTACGTCTCCGCTTACGGTCTCTCTTTCAAGCGCGTCATGACCTGCTGGGGCATGGTGATGATGGCCCTGTTCCTGCTCACGGCTCTGCGCAAGGTCCGCAAGCCGGACCTCAGCTTCTGCCGCTGGGCCTTTCCCCTGGCCCTGGCGGGATGGCTGGTCATCAACTGCGTGCCTGTGGATTATCTGGTGGCAAAGGACCAGGTGGACCGCTATCTGGCTGGAGAGAGCGCCTCCATCGACGTGGAATACCTGCTGTACGACCTGTCCTATGACACGCTGTCCCAGCTGGACCGGCTGGACGGCCAAATGATCTGCCGCCAGTGGGACGACGAATGCCAGCGGCTCGCCAGCCTGCTGGCGGACCGCCGCGCCGCTGCCCGGGCCGCATGCGCTGACTGGCACACCTGGTCCCTCTCCGCCTGTCTGGCGGCGGGACAGTCATCCTGAAAGGAGGCCGCCTGATGCTTCGCTCTGTACTTCTCCCCCTTGCGCTCCTCCCCCTGCTGGCCCTGTCCATGTGCCATGCAGCCCTGGATATCGCGCCCGTCAGCGAGGCCGTCCAGGTCTCCCGCGCCCTGGGTGTCGATGCCTCCGCAGGCACAGTGGTCTCCGCCTCCGACAGCCACGGCGGTTTCCACGGGGACGGCCTCACCTTTATCGAACTCAGCTTCCCCGACGACAGCTTCGGCACCAGCATTCAGGACCGCTGGCATCCTCTGCCCCTCAGTGGAAACCTGAATACCTTCATCTATGGCTCCCCCGGCGCGGGCCCCTATATCACCCGGGATGGCGTCAACTGCTTTCGCCCGGTCCAAAACGGCTGTTACTATTTTGAGGACCGGCACTCCCAGAGCACCGATCCCCATAGTGATTCCGAACTCCTTCAGCGCCATTCCTTCAATGTCACCATCGCCATCTATGACGCGGACACCCGCACCCTTTCCTATTGTGAGTTCGACACCTGACCGGAAAGGCGGCCTCCATGCTCACAGTCTTTCGTCTTGTGTCCGACGGGGTGGCTGGCTCCGGCTGGTGTGCCTTGAGCCTTCTGGCCTGTGCGCTGCTCCGCCTGGCCGTGAGCCTTCTCCTGCCGGGCGGCTGTCGGGCAGTTCTCCGTTCCTTCCTGATCCCGGCGCTGTTCTGCGATCTCTGCTGGCACGCTGTGTTTTATCCGTTGGGAGGCTATACGAACCGGGGCCTTGCCGCGGTCTATGTCTTTCTTCTGTGGCCCGCCCTTCTGCTGCTGTCCCTCCTTTTTCAGCAACGCCGCTCCAATCGCTGAAAACTCCCGGCCGCCCCAATGGGGCGGCCGGGAGTTTTTTAAGAGCTTATCCGTAAATTAGGCGTGCGCAGATTGCGCCGTCAGATTTTGCGTCAGAGGAGACAGTTTTTGGCAGGCGGGCTAACGCCCGGCAAGAAAAAGCAGCGAAGTATGCCGCAAAATATGCAAGCAAGCTGTGTGCGCATAATTTATGGATAAGCTCTAAGGTGTCTGCTCTTCTGCCATCTGTTCCTCCGGCACCTCCCCCACAGGATGTGTCCGCAGGTATTCCAGCCACGCCTGACAGCCCTGCACATTCAGATGCACGCCGTCAAAGGTCCAGTCCTCCCGCAGGAAGCCATTTTCGTCCACGACGGCCTCCGCCACATTGAGGTAGGCGCACGCCTTCTCCTCCGCCAGGGCCAGAAGCTCCTGGTTGTAAACGGCGATGCGCTCGTTGTTCACATAGCTGCCCTTGGCGTCCTGCTTGGCGCTGACCGGCAGGATGGACTGAAGCACCACCTCCGCGTCCGGGTGGTCCTCCCGGATGCGGTCGATGACCTTGGCGCACTGGTTCCGGAAGATCTCCGTCCCGTTCCAGCCCAGCTCGTTGACGCCCAGCATCACGTACACCTTGCCGCACGCCGTCTCCGCCACCGCGTCCAGCAGGGGCACCTTGCCCTCCGGCGTCTCCCAGACGTCCTTGGTAAACACGGATTCCACCGTGGCGCCCACGGCATAAAAGCAGGTCCCCGTCTTCAAACCGCTGTATAGGGAGAAGCCCTCCGTGCGGGAATCCCCCAGAAACACCACATCGTCAAAATATGTATCCTTCACCGGGGCGCTCTCCGCCACCGGGGCAAAAGCTTTCTTCTCCGGCTCCGCCGGCGTTTTTTGTTTGGGGGGCTGTTTGGCGTTCTGTCTCTCCGCCGGGTGTTCCGCCGCCAGCAGCTGTGCCGGGGCCTGTTCCACCGGTGAATCCACCGCCGCGCCTGCCGGTCCAGTTGATGTCAGCACCACCGCCATCACCGCCAGCAATGCCATGATCCCCGGCAGACGCATCCTGCCGTTTGCTTTCTCTCTCTTTCCCGCCATATCTGTCCGCTCCTCCGGCCGCTGTGTTTTCTGCTCACTACTATTATAGACGAACCAGGGCGAAAAAAGTCGAAACAATTTGTTAAAATTTTGGTATCAAATTGTTTCAAAATCACCAAAAAAATCTGTACGCCTGATGATACCATCGATTGACAAGGGGAAATACGGTTTTTCGGGGCTAAAACAAATGCTGGCGGCGTTGTCCTCGTTGCCGGGCGACAGCCCGGCGGCCTCGTCCGCCTTGCCAGCCCC
>JAETOQ010000163.1 GCA_021771635.1 Oscillospiraceae bacterium | reverse complement strand
ATTGGCGTTCAGCGCCCGCTGATGGGCGCTCTCAGCCCTTTCAGCAGCCAGGGCATACTCCATGCCCGCCACCATCTTCCGGGCCTCCTCAGCGGCTTTCTGGGCCGTGTAGCGGGCATCCCGTTTTGCCTCCTCAATCGCTCTCTCAGCACTGTATTTTGCGCTCCTGGCCTCCTGCTCCGCTCTTGTCTGTTCCTGGAGGAGCTTTTCATACTCCTTCAGTTTCAATATTACATGAGTACACTCTGGGTCAGACTGGCCACCAGGAACATCCCTATAGCCACCGAAAGCCCCTTCCTTTACAAATTTCGCCATAGCATCCCTCCCCTTACAAGCCTCTAATGTAGTTGTCGGCTACAACACTGATACGGTTATGACCGAGGGCCTTGCTGCACACCAGCATAGCGGCCTTGTCCAGCTTCTTCCCGGCCTCGTCCTTCCGGCAGACGTACACCTCGCTCTGGTACCGCCGCCCCGTCCCCCGGTTCACCCGGTCAAAGGGGATCTCTTTTATCGCCCTGGCGTGGGCCTTGTAGATGGCCGTGGCGTACTCGGCCCGGTATCCATGGATGTCGGCGCTCTTATGGACGTGCTGCCACACCTTTTCCTCTGGCGGCGTGTTCCTGATCCGCTCCACGATCTGCTCCATGTTCTTGCCGATGATAGGGCTTAGACGTGCCCTGCCGCCCTTCCCGTTCCGCACAAAGGTAAAATACTCCCCCTGGAACAGCCGGGTGTCCTGGAGCATGGTGAGTCGCTTCTCGTCCGCCGGTGTACGGCGGTCCTCCGGGATAGCCTCCAGGCGGGCAATCTCCTTCTCAATCTGTCCTCGAGTAACCAGGTCTTTTCCCCGCAGCTCCCCCAGCTCGCTCCGGCGAAGCCCGGTCCCCCGACAGAATTTAATCAGCTCGTCATTATTGGTCTTGGAGAAGTGCCGATCACGCACCCGGTCCTTGCGGCTTCGCTTAATGTCCCCGCGGTTCCGCTTGGGGGGCTTGAAGTAATTTTCGTCGTCCGGCTGGATGCCGTAGAGCTTGCCGAGGGCCTTCGCCTCCAACTGCACCGTCCAGGCGGAGAGGCCCTGGTCAGCCCGAACCTGGAGCCATTCATTGACATACTTCTTTGCGCTTTTCAGCGTGGTACACCCTGGATGCTTTTCTTTGATGTACTTGATGAAATACTTGGTATGCTTCCAATAGCTCTTGTAGGTGTTATAGGAAAAAATCTTGTCTTTCTCCGTTCCATCGGCTACCGCCGCCTTTTTGCTCTCGCCAAAGGCTTGCATCCCCGTCAGGCGTTCATAGGCTTGCTGGTGGAG
>JAETOQ010000063.1 GCA_021771635.1 Oscillospiraceae bacterium | reverse complement strand
AAGGATATGGCCTCCTTTCGTCAAGTTGTTGTGTCGTAACTCAACTTTAACCGATAAGGCCTTATCCTTCATCCCTTTTTTATTCACTTGTCCAACATCTATTGTAATCCTACAATACGATAAGCGCAAAAGGAATGTTTTCTCTTGCCTTTTTGGTTCTCCCGTGCTATACTCCCTTTCGACAGGTGCCATCTCCCTGTCCAAGCGCCCGTTCGAGGGCGTTCGTTCGGCGGCCTTTGACCGACCGTTCTCTAAACAAAAAAATGGAGGCTGCACGGGCCTTTCCCCGGGCGTTTTTGCTGTGCCTGCAAAAAAGACCTCCAACCCATCAAAAGGAGGTCTCTTTTTTATGTCCAAAACCAAATTCACCACCCGACAGCTGGCCGCCGCCGGCATCATCGCCGCCCTGTACACCGTGCTGTCCCTGTTTGCCTCTGTGTTCGGCGTCGCCTACGGTCCCATCCAGTGCCGCTTCTCCGAGGCGCTGACGGTCCTCCCCTTCTTCCTGCCGGAGGCCATCCCCGGCCTGTTCATCGGGTGCCTTGTCACCAACCTCATGAGCACCGTCGGCCCGCTGGACATCATCTTCGGCTCTCTGGCGACGCTGCTGGCGGCCCTGTGGACCCGCCGGATGCCCAGCAAGTGGCTGGCCCCCCTGCCTCCGGTCCTCTGCAACGCCGTCATCATCGGCGCCATGATCGCCTGGTACGAGGTGGGCTTCACCGGCGCTTTCGCCGGTGCCTTCGCCTATAACGCCCTCACCGTGGGCCTGGGCGAGGCCATCGCCTGCTATGTGCTGGGCCTGCTTCTGCTGGAGCTGCTGCCCCGGGTCCCCGCCCTTCGCGGCCGTCTTTCCGCCAGAACCTGATTGCCCTTCTGCCCGCAAAAATTCCCGTGCCTGCTTTGCAGGCACGGGAATTTCTTATTTCAGCTTTTTTCGGAGCTTGGCCTTGACCTCCGGGGACAGCACCTTGCCCGCCACCCGCACCGGCAGGGGCGGCAGGGCACAGAATTTTTTCCGCACCTGGTCAAATGGCTCCAGTGCGTAGGCCGCGAAGAACGCCGTCCGGTCAGGGGGCTGTTCAATGGGGGACGCCAGCCGTGGATTGCCCGCCACGGCCCGCTCGATGGGAAATGCCTGCCGGCTCAGCGGCAGCTGGTCAAAGATATGGCTTCCATGGGCCGTGTTCACCAGCAGCAGATTGACGCCCTTCTCCTGCTGCTCCGGCAGTTCGTCAGGCCGCAGGCCCCAGAAATCGCCCAGGGTGAAATCGCCGGGGCGGTTCAGATTGGTATAGGCACAGCGGTGGCAGCTGGGCCGCAGGAACAGCGCCCGGCCAAAGGCCCGGCCGTATTCCGTGCGGAACAGGGGCGCGGAGTCCACGCTGCCGTCATCGTACACGGTGGTAAAGTGGCTGTCCTTCCAGCCGGTGACCTTATTGCGGAACCGCACCGCCTGCAAGCCCTTATGCCTGCGCTGCTCGATGGACCGGGCCATGTCCTCCCACACGCCGGGAGAGGGCACACCGTGGCACACCAGATCGCAGGTGATCAGGTTCTCCGGCCTGCGGCCCAGGTAGCGGTAAAGGCCGTCCACCTGGCAGGGCGTGCCGGAAAACAGCACGGTACGGCTCTCCAGGGCGGTCCGGATCTCCCGGAAGGTCTCCCCCAGATCGCTCTGGACGTATTTGGCCCCCCGGAGCCGCCACAGGTCCTCCTTGCGGAAGCAGGCCACATGGCGCAGATGCTGTCTGCCGTCAAAGGCGGCGCCGTATACGATGCCGCCGCCCTCCAGCACATAGTCCGCCAGGGCGGTGAACGCACCGCCGGAGGTGGAATCCCTGCGGATGCTGTCGTCCCGGTTCCAGGCGGCAAAGGCCGCGGGCAGGGGCTTTGGCTCCCGCTCATGCAATATGGGGCAGATGGCGGTACAGTGTCCGCAGCGGATGCATGTATCCGGCTCGATGACGGGATAGGAGAACCCCTCCTTGTCCCGTTCCATGGCGATGGCGTCCCTGGGGCAGCCGCTGGCACAGGCGCCGCAGCCGGTGCAGCGGGCATGGTCCGCCAAAACAGGCAGGCCGTCCGCCGCAGGTTCCACGGCAGGCTGCTCATAAGCCTCGTCCGCCAGGGCGGCGCGGAGATAGTCCAGGGAGGACTGCCGGGCCAGGTCCAGCCGGCTCTCCACCGCCGTCCAGTCGATCGCGTCCTCCCATCCGGCGGTGTCTCCCTTGCCGATGATGCGCTCCGTCAGTCCCAGGCGGCTCAGGATGCTGAAGGTCCGGGAGCTCTCCGGCTCCGCCAGCTCACCGGGGGCCACGGCGGTGAAAAAGGGCTTTTGGAACTGGACGGAGAACACCGTCCCGTGGAAGGAGTTGGTGCAGACATAGCTGGCATTCTGGAACAGGCTCAGAAATTCCGCCGGTCCGGCGTCCAGCACACATCTGGCCCTGGGATGGACCTTCTGGCGGATGCCGCACAGCTGCACCACGGGCAGGCCCGTTTTTTCCGCCAGCTGATGGATATAGGGGGCCAGGGCTCCCGGCCTGCTGATGCAGTAGCAGAGGATATAGCCGCCGGAGAGGCCGGGAGGCGCCGCCATGGCGCTCCACTGGTCCCGCGTCAGCAGCAGCGTGGGGTCCAGCACCACCGGGACCTCCTGTCCGGTGAGGTCCTTCACGATCCGTTGGCCCTGCCGCTCCCGGACGGAGATATGGGAGAACTGCTTCAGGTATCCCCGCAGCTCCTCCTCCATGCCCTCCGGGATATGGGGAATGCCGAAGGAGGGTGCGTAGGCGATCCTGCGCCGCTGGGAAAACGCGCCGAAGAACACCGGATCAAAGCGCCCGTCGGGAAAGATCTTCGGGTTCCAGATCTGGTCGCTGCCGGAGAGGATCAGATCGTAGGGCAGCACGGCGCTCCGCAGCTCCTCCAGACTCTCAAACCGGTGGGCGGAGACGCGGAGATGGTCCTTCGCAAAGGTCTCGAACCGCTGATAGCGGGCTTTCAGGGCCTTGTAGTGCAGGGCGGTGTGGGCATCGGCGGCGGCGCTGCCGACGCCGGTGGGCTTGCGGAACAGGCCGTTGTCCTGGTTCACATAGTAGTCGATGATCTCGCACTGGCTCCCCAGGGATTCCACCGCCCGCTCCGTGGCCGCCGCCTGCAGCAGCGCGCCGTAATGGTGGATATGATAAAATGTGACAAGTCCTGTCTTCAAGAAAAGACTTCCTTTCTGTTATTTCAAATCCATGACCACATTTTCCGGTGTCATCAGGTCGTCCTCCGCGATCCAGTCGGACACGGGCACCACCTCGAACTCCGTCTCGGTCCGGCGGATGACCACCTTCTCCAGGCCGGCGTTGATGACCATCCGGCGGCACATCAGGCAGGATGTGGCGTCATGGAGCAGGTCTCCGGTGCGGGCGTCCCGGCCCACCAGGTACAGTGTGCCGCCCACCATGTCCCGCCGGGAGGCGGAGATGATGGCGTTGGCCTCGGCATGGACGCTGCGGCACAGCTCATACCGCTCGCCCCGGGGCACCTGCATGGCCTCCCGGGAGCAGTACCCCATGTCCACGCAGTTGGCCCGGCCCCGGGGCGCACCGTTGTAGCCTGTGGAGATGATCTCATCGTTCTTCACGATAATGGCGCCGTAGACGCGGCGCAGGCAGGTCGCTCTCTCCAACACAGTCTCGGCGATGTCCAGATAGTAGTTCTCTTTGCTGATGCGGTCCATAGGCAGCCCTCCGATTCTCTATAATGTTTGATTGTACCATGCGGCCTGTGCATTTTGCAAGAAAAGCGGGCGCATTGCGCCCGCTTTTCCATTATTTGATCAGTCCGGCCCGAACGGCGATCAGCTCCGCCGTGACGGACACCGCGATCTCCCCCGGCGTCTCCGCGCCGATGGCCAGGCCGATGGGCGCGTGGACACGCTGGTATTCCTCCGCCGTAAAGCCCGCCTCCAGCAGCCGGTCCCTGCACAGGGCCAGCTTCCGCTTGGAGCCGATGCAGCCCAGGTACTTGGCCCCGCTGCGCAGGAGCTGGGACAAGACCTCGTAATCCGCCTGGTGGCCCCGTGTCATGATGACCACATAGTCGTCCGGCGTCACCGTTATCTGGCGGGACAGTTCCTCAAAGGGACCGCAGAGCGCCGTCTCCGCCTGGGGGAACAGCGCCGGGTCCGCGAATTCCGGGCGGTCATCGTACACCACCGGGCGGAACCCCACCGCCGCGATGGCGGGCACCAGGGCCTGGGACACGTGGCCGCCGCCGAAGATATAGACCCGTCCGGCCTTTACCAGCGGAACGGCGAACCAGCCGTCCAGATAGACCGCCTTATTTTGCAGCAGGTCTGGCAATTCCGGCGGCGCGTCCAGATGCCGGAACCCATTCCGGTCCGCCAGGCCCATGGCCGTGACGGTCTCGCCCTGGATCTTCCGCACCAGCCAGGTGTCGGCATTTCTTCCAGTGGCCTCCATCAGATCCCGTAGGACCGTAGTGGCCGCCTCATTCCCGGCGGGCAGGTACTGGAACTGCACCGTCACGTCGCCGCCGCAGACCATGCCCAGGCTGGCCGCGTCCCCCTGGACGAACCGGAAATGCCGCAGGGCATCCCCGCCGCTCTCCAGCAGGGACTTCGCCAGCTGCTGCGCCTCGTACTCCACATTGCCGCCGCCGATGGTCCCCAGCGTCCGCCCGTCCGCGAACACCGCCAGCAGCGCCCCGGCTCCCCGGGGCGTGGAGCCGCCGGAAGCCACAACACTGACCAGCTCCACAGGCTGTCCGGCCTCCAGCGCGTGGACGATCTCACGAATCCATTTCCGCATATCAGCCGATCCCTCCCAGAACAGCGCCTACGATCAGCACGAAGACAGTGATGCCGCAAAAGCCGTATTTTGCCAGCGGGTAGAACCAGCCGCCCAGAGGCTTGGTCCGGGCCAGATTCACCTGTTCCAGGCAGTATTCCCGTTTGCAGACCCAGAAAAACATGACCGCCGCCAGCAGCGCGCCCACCGGGCAGGCATAGATGGAGCAGATGTCCATCCATTCAGACACAATCCCCTGGATGGAAAGTCCCACGCCCAGGCCGATCACGCCAATGACGCACACAGCCTGTGTCCTGCTCAGATGCAGTTTTTCCTGCAAGGTCGCCGTGGGGGCCTCAAAGAGGTTGATCAAAGAGGTCAGCCCCGCGAACAGCGCCGCCACGAAGAACACCGCCATGATGACCTTGCCGCCGGGCATGTTCTGGAAGAGGTTGGGCAGGAAGATGAACATCAGGCCGGGGCCGCTCTTGTCCAGCTGCTGCCCCGCCGTGGCCATGGCAGGGATGATGACCATGGCCGCCAGCAGCGCCGCCAGGGAGTCGAAAAAGGCCACTGTCCGGGCGTTTGTGGGGACATCCTCTGTCCTGGCCAGATAGGAGCCGTAGATCAGGGTGCCGTTGCCCGCGATGGACAATGAGAAAAACGCCTGGCCCAGGGCATAGACCCACACCTCAAAGTTCAGCAGTTCCCGGGGCTTGAGCACGAAGAGGTAACGGTAACCGTCCGCCGCGCCGGGCAGCGCAGCGATGTACACCGCCAGTCCCAGAAACAGCAGGAAAAACAGGGGCATCATCACCTTATTGGCCTTTTCGATGCCGCCGCCGATGCCGAACACCATGATCGCCAGTGTGATCAGCATCGCCAGCGTCTGCCACACCGTGTTGCCCCAGGCGGAGGCTGTGGCGCCGAAGAAGGCGTCAAATCCCTCCACGCCCTGGTTCGCCATCACGGTTCCGGTGAAGGCGCCCACGGCGTATTTCAAAAGCCAGCCCACCACCACGGAATAGCCGATGGCCAGGGCCAGAGAGCCGATCACCGGGACGATGCCCAGCGCCTCTCCCCAGGAACGGCAGCCCGTGCGCTGCTCCGCCGCCGTGCCGAAGGCCACGATGGGGCCGCCGGCGCTGGCCCTGCCAAAGGCCATCTCTCCGATGACGCCGGTGGAGGCGATCAGGACCACGAACAAAATGTAGGGGATCAGAAATGTCGCGCCGCCGTATCGGGACATGCGGGCCGGGAAGAGCCAGATATTGCCCATTCCCACGGCAGAGCCGACGCAGGCCAGCTTGAAGCCCCACTTTGAGCGAAAGCTGTCCCGGTTTTGGGTGCGGTTTTGATCAGACATAGATGTTTCTCCAATCTCGGGCGGACTGGGTGTCCGCGTATCTATCGTGCTTTATTGTATCACAGCCCCATTGTTTTTGGAAGAGGACCTTTTTCAGAAAAATTCATGGATCGTTGAAGAAATTCCGGGGTCTGCCCCGTAGTATAGGTGTCGGACGGCGAAAGGAGGTGGCGGCGGAGCGTGGCAAGCATGACAAGAGAACACTTTTCAGAGTTGATGGTCCGGTATGAGCGGCTGGTCTACACCATCTGCTTTCAGCTGGTGCGGGACGCCGCCGCAGCCGAGGACCTGACCCAGGAGACCTTCCTCTCCGCCTACCTCCACCGGGACACGATGCCGGAGGGCTACGAGCGCCAGTGGCTGGGCCGCATCGCCGCCAACAAGGCCAAGGACCACCTGCAAAGCGCCTGGTCCCGCCGCACGGTGCTGCCGGGGGACGAGGAGATGCCTCCCGGCCTGGCCCCGCCTGCCGAGGAGGTGGCACTCCACCGCTTCGGAGCGGTGGATATTCAAAGAGCCATCGATGAGCTGAAAGAGCCATACCGCCCGGTCTGCCGCCTGTGCCTGCTGGAGGAAAGATCCCCGGAGGAGGCGGCCCTGGCTCTGGGCAGGCCGGTCAAAACGATACACACCCAGCTGGCGCGGGGCAAGCGCCTGCTGCGGGAACAATTGGAAAGGAGTGGAGCGCATGAACCGATTCCGCGATGACGGACATTTGACAGATGAGACTTTAATGGCCCTGGCCCGGGGACAGGAGCTGGATGAGCTTTCCCGGCTGGAGATCGCGGAACACCTGGCGTTCTGCGACCTCTGCCTGCAGCGCTACACGGAGGTTCTTTCCCAGCAGGAGCTTTTGACACCGGAAAAGAGCTGTGAAAAAACGGTCTGGCACCGCCTCCGGCAGCGGACGCTCCACGTTCTCACCAGCCGGTACGCCACGGCGGCCGCCGCTGTGGCGCTGGCACTGACCATGGTCTGGGGCAGCGGGCGGATCGATTTCGTTCAAAAGCCGATCCTGCCGGAGGACCGCCCCTCGGTCTCTCAGGGACTGCGGGAATGGTCGGCAAAGTGGAACGATTCTCTGGACGGCGCCATGTCCGGATTCAATGAATTTTTAAGCGGGTTTGGACGCACCCAGGCCCCGCAAGGAGGAACACACTCATGAAACGCAAACACGGACTTTTGCTGTTTATCGCATCCTGTATCCCAGGCTGCGGCGAGATGTATCAGGGATATATGAAGCGGGGCGCTTCCATCCTGACGGCCTTCTGCGCTGTCTTCGCCCTGGCGGTCTTTCTGGAGGTCGGCGCCCTGGCGGTTTTGATGCTGCCGCTGTGGCTGTTCTCCTTCTTTGACAGCTACAACCTGCGGGGCCAGACCGACGAGGAGGCCGCCGCCAACCCGGACGCCTATCTCTTCGGTCTCAGCGGCCTGGACGCGGAGAAGATGAACACGCTGCTGAAAAAACGGCACAGCCTCATCGGCTGGGGGCTGGTGTTCCTGGGCCTCTACATGCTGTGGCAGCGGGTGGCCGACTGGCTGGATACCCTCTTCTTCCACCTCTTTGGAAATGATTGGGGATTCTACTTCTCCTTCCGGTACGGCATCCCCCGGCTGGTGGTGACCATCCTGATCATCGCCCTGGGCGTGTGGTTTATCCGGGGGCCGAAAAAGGCCAAGGCCGAGGACATCCCCCCCTTCACGCCCCCCGCGCCGGAGTCCGCCCCTGCGGAGCCGGTGGAAACCGTGAAAGCGGAAACGGCGGAGCAGGCGCCGGAACAGGAGGTCCCCCATGGAGACGACTGATCGGATGGCCCCGGAGGCAACCCAGCCCCGCCAGCGCCGGGTGGGGACTTTCACCCTGGGCATCGTGCTGGTGCTGGCGGGTCTCTGGATGCTGGCAAGCTGGTTTTTCCCCCTGGACCCCCTCTGGACTCTGAAAGCAGTTCCTCTGATCCTCATTGCCCTGGGCGTGGAGACTCTGCTGGCCGCCCGGAAAAACAGCCGGATCAAATACGACTGGGCCGGGATGCTGCTGACCTTCCTGCTGGTGTGCGGCGCGGCGGGCATGTACGCCGCCGTCTGGTTCATGGACACCCTGCCGGATTACCAGCAGCGATACAGCGGCAGCATGGGCGTCACGGAGGAGGGGCTCTTCTGGGAGTTCGACCTGCTCAACGGCAGCAAAATGCTGCTCGCGGATCTCTCCGCTGGTGACGCTCTGCAGGTGGAGATCCTCAGGGATGAGGGCAGTATCTCGGTGGAGATCATAGATGACGCGGATCGGGAGCCCATCTATCAGGGAGATGCCCTGGCAACCGGCACGTATCCCGTCGAGGTCCCCCAGGACGGAAGCTACGAGGTCTGGGTCACCGGATACCAGGCATCGGGAAGTGTCCATATCCGGCAAGCACAGGAAAACAGCGCGGCGGAATGATCCGCCGCGCTGTTTTTTCATCTGCCCAAAGGGCTTTTCATTCTTTTGCCTGCTTCATGGACAGGCTGATGCGTTTTTTCTTCTCATCCACTTCCAGAACAACCACCTTCACCACATCGCCCACGGAGACCACCTCCGAGGGGTGCCTGATGAACTTGTCCGCCACCTGGGAGATGTGGACCAGGCCGTCCTGGTGAACGCCGATGTCCACGAACACGCCGAAGTCGATGACATTGCGGACCGTGCCGGTGAGCACCATGCCGGGCTTTAAGTCCTTCAGCTCCATCACGTCCGTGCGGAGAATGGGCTTGGGCAGGTCGTCCCGGATGTCCCGGCCGGGCTTCAGCAGCTCGCCCACCACGTCCCGCAGGGTGGGCACGCCCACGCCGATGGCCTCCGCGGCCTTTTCCTCACCGTAGGCCTTTACCCGGGCGGGCAGGTCCGTCAGGCTCCCCGCCTTCACATCCGCCAGGGTGTGGCCCGTCAGCTCCAAAAGCTGCCTGGCGGCGTCATAACTCTCCGGATGGACGGCGGTGTTGTCCAGCACGCTCTTGCTCTCCGGCACCCGCAGGAAGCCCGCGCACTGCTGGAATGCCTTGGGCCCCAGCTTGGGCACCTTTTTCAGCTGGGCGCGGGAGGTGAAGGGGCCGTTCTCCTCCCGGTAGGCCACCACGTTTTTAGCCGTTGCGTCGGTGAGGCCCGACACCCTTTGCAGCAGGGACGGCGACGCGGTGTTCACATCCACGCCCACGGCGTTGACGCAGTCCTCCACCACGCCGCCCAGCGCCTCGTCCAGCCGCTTTTGGGGACAGTCGTGCTGGTACTGGCCCACGCCGATGGCCTTGGGATCGATCTTCACCAGCTCCGCCAGCGGGTCCTGGAGCCGCCGGGCGATGGACACGGCGGAACGGAGGTTCACGTCGTACTGGGGGAACTCCTCCGCCGCCAGCTTGGACGCGGAGTAGACGGAGGCCCCCGCCTCGGAGACGATCATATAGCTGACCTGATATCCCGCGGCGCCCACCTGGCGGATCAGCTCCACCGCCATCTGCTCTGTCTCCCGGCTGGCGGTGCCGTTGCCGATGGCGATGTGCTCCACACGGTGCTTTTTAATGAGCTTGGACAGGGCGGCAATGGCCTCGTTCTTCTGCCGCTCGCCGTAGGTGGGATACACCACGGCGGTGTCCAGCACCTTGCCGGTGCCGTCCACCACCGCCACTTTACAGCCCATGCGGTAGCCGGGGTCCAGGCCCATGGTGACCTTGCCCTTCACCGGCGGCTGCATCAGCAGGGGCTTCAGATTCAGGGCGAACTGGCCGATGGCGCCCTCGCAGGCGGTGTCGGTGAGGGCGGAGCGGGCCTCCCGCTCCAGAGAGGGGAACAGCAGACGGTCGTAGGCGTCCTCCGCCGCGGCCTTGATGAACTCCATGGCGGCGCTGCCGGGGATGACCACATGGCGGCGGACGGTGCGCAGGGCCAGGTCGTGGTCCAGCTCGACGGCGACTTTCAATTTTTCCTCCCTCTCGCCCCGGTTGATGGCCAGGACCTGGTGGCCCTGGAGCCGGGAGATGAGCTGGGAGAAGTCGTAGTACAGGCGGTAGACGGAGTCCTCCTCCGTGGCGGCGGCGCTGACCAGCCTGCCGTTTCTCGCCAGCAGGTCCCGGAGCTTTTTCCGCAGGTCCGCGTCGTCGGAGATCTGCTCGGCGATGATGTCGGAGGCGCCCGCCAGGGCGTCCTCCGCGGTCTCCACGCCCTTTTCGGGATCGACGTACTTCGCCGCCTCCGCCAGCGGGTCCGGGCAGTCCGCCTCCTGGGCGAACAGCACCTCCGCCAGGGGCTCCAGGCCCTTTTCCCGGGCCTGCGTGGCCCGGGTGCGGCGCTTTTGCTTGTAGGGCCTGTAAAGGTCCTCCACCTCCGCCAATGTCTGCGCGCTGTCGATGGCGGCGGCCAGCTCCTCTGTCAGCTTGCCCTGCTCCTCAATGGCGGCCTTTACCGTCTCCCGCCGCTCCTGAAGGCCCCGCAGGTAGTGCAGCCGCTCCTCCAGGGCACGGAGGGCGGTGTCGTCCATGGCGCCGTGGAGTTCCTTGCGGTAGCGGGCGATAAAGGGGATGGTGTTGCCCTCGTCCAGCAGGCGGACCACGTTCTCCACGTGCTCCGGTTTTTTATCCAGTTCTTTGGCGATCAGTTCGATGATGGGATCCATAGGCCGTCCTTTCTTGAAGCGGGCAGGGGGCATGCCCCGCCTTATTTGTGATAGAGCTTTTTCGTCTCGTACCGGGGCTCACAGCTGACGTTGATGCCCAGCCGCTTCAGCAGCTTTTCATCCACATCGCTGAGAACCACGGAGAAGTGGGCGTCACAGCCCCGGAGCTTGGGCAGCTGCTGTTGGGCCATCTCCGCCAGTGGATTGGTCAGGGCGGAGATGGTCAGGGCCATCAGCACCTCATCGGTATGCAGCCGGGGATTCCGGTGGCCCAGGTACTGGGTCTTGAGGCGGCACACCGGCTCCAGGACCTGGGCGGAGATCAGCTCGAAGTGGTCATCGATGCCGCCCACGGCTTTCAGGGCATTCAGCAGCAATGCCGATGCGGCCCCCAGGGTATCGGAGGTCTTGCCGGTGATCACCCGGCCGTCCGGCAGGACCATGGCGCCGGCGGGGCCGTTGGTGGTCTCCGCTTTCAGCCGCGCGGCGGACACCGCCGGGCAGATGTCCGGCGTGACATTGGCCTGCTGCATCACCAGCTCCAGCTTCCGGACCGGCTCGTCGCCGCATTTTCCCTGGAGCCGCTCCACACAGGCGGTATAGTAGCGGCGCAGGATCTCCTGCCGGGACGCGGCACAGCAGACCGCGTCGTCCATGATGCAGTTTCCCGCCATATTGACGCCCATATCCGTGGGGGACTGGTAGGGGGACTTTCCCTGGATCTTTTCAAAGATGGCGTTGAGCACCGGGAAGATCTCCACGTCCCGGTTGTAGTTCACAGCCGTCCTGCCGTAGGCCTCCAGGTGGAAGGGGTCGATCATGTTCACGTCGTTCAGGTCCGCCGTGGCGGCCTCGTAGGCCAGATTCACCGGGTGCTTCAGGGGCAGGTTCCAGATGGGGAAGGTCTCAAACTTGGCATATCCGGCGGAGATGCCCCGCTTGTAGTCGTGGTACAGCTGGCTCAGGCAGGTGGCCATCTTGCCGCTGCCGGGGCCGGGGGCCGTCACCACCACCAGGGATCGGGTGGTCTCGATGTAATCGTTCTTTCCAAGGCCGGCGTCGCTGACGATGTGGGGCACATCAGAGGGATAGCCGGCAATGGGGTAGTGCCGGTAGCACCGGATGCCAAGGGCCGCCAGGCGCTTCAGGAAAGCATCCGCCGCCGCCTGGCCGTCGTACCGTGTCATGACCACGCTGCCCACATACAGGTCCATCCCCCGGAAGATGTCGATGAGCCGCAGCACGTCGTCGTCATAGGTGATGCCCAAATCGCCCCGGACCTTGTTCTTCTCAATGTCCGCGGCGTTGATGGCGATGACGATCTCCACGTCCTCCTTCAGCTGCTGGAGCATCCGGATCTTGCTGTCCGGTTCAAAGCCGGGCAGGACCCGGGAGGCGTGAAAGTCGTCGAACAGCTTGCCGCCGAATTCCAGGTACAGCTTGCCGCCGAACTGGGCGATGCGCTTTTTGATCTGCTCCGACTGGGTGGTGAGATATTTTTGATTGTCGAATCCAATGGTTTTCATATGTACGCTCCCCCTTTTCTCCATTCTGTCAAATCCTGGCCCAGTATATCACAAGCCGTCGGATTTTTCCACAGCCATACTGACGTATGGCAAGGGAAAGCGACGCAGTATGGCGATCGGGGCCCCCGCGAAAGCGGAGTTTTCGTGGGGAGAGGAGGAAGGAATGGAGCGGGCGTAGGCCTCGCCTAATGGCGGGGACGGAGCAGAGCGGAATTTCTTCCGACGAAGACCGCTCAGACGGTGTTCAACGGTTGTGAATACAGGTTCTAAAACCGGAGGTTTTTGAGTATGTCAAATTGCGCCATCGTAGGCATCAACTGGGGCGACGAGGGCAAGGGCCGCATGGTGGACCTGCTGACCCGCGATTATGACGTGGTCGTCCGCTATCAGGGCGGCGGCAACGCCGGCCACACCGTCGTCAACGAAAAGGGCAAGTTTGCCCTGCACCTGCTGCCCTCCGGTATTTTCCGTGACGGCGTGGTCAATATCCTGGGCAACGGCGTGGCACTGGACTGTGAGAGCCTGTGGACCGAGATGCAGGACGTGGTGAGCCATGGCGTGTCCATCACGCCGGAGAATCTGAAGATCAGCGACCGGGCCTCCCTGCTGCTGCCCTGGCACCGGGACCTGGACGCCCTGGAGGAAGCCCGCCTTGCCGACAAGAAGTACGGCTCCACCAAGCAGGGCATCGCCCCCTTCTATTCCGACAAATACCAGAAGAAGACCGTTATGGCCGGTGAGCTGCTGTACCCCGAGAAGCTGTGGGCGCATCTGGAGGGCATTCTGGAGTGGAAGAACCTGACGCTGGAGAGGGTCTACGGCGCCAAGCCCTATCGCCTGGATGACCTGAAAGCCTGGGTGGCGGATTTCGGTGAGAAGATCAAGCCCTTTGTCTGTGACACCGGCGCGTTTCTGCGCCAGGCCCAGGCGGACGGCAAGAACATCCTGTTTGAAGCCCAGCTGGGTTCCCTGCGGGACCTGGACTACGGCATCTATCCCATGACCACCTCCTCCAACGCCATCGCCGCCTATGCCCCTGTGGGCTCCGGCCTGCCCTCCGCCAGACTGGACGAGGTCGTGGGCGTGGTGAAGGCCTACTCCTCCTGCGTGGGCGAGGGGCCCTTCACCTGCGAGTGGTTCGGCGAGGAGGCCGAGAAGCTCCGGGAAGCCGGCGGCGAATACGGCGCCAAGACCGGCCGTCCCCGCCGGGTGGGCCCCATCGACATCGTGGCCACCCGCTACGGCGTTCAGTGCCAGGGTGCCACCAACATCGCCCTGACCAAGCTGGACGTTCTGAGCTACATGGACAAGATCCCCGTCTGTGCCCACTATGAGCTGAACGGAGAACAGATCGACTACTTCCCCTTCCCCGCCGTCCTGCCGGACGCCAAGCCCGTCATGACCTCCATGCCCGGCTGGAAGTGCGACATCTCCGGTGTCCGTACCTGGGAGGACCTGCCCGAAGCCGCCCAAAAGTACGTGGAGTATGTGGAGCAGGCCATCGGCTGCCACATCGGCTATGTGTCCGTCGGCCCCGAGCGGGATTCCATCATCCTTCGCTGAGGTGCCCCCCTGATGCTGTACACGATCTGCGGTCTGTTGTCCATGGTGGGAGCGGTCTGCGCGCCGTTTCTGCTGTATAGTTTGGTCCGAAAGGCCGCAGACCGCCGCGCCGCCGCTGTGGAATGCACGGTTCTGGCGCTGTTTGGCCTGGCCTTTTGTCTGTGGCTGCTGTCCGTATTTGGGACGATTCCTTCGGCATAAATGTTTTTCGCCTCCGGCGAAAATTCTGTGAAACCAAGGAGGCGCCTTTAGGCGCCTCCTTACTTTTAAAACGAAGAAAGGTTGACCTTATTATGTCCAAAGACCGTTACGAATCCCCCCTGGCGTCCCGGTACGCCTCCCCCTTCATGCTGCACCTGTTCTCCGCCGACATGCGCATCCAGACCTGGCGCCGCCTGTGGGTGGCCCTGGCCCGGGCGGAGCACGACCTGGGCCTGCCCGTTACCAGCCAGCAGGTGGCGGAGCTGGAGGCCCATCTGACGGACATCGACTATGAGATGGCCGCCCAGCGGGAAAAGGAGGTCCGCCATGACGTGATGGCCCATGTCTACACCTATGGTAAGGCCGCCCCCTCCGCCGCGGGTATCATCCACCTGGGCGCCACCAGCTGCTACGTCACCGACAACGCCGACCTCATCATCTACCGGGAGGGCCTGCGGTATCTCCGGGGCGAGCTGATCGCCGTACTGGCAAACCTCTCCAAGTTCGCCGCCCAGTACAAGGCCACCCCCACCCTGGGCTACACCCACTATCAGCCCGCCCAGCTGGTGACCGTGGGCAAGCGGGCCACGCTGTGGATGCAGGACCTGCTGGCGGATCTGGAGGAGCTGGACTTTGTGCTGTCCAGCATGAAGTTCCTGGGCTGCCGGGGCACCACCGGCACCGAGGCCAGCTTCATGGACCTCTTCGAGGGGGACGGCGCCAAGATCGACGAGATGAACAGAAAGATCAGCGCCGAGTTCGGCTTCGACAAGTGCTTCCCCGTCTGCGGTCAGACCTATCCCCGGAAGGTCGACAGCCGCATTTTGAACGTGCTGTCCTCCATCGCCCAGAGCTGCTACCGGATGGCAAACGACATCCGCCTGCTCCAGCACGACCGCCAGGTGGAAGAGCCCTTTGAGAAGAACCAGATTGGCTCCAGCGCCATGGCCTACAAGCGCAACCCCATGCGGTCCGAACGCATCTGCTCCCTGTCCCGCTATCTGATGGCGGACGCCATGAACGCCCCCATGACCGCCTCCGTCCAGTGGCTGGAGCGGACGCTGGATGACTCCGCCAACCGCCGTATCTCCATGCCGGAGGGCTTCCTCTGTGCCGACGCCATCCTGCGTCTGGCCCAGAATGTCACCGACGGCCTGCATGTCAATGAAAAAGTGGTGGACCGCACCTGCCGGGAGTACCTGCCCTTCATCGCAACGGAAAACCTGATGATGGAGGGCGTAAAGCGGGGCGGCGACCGCCAGGAGCTCCACGAGATCATCCGCACCTGCTCCATGGCCGCCACCGCCAAAATGAAGGAGGGCGAGCCCTGCGACCTGCTGCATCGTCTGGCCCAGGAGCCGGCTTTCGGCATGACCGAGGCGGAGATGGAGGCCGTGCTGGACCCGCAGCTGTACACCGGCCGCTGCGCCGACCAGGTGGACGCCTTCCTGGCCCAGGTGGAGCCCCTGCTGGCCGAAGCCTCCGATGAGAAGCCGGAGATCAATCTGTGATATTCCAAAAGTCCGCCGGGACCGTATCAGGGGATACGGTCCCGGCCCGGGTGCTGTACGGCGGCGGTCCCGCCTCCTGGTCTCCTCCATCCGGCGGCGCACAGCGTATCGTCTCTTTGACAAAGACGGCTGTTTTTCTTCAAAAAGCAGCCGTCTCCTCTCTTTTTTGCGGATCCTGTTTACTTAAACAGAGAAGGTTTTAAAAAAATGCCGCCGGATTTTGTGCGTTTTGTCATTGACATCTGTCCGTCCACGGTGGTACACTCCAAACATCAATTGAAACATCGACAACGGCGTTGATGGAGAAAAGTACCGCAGAAGTTCCGTTTCAGTGAGCGGGGGAGAGTGGAAACCCCGTAACAAAGAGTCTGCGGGAAGAACACTCCGTAGCTGCAATCTGAACGCGGGGGACCGCCAGTAAGTGCGACGAGTTGTGATCGTTACATCACACGGGCTTGTTGGAGCCTTGAAGGTGACCGTCATATGACGGTAAATTAGGTGGCACCGCGGATAGCAGCTATTCGTCCTAAAATTTAGGATGTAGCTGCGTTTTTTATTGCCATCCGGCTTCTCCCAGGCCGGGGCATAGAATTTCCGGAGGTGCTTTTTATGTGCTCTATCATGGGATTTTCCAAGAAGACCTACACCAAAGAGGAAATCCGCCCTTATTTTGACCGCACCATCTCCCGCGGTCCCGACATGTCCCGCATCGTCGAAACGCCGTCCGGCTGGCTCTGCTTCCACCGCCTGGCCATCATGGGACTGACGGAGGCCGGTATGCAGCCGTTCCAGCTGGACGGGGACTACGTGGTCTGCAACGGCGAGATCTACGGCTTCCGCCCCTTAAAGCGGCAGCTGACGGAAAAAGGCTACCAGTTCAAAAGCGGCAGCGACTGCGAGATCCTGCTTCCCCTGTTCCGGGAGTACGGCCTCTCCATGTTCGCCCGGCTGGACGCCGAGTTCGCCCTCATCATCTACGACTCCATGACCGACTCCCTCATCGCCGCCCGGGACCCCATCGGCATCCGCCCCCTGTTCTACGGCTATGACAAGGACGGCGCCATCATGTTCGCCAGCGAAGCCAAAAACCTGGTGGGCCTGTGCGATGAGGTGTGTCCCTTCCCCCCCGGCCATTACTACGCCTTCGGCAAGTTCGTCCGCTACGCCGACCTGACCACCGTCAAGGCGTTCTCCCAGGACGGCCTGGAGACCGCCTGCAAACACATCCGCGACAAGCTGATCGCCGGTGTCGACAAGCGGCTGGATGCCGACGCCCCTCTGGGCTTCCTGCTCTCCGGCGGTCTGGATTCCAGCCTGGTGTGCGCTATTTCCGCCATCGTGCTGGGCAGAAAGATCCGCACCTTTGCCATCGGCATGGATAAGGACGCCATCGATCTGAAGTATGCCCGTGAGGTGGCCGACTACATCGGCGCCGACCATACGGAGGTCTATATGACCCGCCAGCAGGTGCTGGACTCCCTGGAGGAGGTCATCGCCATGCTGGGCACCTGGGACATCACCACCATCCGGGCCAGCATGGGCATGTACCTTTGCTGCAAGGCCATCCACGAGCAGACCGATATCCGGGTTTTGCTGACCGGCGAGATCAGCGACGAGCTGTTCGGCTACAAGTACACCGACTTCGCCCCCAGCGCCCAGGCCTTCCAGGACGAGTCCAAGAAGCGCGTCGACGAGCTGTATATGTACGACGTGCTGCGGGCGGACCGCTGCATCTCCGTCAACTCTCTGGAAGCCCGCGTCCCCTTCGGCGACCTGGACTTTGTGAAATACGTCATGAGCATCGACCCCAAGCTGAAGCTGAACACCTACGGCATGGGCAAGTACCTGCTGCGCCACGCCTTTGAAAAAGACCACCTGCTGCCCGACGACATCCTGTGGCGCCAGAAAGCCGCCTTCTCCGACGCCGTGGGCCACTCCATGGTGGACGATCTGAAGGCCTATGCCGAGGAGAAGTACACCGACGAGGAATTTGAGACGCTCCGTCAAAAATATGATTACTGCACACCCTTCACCAAGGAGAGCCTGCTGTACCGGGAGATCTTTGAGAAGTACTATCCCGGTCAGGCCCCTATGATCCGTGACTTCTGGATGCCCAACAAGGAGTGGGAGGGCTGCGACGTGGACGACCCCTCCGCCCGCGTTTTGGCAAACTATGGTGCCAGCGGCCAATAAGCGGCTCAAAATCCGGAAGTATTACCTATTGTATTCCTGCGGATTTATGATACTATTCATGTTAGAAATATAGGAGGATGACACGTATGAGCACACCTACGAAACTCCCCGAGCTGTTCGGCAGTCTGGTCTTTAACGAAGAGACCATGAAGGAGCGCCTCTCTTCCGCGTCCTACGGTACTTGGAAGAAATGCGTCACCGAGGGCACTTCCCTGGACATCTCCACCGCCAACGAGATCGCCGAGGCCATGAAGCAGTGGGCCGTGGAAAAAGGCGCCACCCATTATACGCATTGGTTCCAGCCCATGACCGGCGTCACCGCCGAGAAGCACGACAGCTTCATCACCCCCGTGGGCGGCGGCAAGATCATCATGGAGTTCTCCGGCAAGGAACTGGTCCGGGGCGAGCCCGACGCCTCCTCCTTCCCCTCCGGCGGCCTCCGCGCCACCTTCGAGGCCCGGGGCTACACCGCCTGGGACCCCACCTCCTTCGCCTTCATCAAGGAGGGTTCCCTCTGCATCCCCACCATCTTCTGCTCTTACTCCGGCCACGCACTGGATAAGAAGACTCCCCTGCTGCGCTCCATGGACGAGGTCTCCCGCCAGGCCATCCGCATCCTGCGGCTGTTCGGCGACACCGAGACCAAACGGGTGGTGGCCCAGGTGGGGCCCGAGCAGGAGTACTTCCTGATCGACAAGGCGCTGTACAACCGGCGCAAGGACCTGCGGATGACCGGCCGGACTCTGTTCGGCGCCAAGCCTCCCCGGGGCCAGGAGCTGGATGACCACTACTTCGGCGCCATCAAGCCCCGTGTGGCCGCCTACATGAAGGACCTGGACGAGACGCTGTGGGCCCTGGGTGTCCTCAGCAAGACCAAGCACAACGAGGTAGCCCCCTCCCAGCATGAGATGGCCCCCATCTTCTCCGACGCCAACACCGCCTGCGACCACAACCAGCTTGCTATGGAGATGATGAAGAAAGTTGCCGATAAGCACGGCCTGGTCTGCCTGCTGCACGAGAAGCCCTTCGCCGGCGTCAACGGCTCCGGCAAGCACGACAACTGGTCCCTGGGCACCGACACCGGCAAGAACCTGTTCAAGCCCGGCTCCACCCCCAGCCAGAACGCCCAGTTCCTGCTGTTCCTGGCCGCCTTTGTCAAGGGCGTGGACGACTATCAGGACTTCCTCCGGGCCACCGTGGCTTTCCCCGGCAACGACCACCGTCTGGGCGCTCAGGAGGCTCCCCCGGCCGTTATCTCCATCTTCCTGGGCGACGAGCTGAACGACGTGGTGGAGTCCATCATCAAGGGCACCGAGCACAAGGACTCCGGCAAGCGCACCCTGGAGATCGGCGTGGACGTCCTGCCCGCTATCTCCCAGGACAACACGGACCGCAACCGCACCTCCCCCATGGCCTTCACCGGCAACAAGTTTGAGTTCCGGATGCTGGGCTCCTCCCAGTCCATCTCCGGCCCCAACATCGCCCTGAACACCATGATGGCCGAGGAGCTGAAGCAGTTTGCCGACGAGCTGGAGAAATCCAAGGACTTCCAGGCCGACCTGTCCAAGCTCATCAAGAGTGTCTTTACTGAGCATCAGCGCATCATCTTCAACGGCAACGGCTATGACGACGCCTGGATCAAGGAGGCCGAAAAGCGGGGGCTGTGCAACCTGACCTCCACCGCCGACGCCCTGCCCATGTACACCGCCAAGAAGAACGTGGACCTGTTCGTCAAGCACGGCATCTACACCAAGGAAGAGATCAACGCCCGCGCCGAGATCCACATTGAGAATTATTCCACCGTCATCGGCATTGAGGCCAACACCATGGTCGACATGATCCGCCATGACATCCTGCCCGCTGTTTCCGGCTATGCCGACCAGTTGTGCCAGCGGGCCTACCACAAGGATGCCCTGGGCGTCTCCTGCAAGTATGAGACCGCCACCGCCAAGGAGATCTCCAAGCTGACCGATGCCCTGATGGCCGGCTGTGACAAACTGGAGAAGGACATGTCCAGGATGCCCTCCGACGCCAAGAAGGCTATGGTCTACTGCCATGACATCATCATCCCCGACATGGCGAAGGCCCGGGAGGCCGCTGACAAGCTGGAGATGCTGACCGCCTCCGAGTGCTGGCCCTTCCCCGTGTACTCCGATCTGCTGTTCTCCGTGTAAACCGCTGTCGAACCTTTTTCATAATAGAGCGGGGGCAATGGGAATATCCCATTGCCCCCACTCTTTTCACGGTCTCAGACGCTTTCTCATACTAAAACCTGTTAAAAAGCTTGAAAAGCTTTTTCCCCGCAAGGGGGACGCGGCAACCGTAAGCGGCGGAGCCGCCAACGGTTGCCCAGTATAGCGCGAAGCGCGTCAGGTTTTTATGAGACGGCGTGACGCACGCATGTGCGGCACGAGCATGCGCAGCATGCTGGATTTCAAATAAAGCTTTTTATTTGAAATCAGTATCAGATCAGGAAGTCGAAGAACAGCGCCGCGATGGTGGTCAAAACGCCGCACAGGCCGATGGCCAGGCTGCTCATGGCGCCCTCTGTCTCCCCCAGCTCCAGGGCCTTGGCGGTCCCGATGGCATGGCTGCAGGCGCCGATGCCCAGCCCCGCCGCCACCGGGTCCTTTACCCGGAACAGCTTGACCATGGCCGGAGCGCACAGGTTGCCCACCATTCCGGTGATGATGACCACCACCACGGTGATGGACACGATGCCGCCGTGGCCCTCCGAAATGGCGGAGGCGATGGGCGTGGTTACGGACTTGGGCAGCAGGGACGCCGTCAGCGTGCTGTCCAGCCGGAACAGGCGGCAGATTCCCCAGATGCTCAGGACCGAGGTCGCCGTCCCCGCCGCGCAGCCCACCAGAATGGGCAGCCAGTTTTTCTTCAGGAGGTCGATCTTGCTGTAAATCGTCACCGCCAGGCAGACCGTTGTTGGCCCCAGGAAGAGGTTGATGATGCTCCCTCCCGCGTTGTAGGATTCATAGGGGATGTGGAACACCGACAGCACCGCGATGATCATCAGCACCGCAAGGATCATGCTGTTGCAGATCACCAGGCCCGTCTTTTTCTGGATCTTACTGCCCGCCCAGTAGGCGGCCACAGTCAGCGTGACGCCAAAAAACGGAGACTGCATCACTTCCTGTATCATTTCCGGCTCCCCCTCTCCATGAGGCGGCAGGTGAGCCGCACCGCCCCGGCAGTAGCGCCGAATACCAGAAATGTCGGCACCACGCACACGACGGCCAGGGCCGCCAGATTGCTCTTGAGCACATCCAGATAGTTGATGATACTCACCGCCGCGGGGATAAAAAAGAAAGGCAGGTTTGCCAGCAGATAGTCCGATTTCTCCCGGATATGCTCCGTCTTGACCACGCCCGTCAGCAGCAGCACCAGCAGCAGGAGCATACCGATGATGCTGGCGGGAAACACGAACGGGAGCAGCTTCTCGATCCACACGCTCACCCAGCAGATGCCAAAGATGATCCCCACCTGTGTCAAAATCTTCAAATAGACCACGACCTTTTCCGTGTAATTGGTACTAAGAACCTGTATTCATAACCGGGGAATGCCGGATGGACGAGGATTTTTCTCGTCAGACAAGGAGATTTTCCGCAGCCATACTGACGTATGGCAAGGGAAAGCGACGCCGTATGG
>JAETOQ010000062.1 GCA_021771635.1 Oscillospiraceae bacterium | reverse complement strand
GCTGCTTGTAAGAATATGCGGTCGGCAGACCGTTTCACCGCGCCTTGAGGCGCGGCCAATATCACGCCCTTATAGGGCGAGTGCAGGCCACCCGTTATACGGGTGGTCCTGACTTGATGAATTTTCTGACCCGCCGGGAGACCAGCACCGCCAGCGCCAGCTTGACAAGATCCGGGACGATGAAGGGGAACACACACCAGCCCAGAGCTGTGGCAAGCCCGATGGGGGAGCCGGTGCCGGCATTGTACACCTTTATAAACCAGGGGGTGCCAAAGGCATAGCACACCGCCAGCCCCAGGACGCAGGCGGCGATGGATACCGGCAGGGAATCCCCCAGTTTGGCGGTCATCAGCCAGTAGAGCAGAGCGGTGGCCGCGAAACCGATGATATAACCGCCGGTGGGCCCCAGCAGAGCGCCCAGCCCGCCCTGAAATCCAGTAAAGACCGGCAGCCCGACGGCGCCAAGCAGTAGATATACCACCACGGCGTAGGTGCCCCGCCGGCCGCCTAGAGTCAGCAGCGCGGCAAAGATGGCAAAGGTCTGCAGGGTGATGGACACCGCCAGGGGAATGGCGATCCAGGCGCACACCGCCATCAACACGGAAAACAGCGCGATATAGGCCAGGTCCACCGTCCGGAAGCGGGGAGAGGCCGTGTGGGCAGAAGTCATAGAGAAAGCCTCCTTTTTATTGCTGGCAAGAGCATACAGCGAAATCCTCAATATGTCAACCATAAAAATAAGTAAGGTTAACAATCGCGGGAGGCAAAAGAGGGCGGCGGCCCTCTTCGCAAGGTCAGATATCCGTGTGCACGCAGATCTCCCGGATCTTGGCCTGGATGACTTTCAGGTCCTCAAAGGTGTCCGGGCGCTTATTCACATCCCGCAGCAGCGCGGCGGGATGGTAGATGGCGGTCATCTGGACGCCGCCCCGTTCGAACCACTGGCCGTGCTCGGCGGTGATCTTGAAATCCTCCTTGATGATGGCTTGGGCGGCGATACGGCCCAGACAGATGATGAGCTTCGGCTGGAGCAGGGCCGTCTGCCGCCGGAGCCAGCCGATGCAGGCGTCCTGCTCCACATTCAGCGGGTCCCGGTTCTGGGGAGGGCGGCACTTGACGATGTTGGCGACATAGACCTTGGCCCGGTCCAGGCCGATGATCTCCAGCATGTCATCCAGCAGCTCTCCGGCTTTGCCCACGAAAGGGATGCCCTGCTCATCCTCGTGCTGGCCGGGGCCCTCGCCGATCAGGAGGATCTCCGCGTCCTCCGCGCCGTCGCCAAAGACGATGTGGGTCCGGGTCTCCGCCAGGCCGCAGCCATGGCACTGCATACATTCCTTTTTCAGAGATTCCCAAGTATCCGGCATAGCGGCGCCTCCTTTGCTGTGTGAAAAGAGTATACCACGAAAAAACTGCCAGCGCAACGGAGGGATATTCCACTTCCAGCGGGAAACAATGGGCGGGAGGGGAGTGGGACCATGGCGGCTTGGCTCTGGTATTTCTGGATATACAGCTTTCTAGGCTTTTTGCTGGAAAAGGCATTTGCGGCGGCCACCCATGCGGAGAACCGGACACGAAAATGCTTTCTGCTGCTGCCGCTGTGCCCGGTGTATGGATTGGGGATGCTGGCGGTACTGGCTCTGCCGCCTGCCTTTCAACGGGGTGTCTGGCTGGTGCTGGGAGGCGCGGCGGTGACGACGGCGGTGGAATACGCGGTCCACTGGGCCTATGAGGCGTTTCTGGACGTGCGGTTTTGGGATTATTCCCGGGTCCCGGGAAATGTGAACGGGAGAGTCTGCCTGCCCTTCACCCTGGCGTGGGGGCTGCTGACCGCCCTGGCGGTATGGCTGATCCAGCCCTGGGCCGCGGAACTGGCGGCCATGATCCCGGCGGAGGTGACATATCTGTTCCTGCTGGTATTCACGGCGGACGCGGTATGCTCCGCGCGGTTTCTGCGGGTGACACACGACATCGAGGGCCTTCGGATGGCACTGGGCGGATCGGGCGGATAGGAATCGGGGACGGCTGACAGCCGTCCCCGGTTTTTTGCCAGAAATATTGGGATTTTATTTCGCCGCCTTTGCGGGCACCTTCGCGGACAGCCACTGGTACAGGTCCGCAAAGACCGTCTCGCGGCAGTCCTCGCACAGAATTTCGTGCCGCAGCTCCGGATACAGCTTGATGGACACCTCCCGGACGCCGGCCCGCTGAAAGCTGTGGTAGGCCTTTTGAACACCCTTGCCGCAGCCGCCCACCGGGTCCATGGCGCCGGATATGAAGAGGATAGGGGTGTTGGCGTTCATCTTCTTCAGATTTTCCGGCCTGGCGATGAAAGTCAGCCCGCCCAGCATCTCACGGAACAGACCGGAGGTGGGGGTGCCGCCGCACAGGGGGTCCGCCAGATAGCGGTCCACATTCTCCGTGCTGACGGACAGCCAGTCGCAGCTTGTGCGGTTGGGGGCGAAGATCTTGTTGTAGGCCCCAAAGGCCAGCTTTTCCACGATAGGGCTGGCTCTCTCCTCACCGATGCGGGCGCTCTCCTCCGCGGCGATGACTTTGCCTCCGGCGATCAGCGCGGGGGACATCTGCCCGGTGCCCATGATGACGGCACCGTCCACCGTGCCGGGATAGCGGATGAGATAGGTCCGGGCCAGGAAAGACCCCATGGAGTGGCCCAGCAGGAAATAGGGGACGCCGGGGAACCGCCTGCCCGCCAGACACCGCCGGGTGTAGATGTCATCCACCACCCAGTTCCAGCTGCCCCTGGGGCCGAAATACAGCCGCGCCCCGCCGGAAGCCACAGAGTCACCGTGGCCCAGATGGTCGTGGCCCACCACGGCAAAACCCTGGGCTGTCAGGTACTCCGCGAAGGGCTCATACCGCAGGATGTATTCCGCCACGCCGTGAGAGATCTGCAAAACGGCCTGGACACCGCCCTCCGGCAGCCATTCCACCGCGTGGATATTGGTATGCCCATCGGCGGAGAGAAACGTAAATTCATTTCGAACCATGGAAAATGCAGCCTCCTTATGATATACTTCCTATATCCATACACATTTTACCACAGACCATCTGAAAATGCCAGAGGAGGCTTTCTATGGAAACCTATATCGCCGCGCTGGACCAGGGGACCACCAGTTCCCGGGCCATTCTGTTCAACCGGGCCGGAGAGATCGTGGCCCGCGCCCAATACCCTTTCCGGCAGATCTATCCCCAGCCCGGCTGGGTGGAGCACGATCCCATGGAGATCTGGGCCACGGAGAAGCGGGCGCTGGCGGAGGCAGTGGACGCCGCCCATATCGATCCCAAGCAGATCGCCGCCATCGGCATCACCAACCAGCGGGAGACCACCATTTTGTGGGACCGCACCACCGGCCAGCCAGTGCATAACGCCATCGTCTGGCAGTGCCGCCGTACCGCCGCCATCTGCGACCAGCTGAAGGCTGACGGACTGGGGGACACGGTGACGGACAAGACGGGCCTGCTGATCGACGCCTATTTCTCCGGCACAAAGGTCAAGTGGCTGCTGGACAATGTCCCCGGCCTCCGGGAGCGGGCGGAGCGGGGGGAGCTGTGCGCCGGCACGGTGGACGCCTGGCTGATCTGGAACTTGACCGGCGGGCAGGTCCATGTGACGGACTACTCCAACGCCTCCCGCACCATGCTGTTCAATATCCATACCCTGCAATGGGACGATGACCTGTGCAGAGCGCTGGGCATCCCTCTGCGGCTGCTGCCCCAGCCCCGGCCAAACAGTGAGGCCTACGGCTGTATCGCGGCGGATATCCCGGGCCTGGAGGCTCTGGCGGGCATTCCCATCTGCGGCAGCGCCGGAGACCAGCCGGCGGCGCTGTTCGGCCAGGCCTGCTTTGCACCGGGGCAGGCGAAGAATACGTACGGCACCGGCTGCTTTACCCTGATGAACGTGGGCCGGGAGCCGGTGCGGTCCAAGGCGGGGCTGGTGACCAGCGTGGGCTGGTCTGTGGGCGGCCAGGTGACCTATGCTCTGGAAGGCAGCGTGTTCAACGCGGGCAGCACCATCCAGTGGCTGCGGGATGAGCTGGGGCTCATTTCCTCCGCGCCGGAGTGCGATCGGCTGGCGGAGAGCGTGCCGGACGCCGGCGGCGTCTGTGTGGTGCCCGCCTTTACGGGCCTGGGGGCGCCCTACTGGGACATGTACGCCCGGGGGACCATCGTGGGCCTGACACGGGGCACCACCAAAGCCCATATCGCCCGGGCGGTGCTGGACGCCATCGCTTTCCAGGTGACAGACCTGGTGCGGGCCATGAACGCCGATGCGCCCTGCCCGCTGACCACCCTGCGGGTGGACGGCGGTGCGTCTGTCAGTGATATCCTGATGCAGACACAGGCGGACCTGCTGCGCCTGCCTGTGGACCGGCCCGCCCAGGTGGAGACCACCGCTTTCGGCGCGGCGGCGCTGGCGGGGCTGGCCGCCGGTGTCTGGGGAAGTCTGGACGAACTGGGAACGCTGCGCCGCAGCCAGTGCCTGTTCCAGCCGCAGCGGGATGAAGCGGCCTGCGCGGCGGACTACGCCCGGTGGTGCCGGGCGGTGGAACGGTCCAGAGCGTGGATTGAAAACGAACTGTAAACAAACGGAATTTTTGTTGCGTTCGCCACCAAAGTGGGGTATACTGATGCCAAACACCAGGGAAACTGGGAGAAAACGGAATTTGAAACGGGCCGGATGGGCCGAGCGTGAAAGGAGTTTTCAGCATGGCTTTTTTTGATGAACTGACCAGAAAGGCAAAGGATGTGGCCGCTGTTGCCGCGGACAAGGCGAAGGACGCCGCGGAGCTGACGAAGATCAGTGTCGCCATCGCCGGTGAGCAGAAGGAGATCGACAAGAACTACCGCACCATCGGCGAGTGGTTCGTCAGCGAATATGAGGGCGAGATCCCCGATGCCGTTCGGGATCTGGTGGAGGCCGTCAACGCCAGCAAGGCCAAGATTGCCGAACTGGAGGCCAGCAAGCCCACCAAGGAGGAGCCGGAAGTGGTGGTCGAGGCCGCTCCCACAGAGAAGACCTGCCCCATCTGCGGAGCCAAGTCCGACAGCAAGTTCTGCCCCCAGTGCGGCGCACCCATGGGTGAGTAAACACGCGAAAACCGGCCTGAAAGGGCCGGTTTTTTCTTTTCCACGTAAAAACGTTGCCTATGCAACAGACAAGGCCGCTTTTCAATGGTACGATTTTACAAAATCAAAATGTCGGGGGAGGAATATCATATGCCGCTGTTTCCCATCAAGTCCATGTCTGAACGATACGAACTGGAAAATGCCGCTGAGGACTATCGCACCGCCAAAAAGGTGGAGCAGTACCGTGTCAGCGGTGAGGCCATGTACATCTCCGCGTTCCCAGGCAGCAAGTATATCCCTTTTGCCGCGCTGGACCAGGTTTGGACCAAGAACACCGGCATCAGTGTCACCGGGACCTGCGGCAAGCAGATTCCCATGGTGTGTCTCCGCCTGTGCTACGACGGCGGGTTCTACCAGAATTATCTCTTTGAAAAGCAGTCCAGCGTGGACAAGGTACTGGAACAGATCCGGAACCGCTGTCCAGATCTTGCCATCGATCGGGACACCTCGCCCCGGCGCTGAAATTCCCACCGCATAAAAGAGTCCCCGTTGGACTTCCAACGGGGACTTTTTTGATCAGAACTTGTTGCGGATGACCTGGGTATATGTACCGTCTTCCAGAGAGATATACCGCACGAACAGGGACACCTTGTTGTCCGGATTCAATGCGTTCCACATCTGGTCCGCCAGGGCCTCGGCGCTGGGGGCGTCCAGCACCACCCGCTCCGGCTCGCCCTCGAAGGAGGGCAGGGGGCTGCCGTCACCCATGTAGGTGTGGATGAACCGCCCTTCGCCGGCCAGAGGGTGGTCATAGGTGTAGAAATAACGGTGGCAGCAGCTGGGATCACCGTCGGCACTCTTCAGGATGGACAGCTTGAAGCTGCCGTCAGGGGACAGCAGGCCGGAGATGCGGGGGGTGTAGTTGGGGGCGTCCGGCTCAAATTCCCGGGTGTGGAGGGCGGAGGCAAAGGTCTTGCCAGCTAGCAGGCCGTCCCGGACAGTGTCGGTCTGGTCACCGTTGGTGACCACCAGGCCCCGGCCCACCTCCCGGACGGGATGGTAGATGATGAGGCTGGGGTCCGTCATCTTGGAGGGATCGTGGGCCTCGGTACGGATGCCGTCCTCGGTGACGGTGAACACCCGGTTCCGGGAGTTCTCGCTGCGGCCCATGATGAAGTAGGCGGCCACGGCAAACTTACCGTCGGCGCTGCGGCCCAGGACGATGCCCCGGCCGGGGTAGGGGTTGCTGCTCAGCAGATGGGTGAGATCCAGCTTGTTCATGTTGCGGCTCCTTTATTTTAAAAGTTTTTTGCGTTCTTTGTAATCGGGGAGATACTGGCCCAGCAGGGCGTAAAAGCGGGGGCCGTGGTTTTTCTCCTTGATGTGGCACAGCTCGTGGACCACCACCAGGTCGATGGCCTCCTCCGGGCAGTCCATAAGAAAGCAGGAAAAACAAAGGCTGTTCCTGGCGCTGCAGCTTCCGTACCGGCGCCGGGCGGTGGTGACCTTGAAGCCGGTGGGGCGGAGGCCCATTTTTTCGCTCCAAAAGGCCACTTTGGACGGCAGAACGGCCCGAGCCTTTGCTTTCAGGGCTTCAATGTCCGCCTGGGTGGGGAGCGGCGGGGCGGAGGCTGTCCGCTGCCGCTGCTGTTCCAGATGAGTCTGTATCCAGGTGGCATGGCTTTCCACAAAAGCATCGATTTTGGCCTGGGACAGCCCTAGGGGCGAGCGCACCAGCACCCGGCAGTCCCGGGTGATCTCCAGCGCCAGTGTCCTCCGGCGGGAGCGGATGAGTTCATAAGATTCCATGGGACTAAGGATAGCACGGGAAATCGGAAAACACAAGAGAAAATCGAAAAAAGGTAGTACCACATTGAGGGCGCGGGAAGGTTGACATTTTTCCCCGGAATGGATACAATAGAAATCCAGTGAAAACCGCTTTTGCGACATATGATATAAAGGTAAAGGATTTGAGACTATGGCACAGGATAAGAGACAAGTAGACGCCATCACCTCCCGGGACGTGGACTTTGCCCAGTGGTACACCGACGTCTGCAAAAAAGCTGAACTGATCGACTACACATCTGTCAAGGGCATGTTCATCTACCGGCCCTATGGCTACGCCGTCTGGGAGAACATCCAGGCGGAGCTGGACCGCCGCTTCAAGGAAACGGGGCATGAAAACGTGTATCTGCCCGTTCTGATCCCGGAGTCCCTGCTTCAGAAGGAGAAGGACCACGTGGAGGGCTTTGCCCCGGAGTGCGCCTGGGTCACCATGGGCGGCAGCGAGAAGCTGGAGGACCGCCTGGCCATCCGCCCCACCTCCGAGACGCTGTTCTGCGAGCATTACGCCAACATCATCCACTCCTGGCGGGACCTGCCCAAGCTGTACAACCAGTGGTGCAGCGTTCTGCGGTGGGAGAAGACCAGCCGTCCCTTCCTGCGCCACCGGGAGTTTTTGTGGCAGGAGGGCCACACCATGCACGCCACCGAGGAAGAGGCCCGGGAGGAGACCATGCGGATGCTGAACATCTACGCGGACTTCATGGAGAACTACCTGGCCATGCCCGTGATCCGGGGCCGCAAGACCGATAAGGAGAAGTTCAACGGCGCCGAGGAGACCTATACCGTGGAGTGCATGATGCACGACCACAAGGCCCTCCAGGCCGGCACCAGCCACTACTTCGGCGACGGCTTTGCCAAGGCCTTTGACATCACCTTCGCCGGAAAGGACAACCAGCCCCACCATCCCCACCAGACCAGCTGGGGTGTGTCCACCCGCATGATCGGCGGCATCATCATGACCCACGGCGATGACAACGGCCTGGTGCTGCCGCCCCGCGTCGCGCCCATCCAAGTGGTGGTGATCCCCATCGCCCAGCACAAGCCCGGCGTTCTGGACGCGGCGGCCGCCCTGCGGGATCGGCTGAAGGCTGCCGGCATCCGGGTGAAGATGGACGACTCCGACAACTCCCCCGGCTGGAAGTTCGCCGAGTATGAGATGAAGGGTGTGCCCCTGCGGGTGGAGATCGGCCCCAAGGACATGGAGAAGGAGCAGTGTGTCATCGCCCGCCGGGACACCGGCGAGAAGGTGACCGTCGCCCTGGCGGAGCTGGAGGCGACTGTCCGGGAACTGCTGGATGCGGTCCATGACAACATGTACGCCATGGCCCTGAAGAACCGGGAGGAGAACACCTTCGACATCAAGACTCCCGAGGAGGCCAAGGCCATCGCCGAGGGCAAGGGCGGCTTCCTGCGGTCCAAGTGGTGCGGCGCGCTGGAATGCGAGCTGGCCATGAAGGAGCGGGCAGGCGTCACCTCCCGCTGTATGCCCCTGGCCCAGAGCGGCACCGAGGGGACCTGCCCTGTGTGCGGGAAAAAGTGCACAACAGATATTTACTGGGGCGTGGCGTATTAAACATGCGAAGGCCTCGCCGGAGACTGCCGCTGAATAAACAAAAGGCCCCGAAATATGGGTGCGTTTGATGGAAAACGGCATCCCGGGCGGCCTGTCTCCGGACCGGGAACAGTTGTTTTTGGACCTGCCAAAAAAATCTGCGATTTTTTATCAAAAACAGAGAAAATCCCCTTGACAGCGAGGGGATTTTCTTTTATTATATAGAGGCTGTGCGGAAAAGGGAACACCTGTCCGCAGCACTGCGATGAACCGGGAGATTGCTCCGAGAGGAGGTAACTTCCGGGGAGTATGTCCGATAATCGGGCGGCTGAGAAGATCTGTACGTTGCGTAGATCGCCACGCCATGATCCATGTACCGGCCGTAGGTCCCCTGCGCCGGTATTTTTCATGAGCGGGAATGATACGCACGGATAAGCGTATAGAAAAATTCTCTCGCCGTAGGTCGTCGAGACTGCGTCAAACCACCTACGAAATCAGGAGGAAACAAACCATGGCACAGAAAGAAATGATCCGCATTCGTCTGAAGGCCTATGACCACCAGGTCATCGACCAGAGCGCAGAGAAGATCGTCGAGACCGCCAAGCGCACCGGCGCCGAGGTCTCCGGCCCCATCCCTCTGCCCACCAAGAAGGAAGTCGTCACCATCCTGCGGGCCGTGCACAAGTACAAGGACAGCCGCGAGCAGTTCGAGCGCCGCACCCACAAGAGACTGATCGACATCACCAAGTCCACCCCCAAGACCGTCGAGGCCCTGATGGCCCTCGAGCTGCCTGCCGGCGTGGAGATCGAGATCAAGCTGTAATCCCGCGCCTTTTTCCGCCATGCCGCGTTGGGCCGCCTTGCCGTACACACGGTACTGCCTGCGGCGCTCTGCTTTGCCTGACGAAAAAATCCGCATGATTACCCGGTCTCACCGCGAATCCCTATTTAATATGTTGCTCACCCAATGTCCATCGTCTTGCGAGATGGACGGGTCATGTCGGCAGAGCAATGCGTCGGGGACCCAACCCCGAATGTATCTAAGCCGACCAATAACCTTTCAGGAGGAGAATACACAATGAAAGCTATCATCGGCAAAAAAGTGGGTATGTCCCAGATTTTTGACGAGAACGGCCATGTGATCCCCGTCACTGTCATTGAGGCGGGTCCCTGCGTGGTCGTCCAGAAGAAGACTTCCGAAAAGGAAGGCTACCAGGCTGTCCAGCTGGGCTTTGAGGATGTCCCCGAGCGCAAGCTGAACAAGCCCGAGATGGGCCACCTGAACAAGGCCGGCGTGTCTCCCAAGAAGCACCTGCGCGAGTTCGACCTGGAGAACGCCGCCGAGCTGAACATCGGCGACATTGTCAAGGCCGACACCTTCAAGGCTGGCGACTTTGTTGATATCACCGGCATCAGCAAGGGCCACGGCTTCCAGGGCGTTGTCAAGCGCCACGGCGCGGCTGTGAAGCGCAACACCCACGGCGGCGGCCCCGTCCACCGTCATCAGGGCGCTCTGGCCGCCGGTACTGATCCCGCCCGTATCTTCAAGGGCCGTGACGGTGCCGGTCACATGGGCGTCGATCAGGTCACTGTGCAGAACCTGTCCGTCGTGAAGGTCGATCCCGAGCTGAACATGCTGGTCGTCTGCGGCGCCGTTCCCGGCCCCAAGGGCGGTCTGGTGACCATCAAGTCCACCGTCAAGGTCCACAAGGTCAAGCAGGCTGGCGCCGACATCAGCAAGAACCCGCAGAAGGCTTCCGGCCGCAACCCGCAGAAGGCTTCCGCCAGAAACAAGTAAGAAAGGGGTGTTTCAATAATGTCTACCATGAAGGTTTTGAACATGACCGGCGCAGAAGTCGGTACTGTGGAACTGAACGACGCGATCTTTGGCATCGAGCCCAATACCGTCGTTGTGCATGAGGTCGTCAAGAACCACCTCGCCAACTGCAGACAGGGCACCCAGAGCGCCCTCACCCGCGCCGAGGTCTCCGGCGGCGGCAGAAAGCCCTGGCGTCAGAAGGGCACCGGCCACGCCCGTCAGGGCAGCACCCGCTCTCCCCAGTGGACGCACGGCGGCATCGTGTTTGCCCCCAAGCCCCGGGATTACAGCTATGTGCTGAACAAGAAGGTCAAGAGACTGGCTCTGAAGTCCGTCCTGTCCGCCAAGGTGGCCGAGGGTAAGCTGGTCGTGATCGACTCCATTAAGATGGATGCCATCAAGACCGCCGACTTCCGCAAGTTCCTGGATGCTGTCAAGGTCGACGGCAAGGCTGTCGTCGTGACTCCCGCCGTTGACGCCGTCGTTGTCAAGAGCGCCCGGAACATCCCCGGCGTGCTGACCACTCCCGCTGCGCAGCTGAATGTCTATGACATCATCAACGCCCAGTATCTGGTGGTGGATCAGGCCGCCCTCGCAAAAATCGAGGAGGTGTACGCATAATGACTGCTTACGATATCATTATCCGTCCCATCATCACCGAGCGTGCTATGTCCGGCGCCGCCGACAAGAAGTACGTCTTCGAGGTTGCCAAGGACGCTGGCAAGATCGAGATCAAGAAGGCTGTTGAGGAGATCTTCGGCGTGAAGGTCGCTTCCGTCAACACCCTGACCGTGCCCGGCAAGGAAAAGCGCATGGGTGCCGGCCGTCCCGGACAGACCCGGACCTGGAAAAAGGCCTATGTCCAGCTGACTGCCGATTCCAAGACCATCGAGTTCTTCGAAGGCATGGTCTGATTAACGGAAGGAGTGTAAAGCAGAATGTCTATTAAAACCTTTAAGCCGACGACTCCCTCCCGCCGTCAGATGACGGTCTCCGGTTTCGACGGCATCGACAAGAAGGCCAAGCCCGAGCCCAGCCTGGTTGAGCCTCTGAAGAAGAGCTCCGGCCGCAACAGCTATGGCCGCATCACCGTCCGCCACCGCGGCGGCGGCAACAAGCGCAAGTACCGCATCATCGACTTCAAGCGCGACAAGCACGACATGTTCGCCACTGTCCTGCGCCTGGAGTACGATCCCAACCGTTCCGCCAACATCGCCCTCCTGGAGTATGAGGACGGCGAGCGCCGCTACATTCTGGCTCCCGTGGGCCTGAACGCCGGCGACAAGGTGGAGGCCGGCGCCAAGGCCGACATCAAGGTCGGCAACGCGCTGCCCATCGCCAACATTCCCGTTGGCACCATCATCCACAACATTGAGCTGCATCCCGGCAACGGTGCCCAGCTGGTCCGCAGTGCCGGCACCGCCGCCCAGCTGATGGCGAAGGAAGGCAGCGACGCTCAGATCCGTATGCCCTCCGGCGAGGTCCGCATCGTGCGCACCAACTGCATGGCCACCATCGGCCAGGTCGGCAACATCGAGCACGAGAACATCAACATCGGCAAGGCCGGCCGCAAGCGCCACATGGGTTGGCGCCCCACCGTCCGCGGCTCTGTCATGAACCCCAATGACCACCCCCACGGCGGCGGCGAGGGCCGTGCTCCTGTCGGCCGTCCTGGCCCTGTGACTCCTTGGGGCAAGCCCGCCATGGGCTACAAGACCCGCAAGGGCAAGAACCCCACCAATAAGTTCATTGTGAAGCGTCGCAACGAGAAGTAAGGGAGGCAAGTAAATATGAGCAGATCCATTAAAAAAGGCCCGTATGTTGCCCCTGAGCTTCTGAAGCGGGTCGAGGAAATGAACGCCAAGAACGAGAAGAAGGTCCTGAAGACCTGGAGCCGCAGCTCCACCATCTTCCCCGCCTTCGTCGGCCACACCATCGCCGTTCATGATGGCCGCAAGCACGTGCCCGTCTATGTCCAGGAGGACATGGTCGGCCACAAGCTGGGTGAGTTCGCTCCCACCCGCACCTTCCGCGGCCACCGGAAAGATTCTTAATTGAAGGAGGATGCAGAACATGGAAAACAAAATTGCTAAAGCCCATCTCCGCTATGTCCGCATCGCTCCCCGCAAGATCCAGATCGTGTGCGATCTGATCCGCGGCAACAGGGCCGCGCCTATCGTATCAACAAGCGCACTTCTCACGTCACCCTGGCTGTGACGGAAAAGGCATAAGAGGGAGGAGAACAGTTTATGGGACAGAAAGTTAATCCCCACGGCCTGCGCGTGGGCGTCATCAAAGACTGGGATTCCCGTTGGTATGCCAGTGAAGAAAAGGTCGGCGACCTGATCGTCGAGGATCAGAAGATCCGCAAGTACCTGAAGAAGACTCTGTACGGCGCCGGCGTGCCCAAGATCGAGATCGAGCGCAGCGCCGATACCGTCACCATCTATCTGCACTGCGCCCGTCCCGGCATCGTCATCGGCAAGGGCGGCGAGCAGATCGAGCAGTATCGCCTTGCCGTCGAGAAGATGATCGGCAAGAAGGTGAAGCTGAACATCGTCGAGGTCAAGAACCCCGACATGAACGCCCAGCTGGTGGCTGAGAACATCGCTCAGCAGCTGGAGAAGCGCATCTCTCACCGCCGCGCCATGAAGAACGCCATGGCCCGCGCCATGCGCGCCGGCGCCAAGGGCATCAAGACCTGCTGCTCCGGCCGTCTGGGCGGCCGCGAGATCGCCGGCGTTGAGCACTATCACGAGGGCACCATCCCCCTGCAGACCATCCGCGCCGACATTGAGTACGGCTTCGCGGAGGCCGCCACCACCTTTGGCCGCATCGGCGTGAAGGTGTGGATCTACAAGGGCGAGGTCCTCTCTCAGACTTTGCGCACCACCCCCCGCACCATGGACACCTCCAAGCCCTATCAGGAGCGTCGTGAGCGTCGTCCCCGCCGTGACGGCGACCGTCGTGGCGGCTTTAACCGCGGCGGCCAGGGCGGTGGCTTCAACCGTGACCGTCAGGGCGGCTTTAACCGCGGCGGTCAGGGCCGTCCCCAGGGCGGTTTCAACCGCACAAACACCCGTCCGGCTGCTCCCGCAGCCCCTGCTAAGGAAGGAGGAGCCCAGTAATGCTTCTGCCCAAGAGAGTGAAATACCGCCGCATGCAGCGCGGCCGTATGACCGGTAAGGCCACCCGCGGCAACACCGTCGCCTACGGCGAGTGGGGCCTGGTGGCCGATGAGCCCGGCTGGATCAAGAGCAATCAGATCGAGGCCGCCCGTATCGCCATGACCCGTTACACCAAGCGCGGCGGCCAGGTCTGGATCAAGATCTTCCCCGATAAGTCCGTTACCATGAGAGCCGCCGACTCCCGTATGGGTTCCGGTAAAGGCAGCCCTGAATACTGGGTCGCCGTCGTGAAGCCCGGCCGTGTCATGTTTGAGATCGCCGGCGTATCCGAAGAAGTCGCCCGCGAGGCGCTTCGTCTGGCCAGCCACAAGCTGCCCATCAAGACGAAGGTGATCGCCCGCACCGAGGAAGCAGGTGAGTAAGATGAAGGCAAGTGAGATTCGTAAAATGACACCCGAGCAGCTGAATGAGAAGCTGGTGGGCCTGAAGAAGGACCTGTTCTATCTGCGTATGCAGCACGCCACCAATCAGCTGGATAACCCCGTGAAGATCCGGGAGACCAAGCACGACATTGCCCGAGTCAAGACCGCGCTGGCGGAGCTCGCCGCGGCTTCCGACAAGCAGTGAGAAGGAGGTAAGCGAAAATGAATGAAGAGATGAGAACTTCCTCCCGGAAGACCCGTGTTGGCAAGGTCGTTTCCGACAAGATGGATAAGACCGTGGTCGTCGCCATTGAAGACCGCGTCGCCCATCCTCTGTACAAGAAGATCGTCGGCCGTACCTACAAGCTGAAGGCTCATGATGAGCAGAACGCCTGCGGCATCGGCGATAAGGTCAAGGTGATGGAGACCCGCCCCCTGTCCAAGGACAAGCGCTGGCGCGTGGTCGAGATCATTGAAAAGGCGAAGTAAGGAGGTGCCGAAGTATGATTCAGCAGGAAACTTTTCTGAAGGTCGCCGATAATACCGGCGCCAAGGAGATCAAGTGCATCCGTGTCCTGGGCGGCTCCAAGCGGAAATTCGGCAACATCGGCGATGTCATCGTTGCCTCCGTCCGCAAGTCCACTCCCGGCGGCACCGTGAAGAAGGGCGAGGTCGTCAAGGCCGTCATCGTCCGCAGCGCCAAGGGCGTCCGTCGTGCCGACGGCACCTATGTCCGCTTCGATGACAATGCCGCCGTCCTGATCAAGGACGACAAGAACCCCAGAGGTACTCGTATCTTTGGGCCTGTGGCTCGCGAGCTGCGTGACAAGGATTATATGAAGATCCTGTCCCTCGCCCCCGAAGTGATTTGAGGAGGGCAGCGAAATGGCTATGAATATCAAGAAGGGCGATACCGTTGTCGTCCTGTCCGGCAAGGACAAGGGTAAGCAGGGCAAGGTGCTGGGCACCGTCCCCGGCTCCCTGAAGGTCGTTGTGGAGGGCATCAACATGGTGACCTGCCACGTCAAGCCCCGCCGTCAGGGCGAGGAGGGCGGCATCGTCAAGCGCGAGGCTGCCATCGCCGCCTGCAAGGTGCAGGTCGTCTGCCCCAAGTGCGGCAAGGGCACCCGCATCGCCCACAAGGTCGAGGACGGCAAGAAGACCCGCGTGTGCAAGCACTGCGGCGCTGAGCTGTAAGAAAGGAGAGTTGACAAATGGCTAGACTGAAAGAAAAGTATACCGCCGAAGTCGCTCCCGCTCTGATGAAGCAGTTCGGCTACAAGAGCGTCATGCAGATCCCCAAGATCGACAAGGTCGTCGTGAACGTGGGCTGCGGCGAGGCTCGTGAGAATTCCAAGGTCCTGGAGAACGTTGTCGGCGACCTGGCCCAGATCACTGGTCAGAAGCCCATCATCACCAAGGCCCGCAAGTCCATCGCTAACTTCAAGCTGCGTGAGGATATGCCCATCGGCGCAAAGGTCACTCTGCGCGGCGAGAAGATGTGGGAGTTCCTGGACCGCCTGTTCAACGTGGCTCTGCCCCGCGTCCGTGACTTCCAGGGCATCAACCCCAACTCCTTTGACGGCCGCGGCAACTATGCCCTGGGCATCAAGGAGCAGCTGATCTTCCCCGAGATCGAGTACGACAAGATCGACAAGATCCGCGGCATGGATGTGGTCATCTGCACCACCGCGCACACCGATGAAGAGGCCCGCGCCCTGCTGCAGCAGGTCGGCGCTCCCTTCGCCCGCTAAGGAGGAAGAGACAAATGGCTAAGAAATCTATGATCCTGAAGCAGCAGGCTCCCGCCAAGTACTCCACCCGGAAGTACAACCGCTGCAAGCTGTGCGGCCGTCCCCATGCCTACCTGCGCGACTACGGCGTCTGCCGTATCTGCTTCCGCGAGCTGGCTTACAAGGGCGAGATCCCCGGCGTCCGCAAGGCCTCTTTCTAAGAAAAATTCGATATTTGGCGCAAAGAGTGCTTGACGAACTTCCATTCTTTTGGTACTCTAAAGTGTGGGGCACCTTGCTGAAGGTGCGCCACTTGCGCCATGTTCAGGAACCTTTTCGGAAGAACAGGGGACCTGGCACCATTACTTTTTTGCAGCCAAAAGCTTTTGATATGGGGCTTTTCGGTGTATCGGATGGCGAAAGGTCATGACCAATTGGGCATACATGCGCGAGCAGACTGCTCCATTGGCCATGATACCTCGCTGCCGGAACGGTTTTACGACCGTAACTCTAAAAATAGGAGGATTTACCATGCATATCACCGATCCTGTTGCGGATATGCTGACCCGCATCCGCAACGCCAACAGTGCAAAGCACGACACCGTTGATGTTCCCGCCTCCAACATGAAGAAGAGCATTGCTCAGATCCTGTTGGATGAGGGCTATATCAAGAACTTTCAGATCGTGGACGATGGCACGCAGGGTGTCATCCACATCACGCTGAAGTACAACGCGGGCAAAGAAAAGGTCATTTCCGGCCTGCGCCGCGTTTCCAAGCCCGGTCTGCGCGTCTATGTGGGTGCCGATGAGCTGCCCCGCGTGCTGCGTGGCCTGGGTATCGCCATCATCTCTACGTCCAAGGGCGTCATGACCGACAAGAAGGCCCGCGAGCTGCATGTCGGCGGCGAAGTCCTGGCATTCGTCTGGTAAGGAGGGTATTTGAACAATGTCTAGAATTGGCAGAATGCCCATTACTGTTCCCGCCGGCGTTACCGTGAATGTCGCCGAGGGTAATGTGGTTACCGTCAAGGGACCCAAGGGCGAGCTGACTCGCGCGCTGCGCCCCGAGATGATCATTAAGCAGGAAGGTACTACGATCACCGTGGATCGTCCTTCCGACGACAAGCTGCACCGCAGCCTTCACGGCCTGACCCGCACCCTGCTCCACAACATGGTCGTCGGCGTGACCGATGGCTTTAAGAAGGAGCTGGAGGTCAATGGCGTTGGCTATCGTGTGGCCAAGGAGGGCAAGAACCTGGTCATGAACCTGGGCTTCTCTCATCAGGTGATCGTTCCTGAGATCGAGGGCATTACCATTGATGTCCCCGCTCCCAATAAAATCGTGATCAATGGCTGTGACAAGCAGGCCGTCGGCCAGTTCGCAGCCGAGGTTCGCGAGAAGCGTCCTCCCGAGCCTTATAAGGGCAAGGGCATCAAGTACGCTGATGAAGTTATCCGCCGCAAGGTCGGCAAGACCGGCGCTAAGAAGTAAGGAGGTGTGCCGATATGATTAAGAGACCGAATACCAACGCCCAGCGTCTGAAGCGCCACAAGAGAGTGCGCGCCAAGATCTCCGGCACCCCCGAGATGCCGCGTCTGAATGTGTTCCGCAGCGAGGCCAACATTTACGCCCAGGTCATTGATGATGTCAACGGCGTGACTCTGGCTTCCGCTTCTTCCCTGGACAAGGCCATCGAAGGTTACGGCGGCAACGTTGCCGCTGCCACCGCTGTTGGCAAGCTGGTCGCCGAGCGCGCCAAGGCCAAGGGTATCGAGACCGTGGTGTTTGACCGCGGCGGCTACCTGTATCACGGCCGTGTGCAGGCTCTGGCTGAGGGCGCCCGCGAAGGCGGCCTGAAATTCTAAGGGAGGAGGAACGACAACATGCCTAGATTTGAAAGAGAACAGAGCGAGTATATTGAGAAGGTCGTTTCCCTGAACCGCGTATCCAAGACCGTCAAGGGCGGCCGTGTTATGAAATTCTCCGCCCTGGTCGTCGTCGGCGACGGCAAGGGCAAGGTGGGCTACGGCCTGGGCAAGGCCGCTGAAGTCCCCGAGGCCATCCGCAAGGGTATCGAGGCTGCCAAGAAGAACATGATCACTGTGACACTGTCCGGCAGCACCGTTCCCCATGAGACCATCGGTGAGGCTGGCGCCGGCCGCGTGCTGATGAAGCCCGCCGCTCCCGGTACCGGCGTGATCGCCGGCGGCGCTGTGCGTGCCGTCGTCGAGGCCGCAGGCATCAAGGACATCCGTACCAAGTGCCTGCGTTCCAACAACCCCAACAACGTCGTTGCCGCCGCTTTCCAGGGCCTGAAGAATATGCGTGGTCCCGAGGAAGTCGCCCGCATCCGCGGCAAGAGCGTCGAAGACATTGTGGGTTAAGGAGGCGCTGAACATGGCAAACTTAAATATTAAGCTCGTCAAGAGCCTGAACGGTCGTCTGGAAAAGCAGATTCTGACCGCTCATTCCCTGGGTCTGCGCAAGATCGGTGATGTCACCGTGCAGCCCGACAACGATCAGACCCGCGGCAAGATCGCCAAGATCGGCTACCTGCTGCAGGTCACTGAAGTGAAGTAAGGAGGCACGGAATTATGAAACTGAGCGAACTGTCTCCCGCCGAGGGCTCCGTCCGTCAGGCTTACCGCAAGGGCCGGGGCGCTGGCTCCGGCAACGGCAAGACCGGCGGCCGCGGCCACAAGGGCCAGAAGGCCCGCTCCGGCGGCAAGATCCGCATTGGCTTTGAAGGCGGCCAGATGCCTCTGGCCCGCCGCATCCCCAAGCGCGGCTTCAACAACATCTTCGCCAAGCCCCTGGAGATCATCAATCTGAGCGCCCTGAATGCCTTCGAGGACGGTGAGACCGTCACCGCCGAGGCGCTGCTGGCCAAGGGCATCCTCTCCAAGTGTGAGTATGGCTACAAGGTCCTGGGCAACGGTAAGGTGTCCAAGAAGGTCACTGTCAAAGCTTCTGCTTTCTCTGCATCTGCCAAGGAGGCTATCGAGGCAGCTGGCGGAAAGGCAGAGGTGATGTAACGTGATCCAGACGATTCGCAAAGCGTGGGGCATTCCCGAGCTGCGGAAGAAGATCATCTTTACACTCCTCATTCTGTTGATTTTCCGGATCGGCAACGCCATCACGGTCCCCTATGTCAACGTCAGCGCACTGAAGGCGCAGCTGGATGTGATGGGTGCCACCATCCTGGGCCTGTACAACGTCATGTCCGGCGGCGCGTTTGCCACCGCAACTGTCTTTGCCCTGAGCATTCAGCCCTATATCAACAGCTCCATCATCATCCAGCTGCTGACCGTTGCCATTCCCGCCCTGGAGCGGCTGGCAAAGGAAGGCGGCGAGGAAGGCAAGAAGAAGATCCAGTCCATCACCCGTTACGCGACCATCGCCATCGCGGTCCTGCAGGCGATCGGTTACTATGTGATGATGCAGCGTTACAACCTGCTGGCGCCCGGTGCTGACGGCATCTGGCCCGCTCTGGTCATCATCGTGACGCTGATCGCCGGTTCCTCCTTCGTGATGTGGATGGGCGAGCAGGTCACTGAGTTCGGCGTGGGCAATGGCATTTCCATCATCCTGTTCGCCGGCATCCTGTCCCGCCTGCCCAGCATGGTCGGCGGCATGGTCGACGGTGTCCAGACCTGGTCCGCCAAGCGCGCCGGCACCCTGACACTGGAGGGCCTCACCTCCGCCGGGTACAGCCAGGCCCAGGCCGAAGCCACACTGAACAGCGCCATCGCCCCCTGGGCCGTGGTCCTGCTGATCATCGGCATGCTGGCCCTGATCGTGTTCATCGTGTTTATCAATGACGCTGAGCGCCGCATTCCCGTGCAGTACGCCAAGCGTCAGGTGGGCCGGAAGATGTACGGCGGCCAGAGCACCAACCTGCCTATGAAGGTGAATATGTCCGGTGTTCTGCCTGTCATCTTTGCCCAGAGCATTGCGTCCCTGCCCATCACGGTCTGGAGCTTCATCGGCATTCCCCAGGAGGGCACGGTGTCCCGCTCCATTTACGACGCGATCGACACGAAGTCCATTGTCTACATGGTGGTCTATTTCATCATGATCATTGGCTTCAGCTATTTCTATTCCAGCATTCAGTTCAACCCTGTTGAGATCGCCAACAACCTGAAGAAGCAGGGCGGCTTCATCCCGGGCTTCCGTCCCGGCAAGCCCACTGTGGACTTCATCAAGCGGGTCCTGAATAAGATCACGATGTTCGGTGCCATCTACCTGGGCATCGTGGCCATCTGCCCCCTGATCGTTGGTAAGATCGTCGGCAACCAGTCCGTGTCCATCGGCGGCACCTCCGTCATCATCGTCGTGGGCGTGGCGCTGGAGACCGTCAAGGCTTTGGAGTCCCAGATGCTGATGCGTCAGTACAAGGGCTTCCTGGAATAAGAAAGAGGCGTTTCAAATGAAACTCATTCTGCTGGGCGCTCCTGGCGCCGGCAAAGGCACGCAGGCTGAGCGCCTTTGCCAAGAGCTGAATATTCCAACCATCTCCACCGGCAACATCCTCCGCGCCGCCATCAAGCACGGCACGCCCACCGGCCTGAAGGCAGAGGCCTTCATGAAGGCGGGCAAGCTGGTGCCCGATGAGGTCATCATCGGCATCATCAACGAGCGCCTGGCTGAGGAGGACTGCAGGGACGGCTTTATCCTGGACGGGGTGCCCCGCACCATCGCCCAGGCCGAAGCCCTGGAGAAAGCCGGCATCACCTTTGATGATGTCGTCTCCATTGAGATCTCTGACGAGACCATCATGGAGCGCATGAGCGGACGGCGCGTCTGTGAGCATTGCGGAGCCAGCTACCATCTGGTAGCTGTGCCTCCCAAGACGCCCGGCGTCTGTGACAAGTGCGGCGGAAAACTGATCCAGCGTCACGATGATGAACCCGAGACCGTGAAAGCGCGTCTTGAGGTCTATCATAAAGAGACCGAGCCTCTGAAGGACTTTTATGCCCATCGCGGTCTCCTGAAGTCTGTGGAAAATCAGCCCTCTGTTGAGGAGACTTCCCAGGCTATTCTCCATGCGCTGGGGAGATGAGCGTATGATTACTCTCAAATCCTCCCATGAGATCGAACTGATGCGCCGGGCCGGAAAGATTACCGCGGCTGCCCGTGCTTTTGCAGGGGAAATGGTAAGACCCGGCGTAACAACCCAGGAGATCGACAGCGCAGTGGAGAAGTTCATCCGTAAGCACGGCGCGGTCCCGTCCTTCCTTCACTACAATGGCTATCCGGCCAGCGCCTGCATCAGCGTCAACGATGAGATCATCCATGGTATTCCCGGCAAGCGGGTGCTGCGGGAGGGCGATATCGTCAGCATTGATGTAGGGGCGTACATTGGGGGATTCCACGGCGACTGCGCGGCGACCTTCGCCTGCGGCACGATTTCCCCGGAGGCTCAGGATCTGATCGATGTGACCAGGCAGAGCTTTTTCGAGGGGATCCAGTTCGCAAAAGAGGGCCACCGGCTGCTGGATATCTCCGCGGCCATCCAGACCTATGTGGAAAGCCACGGCTACTCCATCGTCCGGGAATACGTCGGCCACGGCGTCGGCGCCCAGATGCATGAGTCGCCGGAGATCCCCAACTACGGCCAGCCCGGCCGGGGACCGCGGCTTCTGCGGGGAATGACACTTGCAATCGAACCCATGGTGAACGCCGGCACAGCCGCCATCAAACAGATGCCTGACGGCTGGACCGTCCGGACACTGGACGGCAAGTGGGCGGCCCACTATGAGAATACGATCCTGATTACCGATGGTGAGCCTGAGATCCTGACGGCCCCCGCCATCTGAAAGTAAGAAGAAACGTATGGAAATTGCAAAATCAAATATCGTCCGATCCGACGCCGGCAGAGACAGGGGCAAGCTCTTTGTCGTGCTCGCGGTGGAGGGGGAGTACCTTCTGCTGGCGGACGGAAAATCCAGAAAGGTGGAATCACCCAAGCGCAAAAAGCGCAGGCATGTGCTGTTTGTGGCGGCAGATGAGAACCGGCTTTCTGAAAAGATCAAGAGCGAAGAGAAGATCACCAACAGTGAGCTTCGCAGGACCCTCGCGGCATACCGCGAGGAGGTTCATCCGGACCAGGAGGGATAACGTTTGGCAAAATCCGATATGATCGAAGTGGAAGGTGTTGTGGTGGAAGCCCTGCCCAACACGACGTTCCAGGTTGACATTGGAAATGGACACACGATCCTAGCGCATATTTCCGGGAAACTCAGAATGAATTTCATCAGGATTCTGCCCGGCGACAAGGTCACGGTGGAGATGTCCCCGTACGACCTGACCCGCGGCCGGATCACCTGGCGCAGCAAGTAAGCGCGCCGGGCGAACAGTAAATGACACAAACCGCTGAAAGGAATGGTTTAGAACTATGAAAGTAAGACCGTCCGTGAAGCCCATGTGCGAAAAGTGCAAGGTCATTCGCCGCAAAGGCCGTGTCATGGTCATTTGCGAGAACCCCAAGCATAAGCAGAGACAGGGCTAACATTTAATTGGAGGTGCTTTAAGAGTATGGCACGTATTGCCGGTATTGACCTGCCGAAGGATAAGCGTATCGAAATCGGCCTCACCTATATCTACGGCATTGGCAGAAAGAGCGCCAAGGACATCCTGGCGCAGACGGGCATCAACCCCGACACCCGCGTGAAGGATCTGACCGACGCCGAGGAGCAGCAGCTCCGTGACGCCATCGACGCTTACACCGTCGAAGGCGACCTGCGCCGCCAGACCGCTCTGGACATCAAGCGTCTGAGCGAGATCGGCTGCTATCGCGGCATCCGGCACCGCAAGGGCCTGCCTGTCCGCGGCCAGCGCAGCAAGACTAACGCAAGAACCCGCAAGGGTCCCAAGAAGACCATTGCGAACAAGAAGAAGTAAGGAGGGAGAACAGAAATGGCAACTGCAAAAGCTACCGGCGGCAAGAAGGTCATTCGCCGCCGCCGTGAAAAGAAGAATGTTGAGCGTGGTCAGGTCCATATCCGTTCTTCTTTCAACAATACCATGGTGACTGTTACCGATTCTCAGGGCAACGCACTCTCCTGGGCTTCCTCCGGCGGCCTCGGTTTCCGCGGCAGCAAGAAGTCCACTCCCTTTGCGGCCCAGACCGCAGCTGAGACCGCTGCCCGTGCCGCTATGGAGCATGGCCTGAAGACCGTTGAGGTCTTTGTCAAGGGCCCCGGCCAGGGCCGCGAGGCTGCGATCCGCGCCCTGCAGGCCGTTGGTCTGGAAGTGACCATGATCAAGGACGTCACTCCCATTCCCCACAATGGCTGCCGTCCCCCGAAGCGTCGTCGCGTGTAATCGAAAGAGGAGGTAACAAGCAATATGGCAAAGAATATGCAGCCGATTGCCAAGCGCTGCAAGGCTTTGGGCATTTCTCCTGCCGTTATGGGCTATGCGAAGAAGGAGACCAATCGCAATCCCGGCGGCCAGATGAGAAAGAAGAAGAGCGAATATGGCATCCAGCTGAATGAAAAGCAGAAGGTCAAGTTCATCTATGGCATTCTGGAAAAGCAGTTCCATGATTACTATGAAGCTGCTGCCGCCGCTCCCGGCAAGACCGGCGATAACCTGCTGATCACCGTGGAGCGCCGCCTGGACAACGTTGTGTACCGCATGGGCTTCGCCATGACTCGCCGTCAGGCCCGTCAGCTGGTGAACCACGCGCACTTCACTGTCAACGGCAAGAAGGTCAACATCCCCTCCTATCTGGTCAAGGCCGGCGACGTCATCGAAGTGGCTGAGAGCAGCCGCTCCTCTGAGGTCTTCAAGCGTCTGATGGGTCAGGATGCCCCCATGTTCCTGCTGCCCCCCTGGATGGAGCGCGAGAAGAACGCTCTGAAGGGCACGGTCACCCGTCTTCCCGCTCGCGAGGACATTGATGTCCCCGTCGAAGAGCACCTCATCGTTGAGTTGTACTCCAAGTAATCGGAGGATACCCTCGATAATGATAGGAACTGCCGGCGGCATGCAGCTTTGCATCGCCGTAATGAGAAGATGAAGGAGGGTAACTGCATGATCGAAATTGAAAAGCCCCAGATCGAGTGTATCGAGACCCCGGGTGACGTCACATACGGCAAGTATGTGGTGGAGCCTCTGGAGCGTGGATACGGCACGACTCTGGGCAATGCGCTCCGCCGCATTATGCTTTCCTCTCTGCCCGGCACCGCGCCGACCACTATCAAGATCGCCGGTGTCCAGCATGAGTTCTCCACCATCCCCGGTGTCAAGGAAGACGTGACGGAGATCGTCTTAAATGTGAAGGGCCTCCTGACAAAACTGCACAGCGAGACTGTGAAAACGGTCTATATCGAAGCGGTGGGCCCCTGCGAGGTCACTGCCGGCGACATCAAGGCTGACGGTGAGGTAGAAGTCCTGAACCCCGATATGCACATCGCCACCCTGGACAACGGCGCGACGCTCAATATGGAGATCACCCTGTCCCATGGCCGCGGCTATGTGCCCGCTGACCGCAATAAGCCTCAGCAGAACGTGATCGGCACCATCGCCGTGGACTCCATCTATACCCCGGTGTACAAGGTGAATTACACGGTGGAGCCCACCCGCGTGGGCGCTTCCAGTGACTTCGACAAGCTGACGCTGGAAGTCTGGACCGACGGCACCATCTCCGCCCGGGACGCTGTTTCCTTGGGCGCCAAGATCCTGTGCGACCACTTTACCCTGTTCACCGACCTCTCTGAAAACGTGGGCAGCAAGCCCACCGTGGTGGAGAAGGCGGAGGCACAGCGTAACAAGGTGCTGGAGATGACGATCGAGGAGCTGGATCTCAGCGTCCGCAGCTTCAACTGCCTCAAGCGCGCCAACATCAACACCGTCGAGGACTTGATCTCCAAGACCGAGGACGAGATGATGAAGGTCCGCAACCTGGGCCGCAAGTCCCTGGAAGAGGTCATCAACAAGCTGGCCATGATGGGTCTGCACCTGGCCGACGAAGAAAACAACTGATCCCACGCCGGCGGAGAGATCCCCGGCTGACCAAAATCCTGATAAGGAGGAAACCGAAATGCCCGGAACTCGGAAACTTGGCAAGACCACTGACCAGCGCATGGCGATGCTGCGTCAGCAGGTCACGGATTTCCTGGACAACGGTAAGATGGAGACCACCGTCACCCGTGCCAAGGAAATCAAGCCCCTGGCTGAGAAGATGATCACGCTCGGCAAGAAGAGCGACCTGGCCGCCTACCGGCAGGCCATGAGCTTCATTACCCGTGAGGACGTCTGCAAGAAGCTGTTCAAGGAGATCGCCCCCAGCTACGCGGAGCGCAACGGCGGCTACACCCGCATCGTCCGCACCGGCGTGCGCCGCGGTGATGCTGCGGAAACGGCCATCATCGAGCTGGTAAAGTAATTTGCCCGCACCCTGTTAAAGAAGAAAAGCCCTTTGTCATGGGAACCTAGGCCCCATGACAAAGGGCTTTTTTATTGTAAAAATGAAAACCACGGGCTATGCCCGTGGATCCAAAAAGGCTATGCCTATGAGTAGAAATGATAAACCTCCAACGATACAATAGGAGATGGTTTGCCGACCACAT
>JAETOQ010000061.1 GCA_021771635.1 Oscillospiraceae bacterium | reverse complement strand
GAAAGACCTGCCAGCGAGCATAAATAGGGGCTGGCAAGGCCGCAGGATGCAGGCGGGCTGCCGCCCGCCAAATCCGAGAACGAAGTCCAGCGCCTATTTAGGCCGCTGGCAGGCGTATTTCCCCTTGTTAATCGATGGTATCATCTCTGCTTCTATTAGCTTCATATTGGTCCATCTTCGTCTCTCCATAACAATACCCCCTATGTAGCTTTATTTTTCTACATAGGGGGCTTCTTTTGTCTATTGTCCGTTTTTACTGGAGCGGTTTATTGTTTTTAAATTGTTACTATTTGTAGCGAAATTGACGGGAATTGACATAGGAAAGCGAGTATCCTGTACATAGGGCCAAGGCCTGGAAGCGCGGCGGGAGCGGCTCGTCTGAAAGGCTGCGCTGTTGATAGGATATCAAGGACAGGAGGAAACTGCCATGAAACGCCTTTGTACCTGGATGCTGATACTGGCCATTCTGCTGACAGGATGCGGCGGAGAGACCTGGAGCCTGCCCGCCGGAGCACTGGCGGAGCGGGCGGCGGAGGTGTACACCGCCATCGCCGGGGACCTGTCCTTCACCGTGGAGGTGGAGGAGTGGGACGGCACCGTGACCACTCTGGCTATCACGCCGGAAAACGCCTGGAACGTGGCGGACCGGGAGGGGTATTTTGCCGCCAGCTACGAATGGTCCGCCGCGGACGCGGAGGACTGGCGGAGTCAGTTGGAGGGGGAACGGGGCTATCTGCTGACCATGACCTCTTCGGACGGGAAGACCACGCTCCAATGCTGCTCCGGCGGCGATGTCATCTATCTGTCCCAGGACGGCGCGGAGACCTATGCCCGGGCGGTGAACCCCAGGGAGGGGGAGCCGTATGAGGGCAAGCTCTATGACGCCCTGGCGACCATTGCCCTGGACGCCGTCAGCGCCGCCGTCTGGGACGTCACCGCGGACGGCGGGGAGACGGATCCGGAGCGGGCCGCTGCGGAGCTTGCGGAGCAGGTGGCGGAAAACTACCGGAATGTGCCGGACTGGGTGGTGTGGAAGCCTCTGGACGCGGTGGCCGGAGAGACGGCGGTCTACGACGTCTACCGGGGAGAGCCGGAGCAGTTCTGCTTTGACATGGACCTGCTGGTGCTGCTGGAGGAGCCGGCGGCATCGGGCAGCAGCTACTGGAACGCGGGCGCGGGCATTCAGGATCAGGAGCCGGATGGATACTGGCACTGGAGCCATGAGGTCCACGCGGTAAAAGACAAAAACGGCGATTGGCGCTGCGCGGACCGGGGCACCGGCGGGTATCAAGTCGATCTGCCCTTTGAGCGGGGAGAGGACGCCCGGCTGGAGGAACTGGTGGACGCCTTCTACTTGACGGAGGGAGTGACCCACGACAGCCTCCTGCCCTGGTACATCCTGCAAAGGCCGGCGGACAGCCTGCGTGTCCTTCCTCAGCTGCTGGAAAAACGGGCGGATAAGGAGGCCCGTCAACTCTGCCGCGCCCTGGCAGACGAGCTGACCGGCGGACTGTACGAGGGGGACTGGACGCTGGAGAGCCTGCGGTCCGTCATGGGGCGGTACGCCGACTATTTGGAATAATTCTGGAAAACTCTGCACAAACTGGGACCACGGCACACCGCCGTGGTCTTTTTTTGCCTGTTGGGGGAGGGTATTATGCGGAAACGGTTGTTTTTCTGGGAATTGGCGGGCTTTTTGTTCACCGGAGCGGCGGGAACACTGCTGCACTTTTTGTATGAATGGAGCGGCGGCAGCGTGTTCGCGGCGGCGTTCTCCGCTGTCAACGAATCCACCTGGGAGCACATGAAGCTGCTGTTCATGCCCCTGTTTTTCTTTTCCGTGGTCCAGGTGTGCGTTATGGGTAAGAACTACCCCAACTTTCTGGCCGTGCGGGCGGTCAGCACCCTGACGGGGCTGGCGCTGATCCCGGTTCTGTTCTATACCTATACCGGCGCCCTGGGCTTTCATGTGATGTGGGCGGACATCGCCGTGTTCTTCCTGGCGGCCCTGGGGGCCTTTGCCCTGGACTTCCGCCTGCTGGGCCGGGGGCGGTTCACCTCTCTGTGGCAGCAGATCCTGGGGCTGGTGGTACTGTGGGGACTGGCATTCTGCTTTGTCTGGTGCACCTTCCGGCCTGTGGCGCTGGCGCTGTGGCGGGACCCGGTGACAGGACAGCTTGGGATTTGATTTTTTTGATTCTTGAGAAAGGGCGCCTCTTGCAAAAGAGGCGCCTCAGGCTGTCGATAAACCAGAAAGCTCAGGAAAACGGGAAGGAGGGGTGTGCGCGGGGAACCCAGGAAGGGTGCCCTGCGCCATTTAAATCAACAGATTTCAGAACTTTTTAAAAGTCCTGAAATCTTAAGCAGCTTGTCGAAAAGACTTTTTCGACAAGCTGGGGCGCCTCTTGCAAAAGAGGCGCCTTTTGTTCGTTCACAGGTATTTTACAGGCATCCCGCCTTGACCGCACCGCCCCGGCAGGGGTATAATAATTTTATTATGGGCCTCTGGCCCCGAAGGAGGTCTGCTTATGGAGACGAGCAAACGGAAGCCCGTGGCGCCCTTTTACGCGGTGGCAGTGCTGTGGCTGGCCTACGGTCTGCTGTTCCCCCTGTACGCGCCTGTCCACTATATCCTTCTGGCGGCGGCATCCGGAGTGGTGTTCTTCGCGGTGAACGCCGTCTGCAAAAACGCCGGTACTGTGGGCGGCACGGAACAGGCGGCTCCCAAGGCGGCGGAGAAAAAGGAGGAGACCACTGGCAACGCCGAACTGGACAAGATGCTGAAGGACGGCCGCCTCGCCATCTCCGAGATGAAGCGGCTGGACGACAACATCGCGGACGAGGGCATCTCCGCCGATATCGTGCGGCTGGAGCAGGTGTCCCAGAAGATCTTCGACGAGGTGAAGCGGGACCCGAAGAAGCTGCCCCAGATCCGGCGGTTCATGGACTACTACCTGCCCACCACCCTGAAGCTGCTGAACGCCTATGACCGGGCCAGCGCCGCCGGCATCTCCGGCGAGAACGTGGACGCCACCAAGGCTAAGGTGGAGGGCATGATGCGCACCATCGTGGCGGCCTTTGAAAAGCAGCTGGACGCCCTATACGGCGCCGAGGCCCTGGATATCTCCACAGATATCACGGTGCTGGAGCAGATGATGGCCCGGGAGGGCCTGGCCGGGGACCAGCTGAAAGCAGAGACACTGCCCAAGGAGGACCCGGACATCAAGCTGGAGCTGTGAGAGGGCCGTCTGTACGGCCAAAACGCTGGGAAAGAAGCCGGATGATCCCGAAAAACAGGAATGATAAGAGGAGACGCCTGCCATGAGACGGAGACTATCTTTGCTTCTGACCACTCTTTGCGTCATAGGCTACACGGTAGTGGGCATCCGCTGGATCGTCACAGCACTCCATGACTCGGCGGAGCCTGACTGGTTTCTTGCGGTGTGCGGCGTGTTTTGGCTGGCTGGTGGCGCGGCCTGGGCCGTCCGCGCCGTGCGGGAATTCCGCAAAAAGGCGGAAGAAACAACAGATGAGACAAATCATGTATGATAAACGGAGGAAAATGCCATGAGTGAAAACAATATCCCTGAGCTGACCCCGGATACCGCTGCTGCGGCGGAGGCGATCCCTGAGCTGACACTGGATCCCACGGCCCCGGCCACCCCCGCGGTCCCCGCCCCGGAGCCCGCCAAGCCGGAGGTCACTCCGGTCCAGATGGACGAGAACCTGCTGTCCGACGCGGAGAAGCAGGCAGTGGCGGAGTTCTCCAAGAAGATCGACATCATGGACTCCAACATGATCCTGCAGTACGGTGCCGCCGCCCAGAAGAACGTGGCCGGCTTCTCCGAGAACGCCCTCAGTTCCGTCCGTACCAAGGACCTGGGCGAGGTGGGCAAGTCCCTCTCCGAGCTGGTGGTGGAGCTGAAGGGCTTCGGCGAAGAAGAGGAGAAAAAGGGCCTCTTCGGCATGTTCAAAAAGACTGGAAACAAGCTGGAGGCCATGAAGGCCCAGTACGCCAAGGTGGAGGCCAACGTGGACAAGATCGCCCGGGAGCTGGAGCAGCATCAGGTGACGCTGCTGAAGGACGTGGCGATGTTCGACCAGATGTACGAGCTGAACCTGAAATACTACAAGGAACTGACCATGTACATCCTGGCGGGCAAGCGGAAGCTGGAGGACGTCCGGACCAACGAGCTGCCGGCGCTGAAGGCCAGGGCGGAGCAGACCGGCGCCCAGGAGGATGCCCAGAAGTACAACGATATGGTGCAGATGTGCGACCGCTTTGAAAAGAAGCTCCACGACCTGGAGCTGACCCGCATGATCTCCATCCAGATGGGTCCCCAGACCCGCCTGCTGCAAAACAACGACACGCTGATGGTGGAGAAGATCCAGTCCTCCCTGGTGAACACCATCCCCCTGTGGAAGAGCCAGATGGTGCTGGCCCTGGGCCTGGAGCACGGCCGTCAGGCCACCGCCGCCCAGAGCGCCGTCACGGAGATGACCAACGAGCTGCTGAAGAAGAACGCCGACATGCTGAAGATGGGCACCATCCAGACCGCCAAGGAGGCGGAGCGCAGCATCGTGGACATCGAGACCTTGAAGCACACCAACGAGCAGCTGATCTCCACCCTGGATGAGGTACTGAACATCCAGCGGGACGGCGCCGCCAAGCGCAAGGCCGCCGAGGCCGAGCTGGGCCGGATTGAGGGCGAACTGAAGCAGAAGCTGATGGAACTGCACAATTAAACGGCCCCTGAGCGGCCGATGGCCCAGCTCTATGAGGCCCCGGCCAAAGCCCAGCGAAGCGGGTTTGGCTGGGAAAGGAGGAGCACCGCCTGTGGCGGATAAAGCGAGCCGGTTTCGAGGCAGCGGCGCGATTGGCGGACACAAAGTGTCCGGGAATCGCAATGCCGCAACGGTGCAACCCGCAGGTTTCCCCTGGCACCTTTCCGTAGGGCGGGGCGCTCCCGCCCCGCCGTGCTGGTAAAGAACCTAGCCTGCGAGCGCGGGATATCTCATATCTTCCCTCTTCAATCTTTACTTTGAATCAAAAGGGTTTTGCCTATGAAAATTTTCCAAAAGCGCCCGGTGGCGGCGGCTGTCATGGTGCTGGCCATTCTGGCCGGAGCCCTGCTGGGCCAGGTTCGAAAGCCTGACGACACCAGCGAGGCAGCCACGTCCGTCGTGGGCAGCTATCAGTATATTTACGATACGGAGGGCGCCGTTTCTGAAAAGACCAAGGCCCATATCGACGCCATGAACGCCTCCCTCTTTGCCCAGACCGGCGCCCAGATCGCCGTGGAAGTCATCGATACCACCGGCAGCACGGATATCGCCGTCTACGCGGAGCAGGAGTTCGAGCGTCTGGGGGTGGGTGCCCGGGAGACCAACAACGGGATCCTGCTGATCCTGGCCCTGGAGAATTTGTATAACGGCGCGCCGGACGGCGACTACTACATCGCCTGGGGCAGCGGCTTCAGCAGCGGTGAGACAAATGCCATCCAGAGCATTCTGTGGAGCTGTATGGAGCAGGATTTTGCCGCAAAAGACTATGATGCGGCAGTGCTGACCACCTTTGACGCACTGACAGACTATCTGGCGGAGCTATACGCCGTGACGGTGAAGGAACATTACATTCCCGCCGTACGGAAGAGCTATCATGCCATCGGCAGTGATTACAGCACCCAGACCACCGGCTACATTGCCCCCACCATGGGGATGCTGGCCGTCGATCTGGTGATGCTGCTCGTGGCGCTCTTCGTGGCCTGGGTCATCCTGGACGCCATGCGGTACAGGCGCTACCGCCGCCGTTATATGATGCCCGGCATGGGGATCCCTACCCGGCGGTACTACCCGGTATTTTGGGGACGGCCCCGGCGGCGCAGGCCGCCTCCCAGGCCGCCCCGCCGTCCTCCGCCTCCCCCCAAAGGCGGCGGCTCCGGCCGTCCGCCGCAACCTCCCCACAGCAGCCGGCCTTCCGGAGGTTCCGGCCGCAGCGGCGGGTTCTTCGGCGGAGGGACTTTCGGAGGCGGGACCTTCGGAGGAGGCTCCGGCCGGGGAGGGGCCTTTGGCGGAGGTTCCTTTGGCGGAGGTGCCGGGCGCGGCGGCTTTGGCGGCGGCTTTGGCGGCGGCAGCCGGGGCGGTTTCGGCGGCGGCTCCTTCGGGGGCGGCGCAGGCCGCGGCGGACGCCGGTAAGTGCATGCAAAAAATCACGGCTCGAAAGAGCCGTGATTTTTGTTTGCTTCACAGGATGGGCATGACGCCGCGCTGGTTTATACAGACAGGGACTCCGCCAGCTCCAGTCCGGGGTTGTGCTTGGTGAGGAAGCCCACGCTCCACTCGCCGCCAAAGGCCACCAGCAGGCGGTCCCGGAAGTCCTCCAAAATGGCGGAGCCGGTGCAGAGGACCAGGTCCTCCGGCTTGCAGGGGCAGCTGGTGATGAGCCGCAGGTGGTCATAGGGCAGGCCAGTCATATACAGGTCCACACCGTACTCGGATTTCATCCGGTACTCGAACACATCGAACTGCAGCGTGCCCACCACGCCCACGATGACCTCCTCCAATCCCGCGCCGGGGATCTTGAAGATCTGGATGGCGCCCTCCTGGGCGATCTGCTCCGTGCCCTTGATAAACTGCTTGCGCTTCATGGTGTCCTTGGGGGACACCCGCATGAAGTGCTCCGGCTCGAAGGTGGGGATGCCGGAGTATTTGAACTTCTTGCCTGGCACGGTGATGGTGTCGCCGATGGAGAATAGGCCGGGGTCGAACACACCGATGATGTCGCCGGCGTAGGCCTCCTCCACGATCTCCCGTTCAGCGGCCATCATCTGCTGGGGCTGGCTCAGCCGCAGCTTTTTACCGCTCTGGACGTGGTAATACTCCGTGTCCCGCTGGAACTTGCCGGAGCAGATGCGCATGAAGGCCAGCCGGTCCCGGTGGGCCTTGTTCATGTTGGCCTGGATCTTAAAGACAAAGGCGGAGAAGTCCGGGGAGAACACGTCCACCTCGCCCTGGTCGGAGACACGGGACAGGGGGGCGGTGGTCATGCGGAGAAATTCCTCCAAAAAGGGTTCCACGCCAAAGGTGGTGAGGGCGGAGCCGAAAAACACAGGGGAAAGGGTGCCGTTTCGCACGGCCTCCATGTCGAACTCCCGTCCGGCCCCCAGCAGCTCCACCTCCTCCCGGAGGGCGGCGGCCTTGGCCTCGCCGATCATGTCCTCCAGAGTGGGATCGTCCAAGGCGACCTCGGCGGAGCTGACCTTTTTGCCCCGCTCCTCGGCCTGGAAGAAAAGGATGCGCTGCTTTTCCCGGTCATAGACGCCCTGAAACTCCTTGCCGCAGCCGATGGGCCAGTTGACGGCATAGGTGTCGATGCCCAGCTCCCGCTCCACCTCCTCGCACAGTTCCAGCGGGTCCCGTGTCTCCCGGTCCATCTTGTTGATGAAGGTGAAAATGGGGATGTGCCGCAGGGCGCAGACCTTGAAGAGCTTGCGTGTCTGGGGCTCCACGCCCTTGGCGCCGTCGATGACCATGACGGCGGAGTCCGCCGCCATCAGGGTGCGGTAGGTGTCCTCGGAGAAATCCTGGTGTCCGGGAGTGTCCAAAATGTTGATGCAGAAGCCGCCATGCTGGAACTGCATGACGGAGGAGGTGACGGAGATGCCGCGCTGCTTTTCAATCTCCATCCAGTCGCTGGTGGCGGCCCGGGCCCGCTTGCCCTTGACCTCGCCGGCCTGGGCAATGGCGCCGCCGTAAAGCAGGAATTTTTCCGTCAGGGTGGTCTTACCGGCGTCGGGGTGGGAGATGATGGCGAATGTCCGCCGCCGCGCGATCTCTTCTTGTAACGTAGGCATGTTGAAAACCTCCAGATGGAGAAATATGGGCCGTCGCCGGTCCCGCGCCGGATGGCGCATTCAGGCATTTTAAAACGGTCGGGATCCTGCCGCGGGGCGGATCCATTCTGCCCGGGAAATCCAAAGCACAGGCTCCCGAAAAAACCGTCAGGCTTTTCCGAAAAGAATTACGGTGCATGTCCGTCAACGAAGGCGCTCTTTGCACACGGAGGCATGAAAGCGCCGCTTTGCCTGTAATGATGCAGACTTAAATAATTTATCACAAGGTTTTTCTATTTGCAAGGGGGAGAGATGAGAAAGCGGCCCCGCGCCGGGGGAAAGACGCCCGCCAACGGCGCAGATCGAAGGCGCTGCGAAAAAATCGGAACCCCGAACAGGGATCCCGATTTTTGGCGCAATGGATACCACCCGGAAAAGGCGGCTTGCGGCGTCTGGGACCGGCCGGAGGCTCAGCCCTTGACGGCGCCCATGGCCATGCCCTTGACGAAGTCCTTCTGGACGGCCCAGGTCAGCAGGACCACGGGGACCAGCGTGATCAGCGCGGTGGCGGCCATGGGGCCCCATTCCAGACCGCGGTCGGTGATGAAGCCTGCGATGATAACAGGCAGAGTCTTGGATTTCTTGATGCTCAGGATGACGGCGAACAGGAATTCGTTCCAGGTGGCCGTAAAGGTCAGGATGGCGGAGGAGATCAGGCCGGGCTTGGTGATGGGCAGCACGATGCGGAAAAACCGCTGCATGAAGCCGCAGCCGTCCAGCTGGGCGGATTCCTCCAGAGAGTAGGGCACCTGCTCAAAGAAGCCCATCATCAGCCAGATGACGAGAGGCAGGTTGAAGCTGGTGTTCATGATGATCAGGGCAGCCAGCGTGTCGATCAGCTTCAGGTTGCGCATGACCAGATAGACGGGGATGGCGGTGCAGATGGCGGGGTACATCTTCTGGACCAGGAACCACACGCCGAAGAAATTTTTCATCTTGCGGCCCAGGGCGCCCCGTGAGACGGCGTAGGCGGCCATGCTGCCGATGAGCAGGGTGATGACCGTGGTGACCACGGAGACGATGGCGGAGTTGGTCAGGCTCTCCAGCAGCTGGCTCTGGGTAAAGATCTTGACAAAGTTCTCCATGGTGAACTCGCTGGGCCAGATGACGGGGGGATAGGCCCGGTATTCCTGCTCCAGCTTGAAGGCGTTGGTGATCAGCCAGTAGAGGGGGAACAGGACGCCGATCAGGGCGACGATCAGGTAGATCCACTTGAAATAGCGGCCTGCGAAATTGCTGATGATCACATCGGTGGAGGTCGCGTCTCCCAGCTTGCGCTTTCTTACCATACGTTCTCCTCCTCCTTTCTGCGCCACTTCAGGAAGAAGAGGCTGAGCAGCGTCATGCTCAAGACGAAGATAACGGCCAGCGCGGCGGTGTAGCCGGCGTCATAGTATTTCAGGCCCTGCTTGTAGATGAAGTTGGGCAGCATCTCCGTCGCGGTGCCGGGGCCGCCGTTGGTCATGGTATAGATGGTGTCGAAGACCTTGAAGGCATCGGTAAAGCGCATCATGATGACGATGACCAGCACGGGCTTGACCAGGGGCAGGACGATCTTCCAGAAGATCTGGCGGGGAGTGGCGCCGTCCACCAGAGCGGCCTGAATGCACTCACCGGGCAGCGCCTTCAGGCCGGCCACACAGATGATGGCCACCCAGGGCGTCAGCTGCCAGACGTTGACCAGCAGCACCGAGACTTTTGCCATGGTGGGGTCGGACAGCCACTGGATGGCGCCGATGCCCAGGAAGCTGAGGAGGTAGTTGATGACGCCGGTGGTGGCGTCCAGCATCATGCGCCACATAGTACCGATGGCAACGGGGGCCATGATCATGGGGATCATGAAGATGGAGGTGACGATGCGGGCCCACATCTTGTCCGAGCAGAGGATCATGGCCAGCATCAGGCCCAGGACCACCTCAAGCGCCACGGAGATCACGGCGAAGAGGATGGTGTTCCAGGTGCTGGTGTGGAGCAGGCTGTCGGTCAGCATTTTGATGTAGTTTTCAAGCCCCACAAAGACGGGAGTCTGGTTCGGCAAATTTAATTTGTACTTGAAAAAGCTGAGGTACAGGGAGTAGAGCAGGGGAAACAGGGCGGTGATAGCCAGGAAAATCAATGCAGGGGAGAGAAAAAGCCAGGTTGACACCTTATCACTTTTTCTTTTTTTCATAGTGAATCAACCTCTCCGCGTACGAGTTATCGCCCCCTTAAAGGGCTTTTTAAGGGTCCGACCGGAGAGCGTGCTCTCCGGTCAGATGGACCCGATGGAAATGGCTTAGTGGTTATAGTTCTTGATGCCTGCCTCGGGAGGATTGTTGGCCAGAGCGGCGGTCAGACCGTCGGACAGCTGCTTGACGCACTCCTCCAGACCGATCTGGTCGGACAGATAGGCGCCGACGGCGGCATTGATGCAGGTATCGGCCTCAACAGAGGCGGGGATGCGCCACCACATGTTGGCGGTGTCCAGAGCCTCGCGGACAGCGGTCTGGTTGGACATCTTGTCCTGATCCCAGAAGGCCTTGCGGGGAGACAGGATGCCGAACTCGTCGTGGAAGCGGTTCTGCATGTCATAGTCGGTGTACATCTTGACCCACTCCCATGCCAGATCCTTGTTCTCGGAAGCGGCGTTGATGGAGACGTCCCAGGCGGACAGCAGTGTCAGGCCGGTCTCCGCATAGGGAAGCACGTCCAGGGCCCACTTGCCGGCGATCTTGGACTTGGCGGCGTCGTCGCCGTTCTGGACGATGCCCAGGGAGGGCCAGGTCTCACAGACAGCGGCACGGCCGTCCAGGAAGGCCTGGATGGACTCGTCAACGCCCCAGGCCAGGTTGGAGGGATCGGAGTACTCCTTAATGGCGTACAGGTGCTCCAGAGCGGCGCGGGTCTCGGGGCTGTCGATGGTGATGTTCCAGTCCTCGTCGGCCCAGTTGCCGCCCATGGACCACAGAACGTAGTCAAACACGCCGCCCAGCTGGCCGGAGACCTCGGACACGGTGACGCCGTAGACGCCGTTGGCGGGGTCGTTCACGCTGGCCAGAGCCTCACGGTATTCTTCCCAGGTGTCGGGGATGCCGTCGGGCAGCAGGTCGGTGCGGTAGGCGAAGGTCTGGGGAGTGCTGGCGTTGGGAATGCCGACGATGGTGCCCTGCCACTCGCCGCAGTTGGCCAGGACGTTTTCGATCCACACGCTCATATCATAGTTGTCGCGCTCGACATAGGCGTCCAGGGGCTCCATGAAGGGGGCGAACTCGCCGTCCCACTGGCTGGCCACGTCGATGACGTCATAGGAGCCGGTGCCGGAGGTCAGGTCCAGCAGGGCCTTCTCATGCAGAGTCAGATAGGGATAGTCGACCACTTCGACGGTGGCGCCGGTGGCCTCCTGGAACTCGTCGACCATGGAGCGGGCGGCGTCGGCATAGACGCCGGACATGTACAGGACCGTCAGGGACTGGCCCTCATAGGGCTTTGCGTCCGTGCCGGCGGCGGGATCGTTGGTGCTGGGGGCGGGGGCGGTGTCCTTCTGCCCGCATGCGGCCAGGCTCAGGACCATGACCAGGGCAAGGACTACGGAGAGAATTCTTTTCATCGTTTGTACCTCCTTTATAATTGCCAAGGGGGCCCACATGCCCCATATGCACAAATCCGGAGAATATGGGTACGCCGTTGACAGTCTGATACGCCTGCATCAGACTAAAAACATTGCAACAGCTTTGTGAAATTTTGGCAACAATTATTTACAGCAGAACCCGAAATTGGGTAAAATGTCAAAAAAGGTGCGGAATCTGTACCTGCGCCGCCCTGAATACCGCCGTTCCGGCGCAAAATGGAAACGCATCCATGCGTCTCCATCTCCAAGAGAGCTGAACCGTTTTATCGGAAATCCGCATGAAACGGCAGCATGCAGAATGATGCGGGGAGATCGGATGACAAACGGCCGCCTGGGGCCGCCGGAGGGCCCGCGAAAGGAGCGGAAGCGGGGAAACGCCCCGCATCCCGCGGGTGGAGGGGGCGGCCTTGCAAAGCTCCCGAGACTGTGCTAGGATGGAAAAAAATACGAGTGGGAGAGGAGGCGCGGCATGGCCGTACAGACACTGGAACGCCGAGGCAGGCGGGCGGGGCTGGACACTCTGCGGGGCGTGACCGTCCTCAGCATGATCGCCTATCACGCCTGTTGGGACCTGGTCTACCTGTTCGGTGCGGACTGGCCCTGGTATCATGGCACCGGGGCATACATATGGCAGCAGAGCATCTGCTGGACCTTCATCCTTCTCTCCGGCTACTGCTGGTCCATGGGGCGCCACCAGCTGCGGCGGGGCCTGCTGGCATTCGGCGGCGGACTGCTGGTGACGGCTGTGACACTTCTGATCATGCCGGAGGACCGGATCTTCTGCGGCGTGCTGACGCTGCTGGGTTCCGCGGCTCTGCTGATGATCCCTCTGGAAAAGCATCTGCGGGGGGTGCCTGCCGGTGCGGGACTGGTGGTGAGCTTGGGACTGTTTTTGCTGCTGCGGGATGTGAACAGCGGCTTTTTGGGGTTCGAGGGCATCCGTGTGGCGGCGCTGCCGGGATGGCTGTACCGCGATCTAGGGACTGCCTGTTTGGGCTTTCCGCCGGCGGGCTTCCGGTCCACCGATTATTTCTCCCTTCTGCCCTGGCTTTTTCTCTTTCTGACAGGATATTTCCTCTACCGGACGCAGGAGGGGCGGGAGGGCCGTCCTTCCTGGGAGCCGAGCCTCCCGGTGGTCAGCGCCCTGGGGCGGCACTCCCTGGCGGTCTATCTCCTGCACCAGCCGCTGGTGTACGTCCTGCTGCTGGGCATGGACCGGCTGCTGGGAATTTAGAACCTGTATTCATAACCGGGGAATGCCGGATGGACGGGGATTTTTCTTGTCAGACAAGGAGATTTTCCACAGCCATACTGACGTATGGCAAGGAAAAACGACGCAGTACGGCGGGAAAAAGACCGCTCAGACGGCGTTCAACGGTTGTGAATA
>JAETOQ010000060.1 GCA_021771635.1 Oscillospiraceae bacterium | reverse complement strand
TACGAGGAATCCGTCATCCGTGCCGCCATCCACCGTCTGTACACCCAGTTCCCCGGTGCGCAGTTTCTCTACTCTGTAAAATGCAATCCCGCCGGCAGGGTGCTGGACACCGTGTTTTCCCAGGATCTGGGCGCCGACGCCGCCAGCGCCGCCGAGGTGGACTTCGCCTGGCAGCGGGGCGTCCCCAGAGACCGCATCTATTTCTCCGCCCCCGGCCGGACCGAGGCGGATTTTCGCCATGTCTGGGGCCGCTGTGTTCTGATCGCCGACAGTCTCCACGAGCTGGAGCTGATCTCCCGCATCGCCTCGGAAAAGGGCGAGGCGGCGGAGGTGGGCGTCCGGCTGAATCCGGACTTCACCTTTACGGCGGACCAGGGCGTCCCCGGCAAATTCGGCGTCGACCAAGAGGCCTTTTTTGAGCAGTTCCCCCGTCTGGCAGCCCTCCCCGGCATTCGGATCACAGGCATCCACGTCCACGCCAAGAGCCAGGAGCTGGACGCTTCCGCCCTGGCCGCATACCACCGTAGGATGTTCCGTCTGGCAGCGAAGGTCCAGGACCTGCTGGGGGCGCCCCTGGAGTTCGTGAACTTCGGCTCCGGCCTGGGCATCCCCTTTGCCGCGGGCGACGCGCCCCTGGACATTGAGACCGTGGGAGCCAGCCTCCGGGCCGCGCTGGCGGAGTTCCGCGAGACCGCGCCGGACACCCGCATCCTGATTGAAACAGGCCGCTATGTGGTGGGCAAGAGCGGCACCTATGTCACCTCTGTCGTGGACAGGAAGGTCTCCCGTGGCAAGACCTTCCTGCTGCTGCGCGGCACGCTGAACGCCTTTGCCCGTCCCGCCGTCAGCCGGATGGTCCGGGGCTATACGGATTCCCCGGCCCCCTGTGAGCCGCTGTTCACCTGCCCCTGGTCCGAGGAGCTGATCCCCCTCACGGACCGGACGGAGCAGGAGACTGTCACCCTGGCGGGCAACCTCTGCACAGCCGCGGATATCATCGCCCAGGACATCAGACTGCCCCGGATGGAGATCGGGGACGGTCTGGCAATGACCAATGCCGGGTGCTATGCCGCTGTGATGACTCCCATGCAGTTCGCCTCCCTGACGCCGCCGGCCCAGCTGTTTTTGACCGTGGACGGCCAGGTGACCGATGCTTGACGGCATCTGAACTTGACAATTTCCAAAATTGTGCTATGACAGAGTTATCATAGCTCTATGGAGGTAGGCGTATGCTGGACTTTCTGCGCCAGGAGGGCGTCAGCGAGACGATCGTCAGGGAAATTGAGGACTTTCGGGCCAAGTGGCCCACGGCGGGTTCCCTCTCCCACCGGATCCCCAGCCCCAGATATCTCTATTACGGTAAGGACATCTGGGAGGAGGCCGTCACAGCCCTGCTGTGCGGTGAAAACCTGCTGCTGGTGGGCCCCAAGGCCACGGGCAAAAACGTGCTGGCGGAAAATCTGGCCGCCGCTTTCGGCCGCCCCAGCTGGGACGTGTCCCTTTACATCAACACCGACGCCGCCACTCTGCTGGGCACGGACACTTTCGCGGACGGCGCCGTCTCCCTGCGAAAGGGCCCCATCTGCCAGTGCGCGGAGGCCGGCGGCTTTGGCATTCTGGACGAGATTAACATGGCAAAAAACGAGTCCCTAGCTGTGCTCCACGCAACACTGGACTTCCGCCGGATCATCGATATGCCTGGCTATGACCGCATCCAGCTCCATGACGCCACCCGCTTCATCGCCACCATGAACTACGGCTACGCCGGCACCCGGGAGCTGAACGAGGCGCTGGCCTCCCGGTTCGTGGTCATCGACATGCCCGCCATCACCTCGGAGGGCCTGGTCAAGCTGCTGACCCGGGAGTTCCCCGATCTGCGTCCGGCATACGCCGAGCAGTTCGCGGGCCTGTTCCAGGACATCCAGAAAAAGTGTGACGGCGGCGAGCTGTCCACCAAGCCCCTGGATCTGCGGGGCCTGGTGGCCGCTGTCCGTCTGATGCGGGCGGGGCTGGAGGGCAACCGGGCATTGGAGCTGGGCATCGTAAACAAGTCCTTTGACGATTTTGAAAAGCAGCTGGTGAGCGATGTGATCCGTGCCCGTCTGCCGGAGGTCCTCACTGGTGCCGATGTGTTTGTCTGATGGACATTTGGGAGAACGAAAAACGGCGGGCCAGCAATCTGATCTGGAACGCCGCCGGAGATTACAGCTTTGAGCCGGACTTTAAGGCCTATGACCACGATGGGCGGGCGGACCTGTACTGGAACAGCATCATCGGCGCTGTCCGGAAGAACTACGGCGCGGAGCCTATCGACGCCCTGTTTCAAAGCTTTCACGGCTGCCAGGCCGAACACCTGTATGAACAGCTGATTTGGCTGGGGCTGGAAAACGCCGTCTTTCAGCGGGAGGCTCCCCACAGGCCGGCCCTGTCCTATCTGCGGCAGAGCTATGCCCGGCGGATGCTGGCCCTGCACCGGGACACCACCCGCCAGCCGGACCTGCTGGAGGACGCCCACTTCCGCCGCGTTCTGGGACAGAGTCCGAAGCTGACGTCCCGTGATCTCGAGCTGCTGGACGCTCTTGAGTTTTCCGGCGGCTGGGACACAGACGCCCTGGTGGCCCACGCCCAGGCTCTGCTCCGCGACTGGTTCGGCTTCGTTCCCGGCAGGACACAGGCAGAGGAGCAGGCCCAGCGGTACAAAAAGTACTTTTTTCTCTTCCGCAGAAAGACCGCCATGCCGAATCTGCCCTCCGTCCGCACGTTTGGCTGCGGCTACGGCGAGCACGCCTCCCTCGGGGGCGGCACCGGCGCAGAGCCTGAGGTCCGGCGTCTGACGGACAAAACCGCCGCCCAGACGGAGGAGGCTCTGCGGAACTACATCAGCGCCTATTTCGGGGAATCCCTCTACGACAACCAGACCATGGCTGGCTTGGAGCGGGAGCTGTGCGTGGATGCGCACAAGGGCTGCCATCTGTACTACGCCAAGGGCAGCGCCGAGCTGGCACCCAAGCTCCGGGGCTACACCGCCACCCAGCGGAAAGCCGCCTTACAGCAGATGGAGAAAAACCGCGCCGCCTACGAGGCGGACGGACTCCGGCACCGCAACAGTATCCTCCGCCTCACCGCCCGCATCCGCAACGCCATGATGGCCTATCTCCAGCCCACTGCGGTCCGAACCTTCGCCGGAACGCTGGACAACCGGCGGATCTGGCGTGGCGTCTATCTGAACGATGACAGGATATTCACCCGTCAGCTCCAATCAGATCCTGGGGAGCTGTGTGTGGACATTCTGCTGGATGCCTCCACCTCCCAGCTGCACCGGCAGGAGATCGTGGCGGCCCAGGGCTATATGATCGCGGAGAGCCTGACCCGCTGCAATATCCCCGTCCGGGTGTCCTCTTTCTGCTCTCTTAGCGGATATACCATCCTCACCCGCTACCGGGACTATGGCGAGGGGGACAAAAACGATCATATCTTCCGCTATTTTACCGCAGGCTGCAATCGGGACGGTCTGGCCATCCGGGCCATGTGCCGCGAAATGGCAGACGCGCCCTGCGAACACCGCATCGTCATCCTGCTGTCTGACGCCAAGCCCAACGACATGATCAAGCTGCACCAGGGTGAGCGCTATGTGGACTACACCGGGGAGAACGGCGTTTTGAACACCGCCGCCGAGGTCCGGTCTCTGCTGCACCGGGACATCTCCGTGATCTGTGTGTTCACCGGGAATGATGAGGATATCCCCGCTGCCCACACCATCTACGGGCGAAGCTTCGCCCGCATCCGCTCTCTGGACCAGTTCGCGGACACGGTGGGAACACTGATCCAAAACCAGATCCGCAGTCTCTGATCCCATATGCCAAGCAGATTTATCACGACAACCATGCCTATCAATTTTTCCTTGAAGGAGAAATTGGTGAAGAAAACTTGTCGGAGATCATGCCTTTTGATTATCTGGAGTGGGATGATGACGGTGTTGCAACTCAATTCTTTTGCGATTTTTGGGGCGTTGGCAATTGCCCCGGAATTAAAAGCTATACCTACGCTTGAATTATGATTTCATAGAGGAGGATCCTATGGAATGTCCATGGTGTGGCAGTTTACTAGAGCCTGGGACTTTTGAAAGTAGAGGAAGCAACTATTTTCGCCCTGAAAATCAGGCCAGGCCTAAATGGTATTCAGAATCGGCTATGGAGAAAGCCAATTGTATCATGTTGCCGCCATCTCCATACGCTTTCTTGGCCAAAGATTGGCCCAAGGCGTATGTCTGCCGTCATTGCAGAAGAATTATTATCCCTTACTAAAAAAATTATAATGCCAAAAGGCACGCCTGCTCGAAAGAGCAGGCGTGCCTTTTGTTGTTTAAACCGTGGGGTATTCGCCGTCCCACAAAATTCTCCGGTATTTCTCGGGGTCCGTGTCGCCCTCCGTGGAGAACATCAGCACCTGGCTGAAGCGGTCCAGGCCGATGGCCTCCCGCAGCTCCTTGTACGCGTCGCCCTCCATCAGCGCCGCGATCAGGCCCATGCCCACCGCGCCGGACTCGCCGGAGATCACCCTGGGATCCCCCTTCGCCGGGGCGCCCAGCATCCGCATGCCTTTGGCGCTGACCCAGTCCGGGCAGGACACGAAGGCGGACACGTGGTTGCGCAGGATATCCCAGGAGATGATATTAGGCTCGCCGCAGGCAAGGCCCGCCATGATGGTCTGCAAGTCGCCGCCCACGATGCGGGGAGCGCCGTCGCCCGCCAGAGCGCCCTGATACAGGCAGTCCGCCGCGCCAGCCTCCATCACCACAAATTTCGGGGGATCGTTGGGGAAGAGGTTTGTGAAATAGCCCACCACCGCGCCGGCCAGACTGCCCACGCCGGCCTGCACGAACACGTGGGTGGGACGGTTCACGCTCAGCTGCCGCAGCTGCTCCGCCGCCTCGCTGGCCATGGTGCCGTAGCCCTGCATGATCCAGGCGGGGATCTCCTCGTAGCCCTCCCAGGCGGTGTCCTGCACCACCACGCCGTGTTCCGTCTGGGCGGCCTCCGCCGCCGCCATGCGGACACAGTCATCGTAGTTGACCTCTTCGATGGTGACCTTGGCGCCCTCCTTGGCGATGTTGTCATACCGGGACCGGCTGCTGCCCTTGGGCATGTGGACCACGGCCTTCTGCCCCAGCTTGTTGGCGGCCCAGGCCACGCCCCGGCCATGGTTGCCGTCAGTGGCGGTGAAGAAGGTGGCCTGGCCGAACTCCTTTCGGAAGTCCTCACTGGTCAGATAGTCATAGGTCATCTCGGAGACATCCCGGCCCATCTGCTGGGCGATGTACCGGGCCATGGCGAAGGAGCCGCCCAGCACCTTGAAGGCATTCAGTCCAAAGCGGTAGGATTCATCCTTCACAAAGAGGCCGCCCAGGCCCAGATGCTCCGCCATGCCGTCCAGCCGCGCCAGGGGGGTAACGGAATACTGCGGGAAGCTGTTGTGGAAGGCACGCGCCTTTGCCACATGATTCAGGGACATCACGTCCAGCTGCCGGTCTTCGCTGGCCGGCATAGAGTTCTTGACCCACTTGATCGTCTCTTTCATAGCCCTCACCATACAAAATTTTTTAGTTTGTCAAATTTTTTGTTAGTTTCTATTGTCATCATATCATAGTTTATTCGGAAGTCAAGGTCTTTTCCGAATTTTTCTTGAGATCTTCGGCTTTTTTCCGCCAGGCGCAGGCGGATGCCGCTGCCCGCCGTTCAGCGGAGAACGCATCTCCCTCCGTTCCCTATCCAGAGCCGGTCAATCGATTGCGTCCGGCTCCTTGAAATTCATCAAAAAGTTTCCCATTCCTGAAATTATGCACTAAAACCGGCGTATATGTCCCCGTTCTGTATGGAATGCTCTCCCACGCACGTCTTGTTACCATTTTGTTACCTTTTGTTTTTCATGACAATTATTTCCAATTTTATTTTGTCCGTTTTCGTCTAAAGTGGGAGACATAACATCTATTTTCCGCTGAAAACTTGACAAAAGTGGGACTCCGGTGTATACTAAGCCCAGTTTTTCAGTTGGTAACAAAAGTTACAAGTTGTTTTTCTTCAGAAAGACAGCCGCGCAACGCGCCCTTTGAGGGCTGAAAAACCTTTTTTCAGGAGGTATGGTTTTGAAAACACATGACCTGCGAAAAAAACTGCATACGATCTGGGGGCACCGGGCCACGTTTGTGCTCTCCGTGCTCTTCGTGCTGATCTCCAGCCTCTCCGCCACCACCTGGGCCGATGCCCTGTATATCCTCACCGGGGTGGAGGATGACGCCATCGTTTTGGAGGGCGGCGCCGACGTGCCGGACCTGTCTTCTCAGCTGATCTATGTCTCCAGCGGCAGCAAGGGCTACGATGTGTCCCTGCCCGCCGGGCAGACCGTCACTGTCCATTATGATGGTGCCACAGTGTCCGTCCAGTCCAAGCGGGAAAACATCTCCAAGCTGCTGAACCGCCTGCACATCGTCCCCAGCCCCCTGGAAATGGTGGCTGTGGACCTGTCCGACTCCGGTGTGGAGCTGACTGTTTCCTCAGATATCACCTACTACGACAAGGTGATGGAGACCGTCTCCTTTGAAACCGTGCGGGTGGCCAATCCCAATATGGAAAAGGGCACTGAGAAGGTGGTCCAGGAGGGCGCCGACGGTGTGCGCACCTCGATCTATGAAGTGGTCTGGTCCAACGGCGAGCAGGTCTCCCGCCAGTTCGTGGAGGAAGTGGACAGCACCGCCGTGGATCAGATCGTGGAGTACGGCACAGCTGTTGAGCCCGTCGCTGTGGACGATACGGACCGGGTGGTCAACGTCGTCAAAAACGCGGACGGCAGCGGCACCCTGGTCTTTCAGTCCGGCACAACGCTGGAGTTCTCCGGCGCAAGATCCATGACCGCCACCGCCTATACCGCCGGCCACGGCGGCGCGGACTATACCACCGCCACCGGCACCTTTGTCCATGTGGGCACGGTGGCCGTGGACAAGAGCGTCATCCCCCTGGGGACCAGGATGTATATCGTCACCGATGACGGCGTGGTCTATGGTTTGGCCACGGCGGAGGACACCGGCGTCCGGGGCAACAAGGTGGACCTGTACTACGATACCTATCAGCAGTGTATCAACTTCGGCCGCCGGAGCTGTACGGTCTATATTCTGAAATAAGCTTTTCGTATGCAGTGTTTCTCCCCGGCGCGGATGCGCCGGGGAGTTTTCTTTGCCCGTTCACAATGGGACGGCCCCCGGCGGTTCGATGGCCGCCGGGGGCCGTTTTTCCGTACATAGGCATGGCAGGATCATACGACGTGCCATTTTCCCGCCCCTTCGGGGCAGCCGAAAATGATGTGCACTCCCCCTCCTGCGCGGCAGCGTTTGCCTTTTGCGGCACGCATACCGCGGTTTTATGCCAATGCTTCCAGCAGAAGCGGAAGCTGGTCCAGCGCGCTGATCTCATGGTCCGGCACGATGTCCGGACGGCGGGGCCTGCCATGGGGATCGAACCAGCAGGTCCGAAGCCCCGCGTTGATGCCGCCCCGGATGTCCGACGTCAGGCTGTCCCCCACCATCAGGGCCGTCTCCCTGGAAAAGCCGGGAATGGCGGCAAAGCAGCTTTCAAAGAAGCGCGGGCTGGGCTTGTCGGCCCCCATCTCCTCTGAGATAAAAACGCCTTTGAAATACGGGAGGATGCCCGCGTCCTCCAGGCGGCGGTGCTGCACCGCGGCGGCGCCGTTGGAGGCGATGTACAGGTCATATCGGGGTGCCAGAGCCGCCAGCAGCTCCCGCGCGCCGGGGACAAAGCCGTGCTCCTCCGCCAGATAGGATTCATAGCGGCCGCAGACCTCCTCCCCGGAGCAGTCCAGCCCCAATTCCCCAAAGAGGATCTGGAACCGGCTCACCAGCACCTGCTCCCGGGTGAGCTTTCCCTCCTCCAGCAGCTCCCACTGGCACATATTGATGACGTGATACCGCTCCAAAATGGCGGCGGCGGGTTCGATGCCCTGCTCCCGCAGCGCGCGGCTCAGCGCGTGGGCCTCGCCTCCGGTGAAATCCAGGATGGTGTCGTCCAGATCAAAAAAAATCGTTTTCAGCATACGCCATTTCTCTCCTGCCATATGGATAAGCCTATCATATCGTATCCGCCGGGGGTTTTCAAATACTCTTTTTTTTGCTATACTACAAAAGTGTTGACATTTCTATGAAAAGGCGGAAATTTCCATGAACCTCTGTGACTACGATACCATCCGGGACCTGCTGGGACGGCACGGATTCCATTTTTCCAAATCCATGGGACAGAACTTTCTCATCGATCCTCAGGTGCCCGCGGACATCGCCGACGCCTCCCAGGCGGACCTGGGGTGCGGTGTGCTGGAGATCGGTCCCGGCATTGGCCCGCTGACGGCGGAGCTGGCCCAGCGGGCGGGCAAAGTCGTGTCCGTGGAGCTGGACAAGTCCCTGCTCCCGGTGCTGGCGGAGACCATGGCCCCCTATCCCAATGTGGAGATCGTCCCCGGCGACGTGATGAAGCTGGACTTGGCGGGGCTGGCGGCGGAGAAGTTCCAGGGCCTGACGCCCATCGTCTGCGCCAATCTGCCCTACAACATCACCACGCCGGTGCTGACGAAGCTTATCGAGACGCCCTGCTTTGAGACCGTCACAGTCCTCATTCAAAAAGAGGTGGCCCAGCGGCTCTCCGCCGCCCAGGGCACCTCTGACGGCGGTTCTTTTTCCCTGTTTCTGCAATACCATATGGAGACGGCATACCTGTTCGACGTGCCCCGGGAAAAATTTCTTCCCGCGCCCAAGGTGACCTCCGCCGTGCTGCGGTGCGTCCGGCGGAAGCGGCCCGCCGTAGAGGTGGATGACGAGGCGTTTTTCTTCCAGGTGGTGCGGGGCGCCTTCCTGCTGCGGCGCAAGACGCTGTCCAACAGTCTGGCCGCCGCGCTGCCGGAATTCGGCAAGGCGGACATCCAGTCCGCCATGGCGGACTGCGGCCTCTCCCCGGACCTGCGGGGCGAGCGGCTGACGCTTCAGGACTTCGCCCGCCTGTCCCACGCCCTGCTGGCCCGTCGGAGCTGAAGCTTTTTTCCGCTCTCCGGCACGAACTTCTTGCCTTTCCCGGAAAGATAGGGTAAAATAGGCGATAATTTCTTTTTTCAGCCGGAACCCCCGGCTGTGAAGCTCGCCGCAAGGTGCCGCACACCTCTTCACGCGGCTGCAAAGGAGGAACACAATTATGGAAACTTATGGTCTGGAAGCGCTCGGCATCATCAACGCCTCTGCCGTATACCGGAACCTGACGCCCGCCCAGCTGACGGAGCACGCCCTGCGCCGCGGTGAGGGTAAACTCTCCAACACCGGCGCCCTGGTGGTCAAAACCGGCAAGTACACCGGCCGCAGCGCCAACGACAAATTCATCGTGGACACCCCCGCCGTCCATGACGAGATCGCCTGGGGCAAGGTGAACCGCCCCATCGAAAAGGCAAAATTCGAGGCCATCCGGAGCAAGGTTGTCGCCTATCTCCAGAACAAGGAGATCTTCATTTTTGACGGCTTTGCCGGCGCGGACCCCAAGTACACCCAGTCCTTCCGCATCGTCAATGAGCTGGCCTCCCAGAACCTGTTCATCCACCAGCTGCTGCGCCGTCCCACCGCCGAACAGCTGGAGAACTTCTCCCCGGACTACACCATCATCGCCGCCCCCGGCTTCAAGTGCATCCCCGAGATCGACGGCACCCGGTCCGAGGCCGCTATCCTGGTGGACTACGAGGAGAAGCTGGTGGTCATCTGCGGCACCCAGTACGCCGGTGAGATCAAGAAGTCCGTGTTCTCCGTCATGAACTACGTGCTGCCCAAGATGGGCGTGTTCCCCATGCACTGCTCCGCCAACATCGGCAAGGACGGCGGCTCCGCCGTGTTCTTCGGCCTCAGCGGCACCGGCAAGACGACGCTCTCCGCCGACCCCAACCGGATGCTCATCGGCGACGACGAGCACGGCTGGGCGGATGACTCCGTGTTCAACTTCGAGGGCGGCTGCTATGCCAAATGCATCAACCTCAGCCCCGAGGGCGAGCCGGAGATCTACAACGCCATCAAGTTCGGCGCTCTCGTGGAGAACGTGGTGATGGACGACGAGACCCGGGCGTTCGACTTTGACGATGACTCCCTGGCTGTCAACTCCCGGGTGGGCTATCCCGTGGAGTACATCCCCAACGCGGAGCTCTCCGGCATGAGCCCCAGCGTGCCCAAGACCGTCATCTTCCTGACCGCCGACGCCTACGGCGTGCTGCCTCCCATCTCCAAGCTGGATAAGAACCAGGCCATGTACTACTTCGTTTCCGGCTTTACCAGCAAGGTGGCCGGCACCGAGATCGGCATCACCGAGCCTGTCCCCACCTTCTCCACCTGCTTCGGCGAGCCCTTCCTGCCCCTGGACCCCTCTGTCTACGCCGATATGCTGGCGGAAAAGGTGGAGAAGTCCGGCGCCAATGTGTACCTGGTGAATACCGGCTGGAACGGCACCGGCAAGCGGATGAAGCTCAGCTACACCCGGGCCATGGTCACCGCCGCCCTCACCGGCGCCATTGAGCAGGGGGAATTCGTCACCGATCCCACCTTCGGCGTCCAGGTGCCCACTGCCATCGAGGGCGTACCCAGCGAGCTGCTGATCCCGGAAAACACTTGGGAGGACAAGGAAGCCTACAAGGCAAGCTGCAAGAAGCTGGCTGAGAGCTTCAACGAAAACTTCAAAAAGTACACCCACATGAGCGCCGAGGTTGTCGCCGCAGGCCCCAAGGCAGAATAATCGCGAAAAGCGCCCCGCCGGGGCGCTTTTTGTTGCTTCTTTGTAATGCATATGATATCTTGATGGAAAAGGAGGCTGCTGTATGAAAACTGGAAGCATACGATCTGGCGTGTCCCTCTGATCTCTGTCATCACCGGCTTTCTCTGGACGCCCTGCATGGTGCGCCTGCTGGTCCATTTCGCCATCGTGCGGCAGCCTGACGGCAGCTTGGATTTCAACGAGTCCCGTCAACTTCTGATCTATGGGCTTGGAATGGCCGCAGTCCTCGTTCTCGGCGGGCTGCTCCTCCTGCGGAAGCTGACCCGGCGGGAGATCTTCATCTCCGCCTCTCTGGTCGTGGGATACTGCGTCCTGCTGAATGTTGCCCAGTTGGTCACCGGCATCACCACCGGCCCGGGCGTTTTGGTGTTCATACGTCTTTCCGCCCCGCTGGAATGGACTCATTTTCCAGATATGCTGCTGCGTATGGTCCTTCCGGAGCCGGACGTGGTTTCCACCGCATACATCTATCTCACCTCGCTGCCGAGCCTTTTTGTTCCATATCTTTTCGCTTTATTCGGAAGAAAAAGGACATCGAGTCCCCCTCCCTCTGGGGAGGATCCCGCTATTTGCGCATAGAAAAGCCGGGCTGCCGCCCGGCTTTTTCATATTCTCTTTCTCACCCCAGCAGCCTGTCAATCTCCCGGAGGAGCCGGACGTGGAACCAGCAGGCCCGGTAGCAGACATTGGTGGTCAGGCTGACATCGAACCAGGCCACGGCGCAGTCCGAGGCGGCGGTCAGGATGCCGGAACGGGGGTGTTTGAAGCCCTGACCGTCCCGCAGGATGGCAAAAAGGCTCCCCGCGGACAGGGTGTCCGAGGCGGTGCCCTCGGGCTGAAAGACGGCGCTGCCGCTCAGGAGGCAGCCAGCACGGCCGTCGGTCCGGCGGGTCTCCCCCGCCTCCAGTTTCTCCGTCTCCAGGTCAAAGCAGCCGTTCAGGATCTCCGGAGCCTCCTCCGGCAGCCAGGCGAACAGGGGCACCTGATGGAGCAGTTCCAGCATGGCCCTTCCCTCAAGTCCGGTCCGGGAATTTGGCGCAAAGCTTGTCCAGTTCGTCGATGAGGGCGGTCATGTCCGCTTTGGTCATGGCGCAGGAGACCTCGGCGGTGTCGTCTCCGTCCATGGTGTTGGGCAGGAAGAAGGACACCTCCACCTGATATCCCTCCCCCGCCGCCTGGGCGAACAGGGAGAAATATGGCTCCGTGAAGTCGCTCACATAGGCGTCTTTGATGCCCGCGTTCAGGACCTTCAGCCCCGCGGTCATCTCCTTCAGCTCATAGGTCAGCAGACAGCTGTTGCTGTCCTTGACGATGTTCCCATCCTCGTTGATCCAGGTACACCGCAGGGCCAGCCAATTCCGGTCGTCGCTGGCGGGATCGCCGCCGTCGGCAGGCAGTTCATAATTCACAATGTCCAGTCTCAGACTGGCTTCCTCGTTTTTAAACAGCATATGGCCTCTCCTTTGTCGCGGCCGCTCTTGACTCTTTGCCGTGAACGGCGGAAATTTTTCCTGTTTGATCCATTGTAGCACAATTTCTATTCTTTGCAAATCCATGCAAATATGATAAAATAAAAAAAATTCCAGAAGCTTAGCCCTTGAGAATGAGGCACAACCTTTCTACCGGTGCCGCTGGACAGCATGGATCTCATATGGCCGGGAGCCCGCTGGGAACCGGTAGACTAACGGAGGAACACAATGGACAAGGAACTGCATTTGAAGCTGACGGTGCGGCTTTACACCGATGACAATCAGCGCTGTTTTGGCCCCGGTATCGCCACCCTGCTGGTCCGTGTGCGGGAGCACAGGTCCCTGCGGGCCGCGGCGGCATCCATGGAGATGGCCTATTCCAAGGCCTGGCGCATCATCCGTACCGCGGAGGATGTCTTCGGCTGCAAGCTGCTGGACTCTACCATCGGCGGCCAGCACGGCGGTGGCGCGGTGCTGACGCCCCAGGCGGAACGGATCCTGTCGGCCTATGAGGCGTATGTCACCGATGTGGAGGCATATTGCCGTGGAAGATTTGAGGAGTGCTTTGGGTTCTATCGGGAGTTGGATAAAAACGTCTGCGGCGATGCTGTCTCAATGGCAAACAAAAAAGTCCATTGAACCGCCGCGGGACTCCGTGGAAGCATGTTCTCCATACGCTCCCGCCGTATCGCGGAAAAAGGCCGGGAAATCCAAAGGGATTTCCCGGCCTTAGAACCTGTATTCACAACCGTTGAACGCCGTCTGAGCGGTCTTTTTCCCGCCGTACTGCGTCGTTTTTCCTTGCCATACGTCAGTATGGCTGTGGAAAATCTCCTTGTCTGAC
>JAETOQ010000059.1 GCA_021771635.1 Oscillospiraceae bacterium | reverse complement strand
TTTTTAAAAGTTCTGAAATCTGTTGATTTGAATGGCGCAGGGCACCCTTCCTGGGTTCCCCGCGCACACCCCTCCTTCCCGTTTTCCTACTCTTCCGGGTTTATCGACAGTCTGAGACGCGCTGTTAAAAACAGCGCGTCTTTCTCTGTTTTATACTAGTTTATACTAGACTTCATTAAAAAGTAGACGAAGTCTCCCGCAAGGGGGATGCGGTATTCGTAAGGCGCTGAAGCGCCAACGACTATCCAATGCTTTTTATAGCGCCGAAGGCGCGTTGAAGTCTTATGAGACGGTATTTGTGCCTGTGGCACAAATGGGCGGCGCACTTAGCGACGCCTTCTTCCACAGAAAATAGATATTTTCTGCGGAAGAATCGTATTATACCAGCTTTTCAAAGTAGAAGAAGGCCTCGTCCTCGCCGTTCTTCCGCATGCAGGAGGCCAGCATCTTGTAGGACGCCTGATTCTCCTTGAAGCACTTGGCGACCACCCGCGTCAGATGGACCTTGTACAGCGCCCAGTTGGCCACGGCGGCAAAGGCCTCCGTGCCGTAGCCCTTTCCGGCATAGGCGCTGTCGATGCGGCAGCCCAGTTCCGCGCCGCCCCGGCAGTCAAAGCGGTACAGCACCGCCTCTCCGATGAGCTTTCCGTCCAGACGGACGGCGAAGTTCACCGCCTGCCGGCTCTCAAAATCCCGCTGGGCCACGTCGAAGAAGCTCCGCTCCTCCACCGGGCCGCCCAGGCCGCCCACGTCATCGTAGCCCCACCAGCGGTTCCGCTCCCCGTCCAGCACCAGGGCGTTATAGGCGGGGATATCCGCCTCCGTCAGGGCGGAGAGCGTCAGCCGCTCCGTCTTTAGTTCGGGAATGGCGTTGACATGGCGTGTCAGCTCATTCTGGGGTTCAAAGCGGTACTTGGGCGCCAGCTTGGCGGGGCCGTACTGCAATTTGGAGGTCCGCAGGCCCCGGTCCGCCGCGTCATCCTCCCGGTTGATCCACTGACAGCCGTCACCAAAGGCCCCGGCAAAGGCCTGGACCAGGGTGGGATACACGCCGGTGTAGGAATACAGCGCCTTTTCGATGTGGATGATCAGGGTGCCGCCGCACTTTTCCGCCAGAGACAGGGCGATGAGCTTGTCCCCGTCGAACATGCCGCCGGCAACAAACCAGGGCTTGTTCACCATCCGCAGCATCTTCTTGGCAAGTTCCAGCTCGTCCCGGGCCTTGGCGTTGTCCCCCTTGGGGAACTCCGCCTCATAGTCCTGCCAGAACCGGGCGATGATCTCACCGTCCGCCGCCGTCAGCTGCCGGAACTCCGCGTCAGGCCACTGGGCATGAAATTTTTTGATGTGGTTCCGCTGGCCGGAGTACCGCCGCCCCGCGAAAAGCTGCAGATCCTCCCGGTAGTACACGTAATCCCGCCAGGTCCGGATATCGCTGACCAGAACATAGGGATAGCGGGCCAGCAGCTTGGCCGCCTTGCACTCCGGCACCACGGAGATGACGGGCGCCACGCCCTTTTCCAGACAATAGGCCTCTATGGCCTCCAGGGCGGCGTCCTCGTCCCCCTCCGGCCCGGGCACGGGGTAATCAAAGACGATTTGTCCCTCAATGGTATTTCGGATCACCAGACAGCCCGCGATCTCCGCCCAGGCGGGGTGCAGCGTCTGGCGCCACATCAGCTTTGTGCCCACAGAGTACTCGCAGAGTCCATATTGGCAGTTTTGGTAATATTTCCGCAGCTTTGCGCCGTCTCTTTGTGTCACTGGGTTAAATTGATACATATTATCATCCTTTTATCTCCTGCAAAGAATCCCGCCTGTGTCCCGGGCGGCGGGCCTCCCGGCCCTGCCGTTCTTTTATCATTCCCCGGCAGTATACGCCAGATTCCTCCAAAAACGCAGTTGTTTTCACAACAATATATTCAGTATACCAAATCCATGGCAAAATGCAAGGAGATTTCACGGGTGACTGCCCCGCGGCCTTTGGGCCGCAATAGATGCAGGGCAATTCAGTAAAAAGGATGAAAGAGACGGCCTTCAGTGGTAAGGCCGTCTCATCGCACACCGGCTTACTGAAAGGAGGTCCTGGCTCCCATGACCAGTATCACGCAAAACTGACATACAAAATGGGCTTTCCGGTCAGCCGCCGCAGTTCCGGGTGATGATGTTCCGAATGGTTTCCGTCTGTGCCTCCGTCAGAGGTGACTGGCCGGCGGCACAGCGGGCAAAGCTCTCCGTCAGGTTCACGCCGTATCCGTCTCCGAACTCCGTGTCCACCGTGTACTCCACGGGACAGCGGCACACCTCGTCCGCGCCATACGCCAGATTGATCAGGATGTCCGTCAGCGCCACGGAGTCGCTGCCCCAGAAGGAGTGCTCCTCCCCGCCCATTGTCACTTTGGCGACGGTATTGCCGCAGCAGCCGGAAACAGGGGCTTCCACGGTCGGTGGCTGGTCAGCGGCGGTGTGGACATGGCGGCCGAAGTCCCAGCCCAGCCCCTCCAGACTCGCCAGTGTCTCTTCCGGGATGTCCTCCAGCCCTCCGTCCTCCAGCAGCTTGCAGGTGTAGGCCCCGGTCTGGCCCGGGTAGGATTCCGCGATGCCGTCATGGGTGATTCGAATGCGGTCGCCGCTCTCCAGGCCGTCGAACAGGTCTCGGCCCCTGCTCTGGTCGGAGAGGGTGATGGCTTCCCCGTCATCGGTGACGATCAGAGCCGTGCCGTTCTCCGCCAGGAGATACCGGCCCGTCATGGTGCTTTTCCCGCCGCAGCCCGCCAACAGCAGAAGTGCCCACAGGGGCACGCAGAACACCATCATCCATTTTTTCATATAGAAGCCTCCTTCCATGATTCAGGAGATCGCCTCGCTGCCAATGGAATAGCCGTCCCAGTGGCCGTCAGAGGACTGGACGGAGGTGCAATCGCAGAAGAAATAGGCTCCCAGGCCGGAGCGCCACTTTTGAGCGTCGAAGGTGACGGGCGTCAGGCTGTATGTGCCCTCCATCTCCTTTTCCGTAATGGAGAATAGACAGCCGTCCTCCCAGTATAGATGCTCCTGGTCAATGTAGCCCTGTTCCGCCAGCTCCTCCCAGGTGCCGGTGACCAGCTCCCCGCCGTGCTTTTGGGCAAAGGCCCAGGCCACGGCGGCGCGCTCGCTTTCGGACAGACTGGTGGTGGACAGGTCCACACCGATATAAGTCAGATCGTTGCCGTTCAACCCCGGGTCCACTTCCCACAGGTCCTCCAGGACCTGCAAATACAGGGCGCAGCGGTCGTCGAAGCCGCTGCCCAGGGAAGAGACAGCACAGACGTTTCCAAGGGAGGCGGGCCAAATTTCCAGAACATTTCCGTCATAGGTGACCGTCACCAGATCTCCGGGCCGGATACTTTTGGTATCCTCCCAGGACAGGGAATAGATGTTCCGATCACCGTCCACTCCCGCCAGCAGCAGTTGATCGTCCTCCACCGTAACAACGCGGCAGATGATATCGGCCCTTGTGGGCTCCGGGGGAGGGTCCCCCGCCTCCTCCGGGACAGGCTGGGCGGCACAGGCCGCCAGCAGGCAGGCGCAAAAATACAGGCTCAAAAATAAAGTCCACTTTTTCATAAAACCGCCTCCTTTGCCCATTTAGTCGGTAAAGGAGGCGGTTTGGTTCCATTATTTTCTGAACTTTTTATAGAGGGCTCCCAGCAGATTGCCCGCCAGGGCAAAGAGGGCCGCCGTCCAGGTCTGGAACAGGGCGCTGGAATTGTACAGCAGGAACACCCAAGGTATGGTCAGCGCTCCGCAGGCGGCGGGGTACAGCAGGGACACGCCGAAACGGCGGCCAGCGCTCCAGCCGGTGACCAGGCAGAAGAAGGGCAGCAGGAGGAAGGGGTACAGCAGCCCCGTCAGAACGGGAACGTCCACCGCGTCCACCAGCCGCAGCAGCGGGGGAAGCCCCAGCTCCACGGCGGCGGCCAGCAGCAGGTGCGCCCGGATGGGCCGCACCTGGAACGGTCCTCCGGCGGTCTTGGGCGCCAGTCCCAGTCCCGCCCGGATGCGGTCCAGCTCCGCCCGCCAGTGGAGATACCGCAGCAGCCACACCACCGCGTAGAAAAACCAGTACAGCCCCAACAGCAGCAGGGCCCCCTGCCGCACGCCGGGCCACAGCCCGCACACAGCGCAAAGCCCCAGATACAGCCCGGAGGATATCGCCAGATGGACGGCGGTGCGGACAGCCACCGCCCTGCCGCTGCCCTCCATGGGCGGCACCGCCAGTCCCACAGCGGCGCCGAAGGCGAAGGCGAGGACCAGCTCCAGCGCCAGCAGTCCCTGCCAGGGCCAGCCGGTGGCTTCCAGCACGGTGTTCCGGATGATGAGGCCGGCACTGTGGTCCGGCATCACGCTGAGGGAGTTCAGCCACACCACCCCCAGCGACACCAGCACCGTGGCCGCCATGCCGCACAGGGCGGCCCAGAGCAGCCGCTGTCCTGCCAGCGGCGTCATTTTGAAAAGTCGTCTCACAGTCCCAGCGCCTCCTTGATTTTTTTCACATACCGGCGGGAAACATAAGTCACAGTCCCGCCGGTCAGCGTCATGCGGATGGTGCCGGTAAGGGACAGGTCCAGCGCCGTCACCTGCCGCAGGTTCACGATCTCTGAGTGGGAGATGCGGACAAAGCGGCGGTCCAGCCGTGCCTCCAGCTCATAGAGCCGCTGGCGCACGGTAAAGGTCCCATCCAGTGTCTGGACCTTGACCTCCTTCTCCTCCCCGTAAAACCGCAGGATGGATTCCGGCGCCAGGGGCACCGCGGTCCCCTCCCGAAAGCCCAGGAGCGTCCCGCTCTCCGCCGTCAGCAGTGCCAGCAGCGCGTCCACTTCCGCCGTCCGGGCCGGGGCGCGGACCACCACCCGCGTCTCCGCCAGCGATGGTTCGATCTTCAGTTCGACTTCCATGGAACGCCCTCCTTTTCCCTTTCAATATAGATGATTTTTTCCCTGCCGTCCAGCACTTTGGGACCGTCGGCACAGAAGGCGGGACCGTCGGCTGCTGAGAGGCGCAAAAAAGTTCCCCTATTTTCTCAAATTGCTATTGACTTTTGCGCAAAAGTATGTAAACTAAATATGTGATTATTAAATAAACTTTTGCTTAGAAAGGGGTGGTCCCATGACGCAGCGGGAACGGCAGCTTCTGAACTGGATCGAGGAAAATCCCCTGATCTCCCAGCAGGAGCTGGCGGACAAGGCGGGCATCACCCGGTCCTCCGTGGCGGTTCATATCTCCAACCTGATGAAAAAGGGTTATATCTCCGGCAAGGGCTACATCGTCCACACCGCGCCCTACGTCACCGTGGTGGGCGGCGTGAACATGGACATCGGCGGCAAGCCCGGTGAAACCCTGGTGCCCCGGGACTCCAACCCCGGTACGGTGCAGATGTCCCTGGGCGGCGTGGGGCGGAACATCGCCCACAACATGAGCCTGATGGGCCTGGATGTGCGGATGCTGACGGTGTTCGGGGACGACATGAACGCCCAGAAGATCGCGGCCTCCTGCGGTGAGCTGGGCATCGACATCTCCCAGTCCCCCATCATCCCCGGCGGGCGGACCTCCACCTATCTGTTCATCAACGACGAAAACGGCGACATGGCCCTGGCGGTCAGCGACATGGAGATATACAGCCGCCTGACGCCTCAGGTGCTGGCGGCCCGGCAGAAGTTGCTGAACGCCAGCCAGGTGGTGGTCATCGACACCAACATTCCGGCCGAGAGCATCGCGTGGCTGACGGACAACTGCCCGGTCCCCATTTTCGCGGACCCGGTGTCCACCGCTAAGGCGGCGAAGCTGAAGCCGGTGCTGGGCAGGCTCCACACCCTGAAGCCCAACCGCATCGAGGCGGAGCTGCTCTCCGGCGTGCCCATCACGGACGAGGAGAGTCTCCACAAAGCCGCCGACGCGCTGCTGTCCACCGGCCTGCGGCGGGTATTCATCTCCCTGGGCGGCGACGGCGTGCTGGCCGCCGACCACAATCAGCATCTCCACCTGCCGGTGCTCCCGGCGCAGATGGTGAACACCACCGGCTGCGGCGACGCCTTTATGGCGGCCATCGCCTGGGCCTATCTCCAGGGCACGGATCTGGAGGGCACGGCCAGGGCCGGCCTTGCCGCCTCCTCCATCGCCATGGAGGGCAGAGAGACCATCAACTCCGCCATGAGCGAAGGTGCCCTGAGGAAACGGGCGGGCCTGTGATCCGCCGCGGTTCTGAACGCGGCGGGTGTCCGGCACAATGGGACGGCTTCTGACCCGTTCCGCGTTTTTCTTCATTTTATTTTTGGTTTCATATCAATTTTTCGATATCACATCATTTGGAGGTTTTTATCATGACGCTGAACAAGTATCTCGACATCGCTCCCGAAGTGCAGAAGGCCCTGGACGAGGGCCGTCCCGTTGTGGCTCTGGAATCCACCATCATCTCCCACGGCATGCCCTATCCCCAGAATGTGGAGACCGCGCTGAACGTGGAGAAGATCATCCGCGACAACGGCGCCGTGCCCGCCACCATCGCCGTGCTGGGCGGCCGCCTGAAGGCCGGCCTCAGCGAGCAGGAGATTGACTACCTGGGCAAGACCGGCGCCGGCGTGGCCAAGGCCAGCCGCCGTGACCTGCCCGTGCTGGTGGCCGAGGGTAAGGACGGCGCCACCACCGTCACCACCACCATGATCATCGCCCACATGGCGGGCATCCAGGTCTTTGCCACCGGCGGCATCGGCGGCGTGCATCGCGGCGCCGAGACCACCATGGACATCTCCGCCGACCTGGAGGAGCTGGCCCGCACCCCTGTGATGGTGGTCTGCGCCGGCGCCAAGTCCATTCTGGACCTGGGACTGACTCTGGAATACCTGGAGACCCACGGCGTGCCCGTCATCGGCTACGGCACCGAGGAGCTGCCCGCCTTCTACACCCGCAAGTCCGGCTTTAAGGTGGACTACCGCATCGACACCCCCGCCGATCTGGCCAAGACCTTCTTCGTCAAGCAGGACATGGGCCTGGGCGGCGGCATGCTGGTGACCAATCCCATCCCGGAGGCCTACTCCATGGACCACGAGGTCATCTCCAAGGCCATCGAGGACGCTGTGGAGGAGTCCAAGAAGCTGGGCATCCACGGCAAGGAGACCACGCCCTTCCTGCTGGCCAAAATCAAGGAACTGACCGGCGGCAGCTCTCTGGACGCCAACATCCAGCTGGTGTACAACAACGCTCAGCTGGCCGCCAAGACCGCCTGTGAGCTGGCAAAGCTTGTCAAAGCCTGATTTTTCTGATATAGTCGGCACACTTGAAAATCGGTAAATACCGATTTTCTCACAGCGGCAGAGCCGCTGTCGGGCGCCGCCCGTGTGCTGATACGAATTCTTCGTAAAACGATGCAATCGTTTTATGGGGCCGCAGAATGCGGCCCGGCGGCGCAGCCGCAAGAATGTTGTCAATACTTTTCTTGGTGCGCCGCAGGCGCGGCGGCGTTTTATGCCGCCATAAAAAGATATTAAATCTTTTTATCAAAAAATAGTATTACTAGGAAGTCTGCCGCAAGGCCGCAAAGCGGCCTTGCGGGGTGAGATATCTCACCCCGCAAGTTGAAAAGAAGTAAAAACTTCTTTTCAACTGCGTCAACTATAAACTGGACCGACCGGGAGTATCCCGGCCAGTCCGTTTTTTCAGGAGGCGCTCTATGGAAAAAGCACGCTATCTGCCGGAAGCGCAGAACGATTTTGTCTGGGCGGTGATCACGACCGGCAGCCCATGGCCCCTGCTGGCGGGCTACCTTCTGCTGATCAATCTCTGCACCTTTGCCGCCTTCGGCATCGACAAGTGGAAAGCCCGCCATCCCGGCAGGCGGCGCATCCCGGAGCGCAACCTGTTTCTGGGGGCCATCGCCGGCGGCAGCCTGGGGGCGCTGCTGGGAATGCGGGTCTTTCACCACAAAACGCTCCACCGCTCCTTCCGCATCGGCATTCCGCTGATTCTGGCGGTGCAGGTCCTGATCTCCGCCGGGCTGTTCCTGTACTGGAATGTGATCCGATAAAAGCGGTGCACGCCGGTTTTGCCACGGCAGTACGCTGCCGCTCCTGATGCTCCCCCTGCAAGAACGATTGCTCTTTGCGGAGGGTTTTCAACAGGCTAAAAACCGTTTCCGCCCCTTCAGGCGGAAACGGTTTTTTGTTTCTGTGTTTCCTGCTGTGTTTCCCGCGGCAGCTGTTCTTCCGCGTCTCCCTGGGCCAGGTACATCTCCTCGCAGTCCTGCTGGGCCTTTACCAAAATGCGCATGGCCTTTTCCACCTCATGGGCCAGATGGCAGTACATCTCCTTATAATCGTCCATTTCCAGCGTCCTCCTGTATTGAATTTTGTAGCACAAATATAATATATCAAAGTAAATCAATTTGCAATACAATTTGTCTTACAAAATACAAAATGGGTGGTATACCATGGCTTTTAAAATTCCCAAGATTCCATCTTCTACAAATAAATCTGTCCGCTTTCCGAATGATATGATCGAAGAAGTGGAAACCGCCATTCGCGGTCAGGACTGCACCTTTTCCGCCTTTGTGGTGGCCGCCGTGCGGGCCGCGCTGGACGATCTGAAGGAACAGGAACAGCAATAAACCAGCTCCGGGGAGATTGCCCCGGAGCTTTCTTTATAGCTCCACCACACCGGTGGCGATCTTCCGCCGAAAGGCGGCGTCGTGCTCCACGAACAGCAATGTGGGCCGGAATGCCAGCAGCAGCCCCTCGATCTGCATCCGGGACCACACATCGATATAGTTCAGCGGCTCGTCCCAGAGATACAGGTGGGCGCTCTCGCACAGGCTCCGGGCGATCAGGGCCTTTTTCTTCTGCCCCGCGGACCAATCCGCCATGTCCTTTTCAAACTGTGCCCGGGGAAAGTCCAGCTTCCGCAGGACCGCCAGCAGCAGCGTCTCGTCCACGCCGCTCTCCCGGGCGTAGTCCCGCAGGCTCCCCCGCAGATGGGTGGTGTCCTGGGGCACATAGGAGATGGTCAGCCCGGACAGCCGCGTCAGCGTGCCGGTGCTGGTCATGCCCGTCTCCCCGCAGAGCATTTTTAAAAGCGTGGATTTTCCGCTGCCGTTGCCGCCGTTCAGGGCGATGCGGTCCCCCGGCTCCAGGGAGAATGTCAGCGGTCCGCAGACTCGCTTCTCACCGTAGAACAAGGAGACATCCGACAGGTCCAGCAGGCGTCCCCGGGCCGTCAGGGGATGCAGCTTCAGAGCTTCGGCCGTTTCCAGGTCCCGCAGCAGCCCCGCCTTTTCCTCCAATGCCTTTTCCCGCCGGGCCTCGATGGACTTGGCCCGCTGCATCATCTTGGCGGACTTGTGGCCGATGTAACCCCGGTCCGGGCGGAGCCCGGCATTGCGGGTGCCGGTCTTGGCGGCCTCCACCCGTTCGGACCAGACGGTGGTCCGGGCCGCCGCCTGCCGCAGGCGGCCCACCTCCTTTTGCAGGCGCTGGTTTTGGGCCTGCTCAAAGGCGTCCCGGCGGCTCTTGTTCTCCCACCAGGAGGAGAAGTTTCCGCTCTGCACCTCCGGCCCGGTCTTGTTCAGCGCCAGGATATGGTCCACGCAGCCGTCCAGAAAATCCCGGTCGTGGGATACCAGCAGAAAGCCCCGCTTTCTCCGCAGGTACGCCGCCACCGCCTGCCGCCCGGCGGCGTCCAGGTGGTTGGTGGGCTCGTCGATGAGCAGATAGCGATCCTCCCCGCAGAAGAGGGCGGCCAGCAGACACTTGGTCCGCTCTCCGTTGGACAGGGTGGAAAACGGACGGTACAGCGCCTCCGCTTCCACCCCCAGCAGCCCGGTCTCCCGCAGGAATTCCCACTCCTCCGCCTCTGGATGGAGCTGGCAGAGCACCTCCAGCGTCATCTGGGACGTGTCTTCCACCGGGGGCGGAAAGCAGGCGCAGGACGGCGCCCCGGAGATCCTGCCGCCATAGGGGTGCTCCCCCATCAGCAGTCTCAAAAAGGTGGTCTTTCCCCGGCCGTTCCGGCCCAGGAAGCCCAGCTTCCAGTCCGTGTCGAACTGAAAGCTCACGTGGTCATACACCGGGTCGTAACTCCCCGGATAGGTAAACGTCAGGTCCTCTACCTGGATCAAAGACATCCCGCATCCTCCCATACATATAAAGTGAGCCGCAGGAAAGTTTTCCTGCGGCTTGTCAGGCTGTTTCACAGCCTGACAGATGCCCCGATTTTCCGCCCGCAAAGCGGTCTGAAAATCTGCCGCTTCGCGGCACAAACGCCTGCTTGGCAAGCTTTTTGCGGGCATTCGATCCCATACGAAGGGGCTGTGCCCCCTCGTACTCCCCCAGCAATCAGGAAAACTTCCTCTTCAATTGTCGGCCCCGATAGACGCAAAATGAGCCGCAGGAAAGTTTTCCTGCGGCTTGTCAGGCTGTTTCACAGCCTGACAGATGCCCCGATTTTCCGCCCGCAAAGCAGTCTGAAAATCTGCCGCTTCGCGGCGCAAACGCCTGCTTGGCAAGCTTTTTGCGGGCATTCGATCCCATACGAAGGGGCTGTGCCCCCTCGTACTCCCCCCAGCAATCAGGAAAACTTCCTCTTCAATTGTCGGCCCCGATAGACGCAAAATGAGCCGCAGGAAAGTTTTCCTGCGGCTCATAGGATGGCACAATACCCCCCTCTTCAACAGAGGGGCTGTATGCTCCAGGGCGCGAAAGGATTCTGACTTTCCTGCTCTCCGGCGCTGGACACACCGCCCCCTTGGGGACTTTTACAGCGCCATATCGTGATTTCAGCAGGAAACAGAAATCATCCTTCCACTCCTTTTCTTCAGATTCGCGTTTATTATAGCAGGGCCTGTTTTTTCTGTCAAGCCATTAGCTGTGCTTATATTAAGGTTGTAAAAATATATCCTCCCTTCTTTCGAAAAGGCTCTTCCATTTCTTCAAATTTCGTGGTATATTTTTCAGGCACGCAAAAGTAATACCTTTTATGATGATATATTGGAGGTCGCTCATGAACGTTCTGTCTGATATTGAGATCGCCCAGTCCTGTGCCATGAAGCCCATCACGGAGATCGCCGAGACCGCCGGGGTGGACAGAGAGTACCTGGAGCTGTACGGCAACTACAAGGCCAAGGTGGATTACCGCCTGCTGCGGGAGAGTAAACGTCCCGACGGCAAGCTGATCCTGGTCACCGCCATCAACCCCACCCCCGCCGGCGAGGGCAAGACCACCACCACGGTGGGCCTGGCCGATGCCATGCGGAAGCTGGGCAAGAACACCCTGGTGGCCCTGCGGGAGCCCTCCCTGGGCCCCGTGTTCGGCGTGAAGGGCGGCGCCGCCGGCGGCGGCTACGCCCAGGTGGTGCCTATGGAGGACATCAACCTCCACTTCACCGGCGATTTCCACGCCATCGGCGCCGCCAACAACCTTTGCGCCGCTATGCTGGACAACCACATCCAGCAGGGCAATGCTCTGGGCATCGACGTGAAGAAGATCACCTGGAAGCGCTGCGTGGACATGAACGACCGCCAGCTCCGCAACATCGTGGACGGCCTGGGCGGCCGGATGCAGGGCGTACCCCGGGAGGACGGCTTCGACATCACCGTGGCCTCCGAGATCATGGCGGTGCTGTGCCTCTCCGCTGACATCCCCGATCTGAAAGCGCGCCTTGGCCGCATGGTGGTGGCTTACACGTACGACGGCAAGCCCGTCACCGCCCATGACCTGAAGGCCGAGGGCGCCATGGCCGCGCTGCTGAAGGACGCCCTGAAGCCCAATCTGGTCCAGACGCTGGAGGGCACCCCCGCCTTCATCCACGGCGGTCCCTTCGCCAACATCGCCCACGGCTGCAACTCCGTCATGGCCACCAAGATGGCCATGCGGCTGGCGGACTACGCTGTCACCGAGGCCGGCTTCGGTGCGGATCTGGGCGCCGAGAAATTCCTGGACATCAAGTGCCGTCTGGCAGGTTTGAAGCCCAGCGCCGTGGTGGTGGTAGCCACTGTCCGGGCGTTGAAGAACCACGGCGGCGTGCCCAAGGCGGAGCTGAACGCCGAAAACCTGCCCGCCCTGGAAAAGGGCCTGCCCAACCTGCTCCAGCATGTTGAGAACATCACCCAGGTCTTTGGCCTGCCCTGCGTGGTGGCCATCAACGCCTTCCCCACCGACACCCCCGCCGAGCTGAAGCTGGTGGAGGACAAGTGTCGGGAGCTGGGCGTCAACGTGGCCCTGTCCGAGGTGTGGGCCAAGGGCGGCGAGGGCGGCAAGGCCCTGGCCGAGGAGGTCATCCGCCTGTGCGAGCAGCCCAACGATTTCCGCTTCGCCTACAATACCGAGGACTCCATTGAGCAGAAACTGAACGATATCGCCCGGAAGATCTACCACGCCGATGGCGCGGTGCTGACCGCGGGTGCCCAAAAGCAGCTGAAGGAGCTGGAGGCCCTGGGCTTCGGCAAGCTGCCCATCTGCATGGCAAAAACACAGTACTCCTTCTCCGATGACGCCTCCAAGCTGGGCGCGCCCAAGGGCTTCACCATCACGGTTCGGAATCTGAAGGTCTCCGCCGGCGCCGGGTTCCTGGTGGCCCTGACCGGCGACATCATGACCATGCCGGGCTTACCCAAGGTGCCCGCCGCCGAGAAGATCGACGTAGATGAAAACGGAAAGATCACGGGACTGTTCTGAAAGGACTTGATACCGTTTCGCAGCCCAGCATAGCGGATGCGAAACGGAGAGGAGGGGCAAGGAAGCGGAGCGAAAAATCCTGCCGCAGCAGGATTTATAGCGGTGCGGACTTTGCCCCGATGAGGACGAAAACGGAAAATCACAGGGTTGTTCTGAAAGGACTTGATGCCGTTTCGCAGCCCAGCATAGCGGATGCGAAACGGAGAGGAGGGGCAAGGAAGCGGAGCGAAAAATCCTGCCGCAGCAGGATTTATAGCGGTGCGGACTTTGCCCCGACGAGGACGAAAACGGGAAAATCACAGGGTTGTTCTAAAAAGTGATAAAAGGAGGCTCCGCAAATGCGGAGCCTCCTCAGCTTGTCGAAAAAGTCTTTTCGACAAGCTGCTTAAGATTTCAGAACTTTTTAAAAGTTCTGAAATCTGTTGATTTGAATGGCGCAGGGCACCCTTCCTGGGTTCCCCGCGCA
>JAETOQ010000058.1 GCA_021771635.1 Oscillospiraceae bacterium | reverse complement strand
CATACGGCGTCGCTTTCCCTTGCCATACGTCAGTATGGCTGCGGAAAATCTCCTTGTCTGACGAGAAAAATCCTCGTCCATCCGGCATTCCCCGGTTATGAATACAGGTTCTAAAGTGAATGGGACGCACTCTGTCCGGACAGGCACTGTCTGCCAAGGGGGCATGCCCTGCATGGAAAAAAATTCGTCCGGCTGGATGGCATCGGGCACGGCGCCGGTATGGCCCGAAATCAGGAATGCTCAAGAAAAGGTATTCACATTTCCCACAGCAGAGAGTATAATCCTATACAGTATGGAAATTCAGGGCGTCACGCCTGAAGGAAATGAAAAGAGAAAATGAGGGCAGCAGCATGAAAATCATTATCGTAGGTGCCGGCAAGGTCGGCTCGGCGCTGACGCAGCAGCTTTCCACGGAGCACAAGGTCACGGTCATCGACCAAAATCCGCAGCTGATTGACAACATCATCAACATCTACGATGTGATGGGCGTCTGCGGGAACGGCGCCAGCTACGAGGTGCAGAAGGAGGCGGAGACCGACAGGGCAGACCTGCTGATCGCCACCACCTCCAGCGATGAGATCAATATCCTGGCGTGCCTGGTGGCAAAAAAGCTGGGGGTGGAGCATACCATCGCCCGGATCCGCAATCCGGAGTATGAGAAGCAGCTGCGGTTCATGCGGAATGAGCTGGGGCTGTCCATGTCCATCAACCCGGAAAAGGCCGCCGCCAGGGAGATCGCCCGCGTGCTGCGTTTCCCCGCCGCTATGAAGCTGGAATCCTTTTCCAAGGGGCGGCTGGAGCTGGTGGAGTACCGCCTGCCGGAGGGCTCGGCCCTCCATGGGATGCAGCTGTCCGACCTCTATAAAAACATCCGGGTCCGGGTGCTGATCTGCGCGGTGGCGCGGAGGGGGGAGACCATCATTCCCTCCGGCGACTTCACCCTGCAATCCGGCGACAAGATCTATCTGACCTCCTCGCCGGACCAGCTGTCCCAGTTCTTCCGGCATCTCGGCGTATTCCGCGACCGCGCGTCCTCGGTCATGATCGTGGGCGCCAGCAAGATCTGCTATTATCTGGCGTCGGAGCTGCTGGAGATGGGGATGTCCGTCAAGATCATCGATCAGAGCGAACAGCGCTGCATCCAGATGAGCGAGCGGCTGCCAAAGGCCCTGGTCATCGTGGGGGACGGGACCGACAGCGAGCTGCTCCATGAGGAGGGCATCGAACAGACCGACGCCTTCGTGGCCATCACCGGCATCGACGAGGCCAACATCCTCATGTCTATGAGTGCCGCCAAGCAGGCCGGGGACTGCAAGGTGATCGCCAAGATCAACCGCAAATCCCTGGTGGACCTGGTGTCCAACGAGGAGATGATCGACAGTGTGGTGTCCGCCCGGAGCGTGACAACAGAGCTGATCGTCCAGTATGTCCGGGCTATGGAGAGCGCCTCCGGCGCCAAGATCAAGACGCTCCACCGCCTGGTGGACGGAGCGGTGGAGGCGCTGGAATTCGGCGTCACGGCGGACGTGCCCTTTATCGGCGTGCCGCTGAAGGACCTGAAGCTGAAAAGCGGCATCCTGCTGGCGGGCATCGTCCGCCAGAACGGGCGCATCGTGATCCCCTCCGGCAATGATGAGCTGTGCTTGAACGACGATGTGATCGTGGTGACGACGGATATGACGCTCCAGGACATCCACGATATCCTGCAGTAAAGGCGGCGGATACATGAATTACCAAATGATCGGCTTCGTCATCGGCCGCATTCTTCTGACGGAGGCGGCGCTTCTGGCGCTACCCCTGGTGACGGCACTGCTGTATGGGGAACCGGCGGGGCCCTTCCTGATCCCGGCCCTGGTGCTGGTCCTGGTGGGACTGGTGCTCAGCGGCCGGAAGCCCCAGCGCACGGCCCTGTACGCCCGGGACGGCTTGGCGGTGGTGGCCCTGGCGTGGATCGCCATGTCCGCCTTTGGCGCCCTGCCTTTTGTCATCTCCGGGGATATCCCCAATTTTGTGGACGCCTTTTTTGAAACGGTGTCCGGCTTCACCACCACCGGTGCCAGCATTCTGACGGATGTGGAGAGCCTGAGCCGGGGCGGCCTATTCTGGCGCAGCTTTACCCACTGGGTGGGCGGCATGGGCGTGCTGGTGTTCGTGATGGCGATCCTGCCCATGACCGACGGTCACGGCATGCACCTGATGCGGGCGGAGGTGCCTGGCCCCTCCGTGGGCAAGCTGGTCAGCCGCATGAGCGACAGCGCCAAGATCCTATACGGCATCTATCTGGCCATGACCGTTATTGAGATCATCCTGCTGCTGGCGGGCGGGATGCCCCTGTTCGACGCCTGCGTCCACGCCTTCGGAACGGCGGGCACCGGCGGCTTCAGCAGCCGCGCCCTCAGTGTGGGCACCTATCAGAACGCCTATTATGACATCGTGATCGGCGTGTTCATGCTGCTCTTCGGCGTGAATTTCAACCTGTACTATTTCCTGCTGGTCCGGCGGTTCCGGGAGGTGTTCCGGTCCGAGGAGCTGCGGGCATACCTCCTGATCGTGACAGCCTCCGTACTGGCCATCACCGTGAATATCGTCCACATCTACGGCTCTGCCGCCACCAGCCTGCGCCACGCCTTTTTCCAGGTCTCCTCCATCATCACCACCACCGGATACAGCACTGTGGATTTCAACACCTGGCCCACATTCTCCAAGGCCATCCTGGTGGTTTTGATGTTCGTCGGCGCCTGCGCCGGGTCCACCGGCGGCGGCATCAAGGTGTCCCGCATTCTGATCCTGCTGAAATCCTCTCTTGCCGACATGCGGAAAATGCTGCACCCCAACGCGGTGACCACAGTCCGGCTGGAGGGGAAGCCCCTGACGGAAAAAAATATCCGGGGCGCCCATGTTTTTATATCGGTCTATCTTGTGGTGTTCGTGGTGTCCTTTCTGCTGCTGTCTCTGGAGCAGTTCGACCTGGTCACCACTTTCACAGCCCTGGCCGCCTGCATCAACAACATCGGCCCCGGCTTGGAGATGGTAGGGCCCATGGGCAGCTTTGCCGCGTTCTCTCCGGCGTCCAAGCTGCTGCTGTCTTTCGACATGCTGGTGGGCCGGCTGGAGATCTTCCCCATGCTGCTGCTGTTTGCCCCCTCCATCTGGAAACGGCGGCTGGTCTTTCGGAGACCCACACTTTGACCGACCATTCAGCTGAAAAGCGTGTGCCCATGGGGCACACGCTTTTTTCGGCACGCGGCATGGCTACAAAACGATTGCCAGAGAGGCGGGAGTGGCGTATGATAGACACAGAATTGGATGCGGGAGGAGCATTTGCGATGGATATGGGACAAGCGAGAGAACTGCTGGTGGAATATGGAAGACGAATGAGCGCCGACAGACTGAGCATAGGGACCAGCGGGAATCTGAGCGTCTACGATCCGGACAGCGGCCGGATGGCCATCACACCGTCCGGCTTGGACTATGTTTCCACCACGCCGGAGGATATCGTGGTGACGGACCTGGACGCCCATGTGGTGGAGGGGACACGGAAGCCCTCCAGCGAATGGGCGCTGCACACACTCTTTTACCGCAGCCACCCGGAGGCCCGGGCGGTGGTCCACACCCATTCCATGTACTGCACCACCCTGGCAGTGCTGGGAACGCCTCTCCGGGCGGTGCATTACGCCATCGCCGCGGCAGGCACAGCGGAGGTCCCCTGCGCACCGTATCGGCTGTTCGGCACCGAGGAGCTGGCGAAAGAGGCGGTACGGGCCTGTGGGAAAGGCCGGGCGGTGCTGCTGGGCAACCACGGTCTGGTGACCTGGGGAGAGGACCTTGCCGGCGCGTACAAGCTGGCCTGTGACCTGGAGTTTGTGGCGGAGCTGCAATGGCGAGCCATGGCCGTGGGTGCGCCCCGTGTGCTGACAGAGGCGGAGATGGACGCCGCTATGCTCCGGTTCCGGACCTATGGGCAGCAGAAGGACGAGGCATAAAACAACGGGCCGCCCCGGAGTTCCGGGACGGCCTGTCTGTATTTGAAAGCATGGAAAGGGCTGGCGCAAACATCCTTTTCGCATCCCTCGTCTCCCTCCGCCGCGAGTCCAGCGGAGCGAGTCGCGGCGGAAAGCGAAGAAATTCCCACCAGAGTGCAGTTTTCGGCGAAGCCGGAAACGGAACGACAGTAGGAATTTCTGAGCTGGTGCGCGAGGCGGGACTTGAACCCGCACGTCCGTAATGGACACTAGAACCTGAATCTAGCGAGTCTGCCAATTCCACCACTCGCGCGTATCAATATGAACTTCAAAGGTCGCCGCAAGTGCGGCGTCCAAGCATTTTTGCCAAAGGCAAAAATCTTGAAATCGACCGAATTCATTTCGGGCGATTTGAATGAAATACCAGGGTTCCCGAAAAATGACTTCCGCCGCCTGCGGCGGAAGTCGCTTTTTGGGATGGTGCGCGAGGCGGGACTTGAACCCGCACGTCCGTAATGGACACTAGAACCTGAATCTAGCGAGTCTGCCAATTCCACCACTCGCGCGCATAGTAGTCTTTCAAGAGAAGATTGGTGCGGCTGACGGGACTTGAACCCACACGTCGAATTGACACCAGCACCTCAAGCTGGCCTGTCTACCAGTTCCAGCACAGCCGCAAATGACTGCCTCCCAGAAAAGACTGCTTGATTATTATAGCCAGAACAGCCACCTTTGTCAACCCAAAATTTCCGTTTTTTCTAAAAATTTTTCCCCGCCGGAAAAACCCGGCGGGGAGGGGGATCAGCGGTTTTCCATGGGGATATAGGAGCGGTGCTCTTCCACACATTCATACCGGGGCCGGATCAGCTTGCCGCCTGAGGACAGCTCCTCCATGCGGTGGGCGCTCCAGCCGGCAATGCGGGCCACAGCGAACAGCGGCGTGTACAGCTCCATGGGCAGGCCCAGCATCTCATAGACAAAGCCGCTGTAAAAATCAATATTGGTGGAGAGGGCCGCCTTGTGCTGGCGCTCCATCAGAAGTTCTTTTCCAATTTTCTCCACATTGGCATACAGCGCCAGTTCCCGGTCCCGGCCCTTCTCCTTCGCCAGCAGGTTCACGTAGTTCCGGAATACCTCGCACCGGGGGTCCGTCTTGGTATAGACCGCGTGGCCCAGACCATAGATCAGGCCGCTGCGGTCAAAGGCGTCTTTGTTCAGCATCTTCGTCAGATAGTCCGCCACGCAGCCCTCGTCATCCCAGTGCTTCACATGCGTCTTGATGTCGTCCATCATGGCCATGACCTTGCTGTTGGCGCCGCCGTGGCGGGGGCCTTTCAGAGAGGCCATGGCCGCCGAAATGGCGGAATAGGTGTCCGTGCCGGAGGAGGTGACCACGTGGTTGGTGAAGGTGGAGTTGTTGCCGCCGCCGTGGTCGGCGTGGAGCACCAGAGCCACGTCCAGGGTCCGGGCCTCCAGCTCCGTATAGCTCCGGTCCTCCCGCAGCATCCGCAGGAAGTTTTCCGCCGTACTCAGCTCCGGCTTGGGCACATGGATGAACAGGCTCTCACCGGGCAGACTGTACCGCCAGGCCTGGTACGCGTAGATGGCCAGGACCGGCATGTTGGCGGTCAGCTGAAGGCATTGGCGCAGCACATTTTCCAGGCCCACGTCATTGGGCTTGTCGTCATAGCAGAACAGAGTGAGAACGGCCCGCTGCATGGTGTTCATCAGGTCCCGGGAGGGCGCCTTCATGATGATGTCCCGGCAGAAGTTGGTGGGCAGAGTGCGGTAGGAGGCCAGCTGCACACAGAAGTCCTGCAGCTGCTCCGCCGTGGGCAGCTCGCCGAACAGTAGCAGATAGGCCGCCTCCTCAAAGGCAAAGCGCCCGCGCTCCGCGGAGCCGGTGACCAGCTCCCGGCAGTCGATGCCGCGGTAGTACAGCACACCGTCGGCGGGGGTGATCTTTTCGCGGCCCGTGCTGTCGGCTATGACATTGTAGGACTGGATCTCAGCCACGCGGGTCAGGCCGGTCAAAACGCCGCGGCCGTCCTCGTCGCGGAGGCCCCGCTTCACATTGTATTCCTTATACAGCCGGGGATCGATGTAGTTCTTCTTCTCCCACTGCTCCTTCAGCGCCAGAATGGCGGGGGTGATCTCACAGTAGGCATTCTCCCGGTTTTCCTTCCAGATCATAGAGGGGCTCCTTTCGGCGGCCTGCGCCGTTGATTTTATTGCAATACTAGCACTGATAACTTTCATTTTCAATAGGTAAATCAACGAATATTTGGAAAAATTCCGAAAAATTTGCATCAAATAAACGGGAGACTTGCATTTTAGGCGGGGTGTTTTGGTGAAAACGACGCCATCCCCGAAAGGATGGCGTCGTTTTTAGACGGACATTTGTCGTTTTACACAAAGACGGCTTTTTACAACTGGGACAGGACTTCACCGATGGGATCGGTGATCACCAGGCCGGCGGCCAGGTCCCGGGCCACAGCGGACTTGTTGATGAGCACCAGCTTGTGCCCCCGATAGTAGTTGATCAGCCCTGCGGCGGGATAGACGTTCAGGGAGGTGCCGCCGATGATCAGGACATCGGCGTTGGCGATGGCCCGGAGGGCGCCGTCCAGCGTCTTTTGATCCAACCCCTCCTCATAGAGGACCACATCCGGCTTGACGGTGCCGCCGCAGGAGCAGCGGGGGACGCCCTCGCTGTGGAGCATAAAGTCGAAATCATAAAACTTGCCGCACCGCTCACAGTAGTTCCGGTGGACGCTGCCGTGAAGCTCCAGGACACGCTTGCTGCCGGCGGCCTGGTGGAGACCGTCGATGTTCTGGGTGACGATGGCCTTCAGTTTGCCCTGGGCCTCCCACTCAGCCAGCTTTCTGTGGGCGGCGTTGGGCCTGGCGCCGGGGGCCAGGAGCTTGGCCCGGTAGAAGCGGAAAAATTCTTCGGGGTTGCTTTCGTAGAACGTATGGCTTAAAATCACCTCAGGCGGGTATTTCCACTGCTGGCTGTACAACCCGTCCGTGCTGCGGAAATCCGGGATGCCGGACTCCGTGCTGACGCCCGCGCCGCCAAAAAAGACGATGTTGTCGGAGCCATCCACCAATTCTTTCAGCTTTTTAACTGCTTCCGTCATCAAGATCCCTCCTTAACATGTATAGTGGATATAGGAAGAGGCCGGTTTGCCGCACTGCGCAGCACACGTTTTAGTCCGTTCATCAAAACACACCTTTCTGCAAAAGGAGGAGTCCTATGAATATCCAGATCTTTGGCACATCCAAATCCTTTGACACCAAAAAGGCGGAGCGCTGGTTCAAGGAGCGCCGCATCAAATACCAGTATATCGATCTGCCCTCAAAAGGATTATCCCCCCGGGAGTACCAGTCCGTCAAGCAAAAAGTTGGATTTGAGGCGCTGGTGAACACCAAATGCCGGGCCTACGAGGACCTGTTTATGGCCTATATCACCCCGGACGCCCAGGAGGAAAAGCTCCTGGAGCACCCCGAGCTGTTCATGGCGCCCATCGTCCGCAACGGCAGGGAGGCGACAGTGGGTTACTGCCCGGATATCTGGGTAAAATGGGAGTGACCGCCGGAAATTGGGGATCAAAACATGTGGTGTCCCTGAGATCCGTCCGGCTTCGCCGGATCCCCAAGTTCCAGATGCTTCATTCCTGATTTGAGAGGAGGCTGCCATGAACTGCCCCATCCCTGTGCCGCCGAAGAACCGATTTCTCCGCGGCCTGTATCTGATGGTCCAGCGGTATCTGCGCCATAACGTGGGCATTCAGAGTGCCGCGCTGGCCTTTTACCTGCTGTTCATGATCTTCCCGTTCCTGATCTTCATCAGCGCTCTGCTGGGCCTGCTGCAATTGGACGTGGCGGCGATTTTGACAGCGCTGGAGGAGCTTCTGCCGGGGGAGATCGTGGATTTTATTGAGATGTATCTGATCTACGTGGGGAAGGACCCCAGCCCCCAGCTTCTGGTGTTCGGCCTGTTTTTCTCCATCTACTTCCCCATGCGGGCAACCAACTCCCTGATGCGCTCTGTGCGGACGGCCTATCATTTAGGCCCGCCGCCAGGGGCGGTGCTCCATGTGCTGAAAACGTTGCTGTATACGGTGATGCTCATCGTTGCCATTGCCCTGACGCTGACGCTCATGACGGTCGGCGACCGGATCCTGGCCTATGCGGTGGTCCATTTCCGTCTGCCCACCTTTGCGGCGGTGCTGTGGGCGCGGCTGCGGTTTCCCGTGGCGGCGGCGGTGGGTTATTTCGCACTGTTCTTTCTGTATGCCCTGGCCCAGGACAGCCGCCAGCCCTGGCGGAACATCTGGCCCGGGACGCTGGCGGCCCTGGCGGCATGGATGGGACTGAGCTGGCTGTACGCCTGGTATGTGGAGCACATCGCCCACTACTCCCTGCTGTACGGCTCCATCGGAACGGTGATCGTCCTGCTGATCTGGCTGAACATGAGCGCCATGACGCTGATCATGGGCGCGGAGCTGAACGGCATGCTGATCAGCCTGCGCAAGGATGGCAGGGAGCAAGCGTGAAGAGCCGGGCGCTGCCCGGCCCTTTCCATTTGATTCGTAAACGTTTTTTGAATCCCGACACCCTTTTCTTTACATTGTTGGTAAAATGCTCTAAAATACACATATTAAGCAGGAACTCATTCAGAAAGGATGGACCGATCTTGATGGAAGAAAAACTGAAGGAATATGCCCAACTGCTGGTGCGGGTGGGCCTGAATGTCCAGAAGGGGCAGCGGCTGGTGATCTCCTCCCCGGTGGAGTGCGCCTACTTTGCCCGGATGTGCGCGGAAGAAGCGTATGCTATCGGATGCAAAGAGGTGGTCATGAACTGGCATGACGACGCCCTGGCCCGGATGAAATACCTCCACGCCGAGGAGGAGATCTTCGACAACGTGCCCCTGTGGCGGCGGCATTTCTTCAATGACCACGCACTGGAGGGCGCGGCGTATCTGGCCATTTCCGCCTCGGACCCGGAGAACCTGAAGGGCGTGGACCCGCAGCGCATCGTCCGCGCCCAGCAGGCCAGCGGCAAGGCGTTGAAAGACTTTGACCGTTTGCAGATGTGCGGCGGATTCCCCTGGTGTATCGCCTCCATCCCCATCCCCAGCTGGGCCGGGACCGTGTTTCCCGGCGTGGGGGAGGACCAGGCCATGGAAAAGCTGTGGGACGCCATCTTCTCCGCCGTCCGTATCAGCGGTGACGGGAAGGCTGTGGAGAAGTGGCAGGCCCACCTGGCGACACTCCATGAGCGAGTGGATAAGCTGAACGCGCTGAATTTCAAGTTCCTCCGCTACACCAACTCCCTGGGCACCGATCTGACGGTGGAACTGCCCGAGGGCCATATCTGGGAGGCGGGCAACGACGTGACGCTCTCCGGCCAGGAGTATATCGCCAATATCCCCACGGAGGAGATCTTCACCTCTCCCCTGAGGACCGGCGTCAACGGCGTGGTGTACTCCGCCATGCCCCTGGTAAACGACGGGACCATCATTGATAAATTCCACTTCGAGGTAAAGGACGGCAGGATCGTGGAGGCCCGCGCGGAAAAGGGGGAGGAGGCATTGAAAGCCGCCATCTCCGTGGATGAGGGGGCCAGCTACTTCGGCGAGGTGGCCCTGGTGCCCTACGACAGCCCCATTTCCAACCAGAAAATTCTCTTCTACAACACCCTGTTCGACGAGAACGCCGCCTGCCACATCGCCTTCGGCGAGGCATATCCCTGCCTGAAGGGCGGCCAGCAGATGAGCAAGGACGAGCTGAAGGCCCGGGGCCTGAACGACTCCATCACCCATGTGGATTTCATGGTGGGCACGCCGGACCTGTCCATTGTGGGCACCACCCACGACGGCAGGGAGATCCCGGTCTTTGTAAACGGCAATTTCGCACCGGACATCTGATACGAATTTCAAATAATTGCTTTATTTGAAATCCCGCGTGCCGCGCACGCTGACGGCGCACGGAACGTGCGCCGCCACGCCTCATAAAAACCCGACGCGTTTTGCGCGATTAAAAAATTTTTGATTTTTTTAACAGATTTTAGTATGAGCGGCGGGCACCGGCCCCGCCGCACATAAGAAAAAGAGAGAGGTAATCCATATGGCATATCAACTGAGAGTTTCCAACGAAGATGTTCTGATCTGTGACGGTGCCTGTGTCGTGGGCGATGTGACGCTGGGAAAGGGCGTCAGCGTGTGGTACAACGCCGTGCTCCGGGGCGACGAGGGCGCCATCACCGTGGGAGAGAACACCAACATTCAGGACGGCGCAGTCCTCCATGAGGAGACGAAGGTAGGCGCGGGCTGCACCATCGGCCACAACGCCATCGTCCACGGCTGCACCGTGGGGGACAATGTGCTGATCGGCATGGGGGCCGTGGTGCTCAACGGCGCCAGGATCGGGGATGACTGCATCGTGGGCGCCGGGGCACTGGTCACCGGCAAGATGGATGCCCCCGCTGGCTCTATGATCCTGGGCAGTCCTGCCAAGGTGGTACGCCCCCTGACCGAGGCGGAGATCGCGGGCAACCGCCGGTCCGCCGAGGGCTATCTGGAGGCGGCGGAGCACTGCCGCAGAGGCTGAGCCAATATGGAGTGGAACAGACAGACGGTGAAAAGTCTCCTGCTGGTGATCTGCGGAGGCGCGGCATTTTACTGCGCCATACAGCATCTGGATGCCGTGACCGGGGCGGTGGCGTGGCTGCTGGGCATTCTGGCCCCCTTTCTGCTGGGCGGGGCCATTGCCTTTATCCTGAACGTGCCCATGCGGGCCATTGAACGGCACTTAATGCCGAAAAACAGGCGGGCGGACCGCTTCCGGCGGCCCCTGGCCCTGGTGCTGACGCTGGTGGCGGTCATCGGTGTGCTGACGCTGGCCTCCAGTGTCATTGGTCCCGGTATTGCTGACGCGGTGATGTCCATCAGCCGGCAGATCCCGGTGGCCTTCCGGCGGCTCAACCAGAAGCTGACCGATCTGGAGGCATATCTGCCCCTGCTGGAGTCCTGGGTGTCAGAGTGGAAGCTTGACGATTGGCGGGAGATTTCCGGAAAGGTTGTCGATGTGCTCCAGGTCTGGGGCAAGGGACTGCTGAACTCCGGCGGCGGGCTGATCGGCGGCGTGGTCAGCGGCGTCAGCACCTTTGTGATCGGATTGATCTTCTCCTTCTACATCCTGATGCAGAAAGAGCGCCTGTCCCGCCAGGGACGGCAGGTCCTGTATGCCCTGCTGCCCCAGCGGGGAGCGGACCGGGCGCTGGAGATCCTGCGGCTGGCGAACCGGACCTTTTCCAGCTTCCTGTCCGGCCAGTGCCTGGAGGCGGTGATCCTGGGGACGATGTTCGTCATCGCCATGACGGTCTGCCGGATGCCGTATGCCCTGCTGGTGGGCGTCCTCATCGCCCTGACGGCCCTGATCCCCATTGTGGGCGCATTCATCGGCTGTGGCGTGGGCGCGCTGCTGATCGCCGTGACAGACCCCTGGAAGGCGCTGGCTTTCATCGTGCTGTTCCTGGTGTTGCAGCAGGTGGAGGGGAATCTGATCTATCCTCATGTGGTGGGTTCCTCCGTGGGCCTGCCCTCCATCTGGGTGCTGGCCGCCGTCACCCTGGGCGGCAGTCTGATGGGCGTGGCGGGCATGCTGTTCTTCATCCCCCTGTGCTCCGTGCTCTACGCCCTGTTCCGAGATTTTGTAAAGGGCCGGCTGAAGGAGAAAAAGGTGCCTGTTCAGAAGTGGCGGGATGGACCGCCCTCCTCCAGACAAAGATAGCTGAAAAGACCTCCGGAAAATTTTCCGGAGGTTTTTTAGATTTTTTGTTGACAACTATTCTTGTCAGTGCTATCCTGTATTTGACAAAGATAGTTGTCAATTTGACAGAAAAGATTGTCAAGGAAGGAGTGGACATATGCCGCTGTATAACCGGCTGAAGGAGTACCGGGCCCGGCTGGGCGTCAACCAGCAGGAGATGGGAGCACTGGCAGGGGTGTCCCGCCAGACCATCAGCCAGATCGAGCGGGGAGACTATTCCCCCTCGGTCACCCTGGCACTGAAGATCGCCAAGATCTGTAAGGTGCGCGTTGAGGATATTTTTTCCTATGAGGAGGACGAGAACCATGAATGACAATGTGAAAAAAGAGAACCGGAAGGCCCTGCCCAAATATCTGCTGATCCTGCTGGGAGCGGCCATTTTCGGCGGCGTTTTGGGCTTTGCCGCCGGATGGATGGGCCATGATAACCTGTCGGAGACCATTGCCGCCGCCATCGCCCGTGGCGTGACCGCCGCCGCGCCCGGGGCTTTGCTGATCACCAGCGTGGTGTCCCTGGCGCTGATCCTGTGGCTGTACCGCGGCGCAAAAGCCCTGTTCACCGGCTGGGATGGCGAGGACGAAGGGGCCATGGACCGGGCGGAGGAAAAGCTGAGCTGGGCCCTGCTGCTGACCGGCGCGCAGACGGTGCTGGATATGTTCTTCTTCGCCGTGGCCCAGACCGGCCAAAACCGGGCGGCGCTGTGGAGCCTTCTGTTCTTCCTGGTTTCCGTCTTCGCCATGATTTTCGCCCAGCAGAAGATCGTGGACCTGGAGCGACGGATGAATCCGGAGAAAAAGGGCAGCGTCTACGATCTGAAGTTCAAAAAGAAGTGGTTTGAGAGCTGCGATGAGGCGGAGCAAAAGCAGATCGGCCAGGCGTCCTATAAGGCCTTCAACGTGGTGAACACCGCCTGCCCCTTCTTGTGGATGGCCCTGCTGGTGCTGAGCTACATCTTCGACTTTGACCTGCTGATGCCGGTGTTTACGGTGTGCCTTTTGTGGCTGGTGCTGAACGTGTCCTACTGCCTGGAGTGCATCCGCCTGTCCAAGCGGGAGAAATAAGTAGGATGGATACGACCTTGATGTGGGCGGTCATCATGGCCCTTGCAACGGCTGTTTGGGAAATTCGGAAGAAACAGGCCTGAGCCAAGCGGCACAGGCAAGAAAGGCACAAGGTACATCAGCAGGATAAATGATTTTAAGGAGGAACTCTGAGATGGATATGACTTTGATGGGCGCTGTCCTGGCGGCGTGTGCGGTACTGTTCTGGAACAACAAAGGAAAAAAACGCGTATGAGCCGCGCTCCTCATGGAGGGGGAACACACTTGTATAAGATGGCTGCCGCAGTACAAGCGCCTTGTACTGCGGCTTTTTTGTAAAAATGAAAACCACGGGCTATGCCCGTGGATCCAAAAAGGCTATGCCTATGAGTAGAAATGATAAACCTCCAACGATACAATAGGAGATGGTTTGCCGACCACATCTG
>JAETOQ010000057.1 GCA_021771635.1 Oscillospiraceae bacterium | reverse complement strand
TGCTGGGCTTCTTTGAACGGTTCTTTGGCATTGGGTAAGAAAACCATAGGTTCAATAATTGCTACGCTTAAACAATGAAAAAGGCCGGGAGCGGAAATTCAAATCCGTTCCCGGCCTTGCTCTACCCTCACAGCTCTTTCAATTTCTGCGTCAGCTCTTCGTCCGTCAGCTTTCCCTGCTCGGACTGCTCCAACAGTTCCTGCGCCTTTGCTACGGCGGTATTCCACTCGTCAACGGTAATCTTACCCCGAAGCTTCCGTTGCTTCAGCCGCAGATATGCCTTGTCATACTCCACCTTTGCCGGGCTGCGGTTGGCCCGACCTTTAGCCTCCTTGCGGTGGGCACCCACTTTACGGCAGGTGCGCTCGGTCTCGCCGGGAGCGATGTTGTTGCAGTAACAGGTGTTGTACCCGGCGGTCAGCAGAAAATACCTGCCGCAGTTGTGACAGCGCCGGGGCGCATTGCCGTGGATCAGCCCCCGATAGAAATCAGTGTAGAGAAAGGGCACAATGTCCTGAAACTGTGTTTCCTCCCCGATGACGATCTCCTCCGGATTGTCTGTGTCTCGAATCGGGATAAACCGAATGGCGGCGTCAAAGCCCTGTTCAAACCCCTCCTCGTCCGGGGAAAAGAACATTCCCGCAGAGCGCATACCCTGATAGTATTTCGCGAATGCCCTGCCATAGGCGGCGCCGTTCCGTCTGGGGAGGTCTTCAAAGTCCAACTCCAGCGTCAACGAAACTTGATTGCGAAAGGCATCCAAACGCACAGGCAGTGCCTCGTAAAGCTCCAGCATCCGCCGAAGCTGTTGGTTCCTCTCTGTCCCATCGGTCATAGCCTCGCTCCATTTGTCTGTCTGGCTTGCTAACATAGGGAACATGTTGTATGCGCCGTTGAAGTCCATTGGCAAATCTCGATAGGGCGGCAGAGAGAATAGTACATCGTAAAAAGCATTCAAGTTTTTCTGAACGGCGACAGCCAGAGATTTATCCGGCTCATCCATGATCCGATGAAGGACAGGTACAAGTTCGTCTACCCGCTCACTCAATTTCCGAACAGTTTGACTGTCCAGGTTCAAATACTCGGTTGTGATCTCTCCCAGTTGATAAGACCGCTTCCCTGCAAGGAGATGCGTTCTCCAAAACAGTACCGCGAAAAGATCCGGCTCATTCTTCGGAATGCGGCTCATATCTCTGTCCTTCTGTATCCGATAGAGAATTGGCGTTTACCTGACCTTGCTTGAAACGATTGCAAAGGACTGTTGGGCATGTTATCCTCATTGTATCAGACAAAGAAATTTGAGTCAATCGCAAGGAGGAATACATGAAAGAATCCAAGTACAAAAGCTATGACGAGCTGCCCCTGTTCCTGAACGCGGAAACGGTGGCGGTGGTGCTGGGCGTTGCTCCATCCAGCGCATACGAGCTGATGCACGAAGTTGGGTTTCCTATTCTAAAAATCGGTAACAGGATGGTGGTACCCAAGGAGCGGTTCATCCGATGGGTAGAGGAGAACACGAAAGGCGGTCACGGTCAATGAGCAAATCAAAGTTTCAACATTGGCCCAAGCGTGATCCCATCAAAAACTGCTTCTTACTTCCCAACGAGGTGTTCCAGCTTGACCTCTCAGGCGGTGCCAAGCTGGTCTATTCCTACCTGCTTTTCTGTGAGGATCGCGAAACCTATCAGTGCTACCCCAGCTACAAAAAGATAGGTCTCAATGTAAACATGAGCGTCAACACGGTGAAGAAGTATGTGGAGGAACTGGTGGACAAGGGTCTCATCTATACAGAGAACACCACTGTCATCTCCAAGGATGGGAAACCCCGTAACGGTTCTCTGCTCTACACCATACGCCCCATCCAAGAGGCAGTGGAGCTATACTACGAAAGGCAAATGACAAAGCTGAAGCAGACGGCTACGCTGGAGCGTGCAAAACAACGCATGGGATACCCACTGTGAGCGGCGTGTGTGCCCTGTGTGCCGCTCTCGCATTAGGTGTAGGGTAAGAACCCGCGTACCAAGCAATGACCGCAGTACACCCCGTTTTACGGAAAGAATCGTAGTGGGCGAAAAAAGCAGGAGAAAGAACGCCGCTCTCTGGGCGGCGTTCTGCTCACAACTGCCCGCAGTGCGGGCAGTTTCAGGCTTTAGGCAGGTCGTTCCTTGTAGCACTGAAAAGGGCTGCGGAACGCTCTCTTTCGAGAAAACGCCGTTGTCAAAGGCTTTTGGCAGCGGTTCCTGCTCATTTCGAGGGAGAAAGTGAGGTTAAAGGGAATCATCAAATAGGCGCTCAAAATTTGCGCCGCATAAACAATGAAAAAAGCTGACGCCCCAAATGTCTCTGGTATGATAACTCCACTCCGAAGCTATGGATATTTCATTCAAGGTGTGCTATGTCTTGCTTACCAAAACAAAGGAGTTGAGTCATATGAAAAAATCAATCATACCTGCCGCAATTCTCTGCACAGTGCTGTTCGTCGGGATGGGTAACCAGTCAGGCGGGGAAACAGAACCGACACCCTTGCCAATGCAAGTGGAAGCAACCGCAGCACCGACGCTGGAGATGGAAGTCCCCGAACTGAAAGCCGAAGAACCCATTGTGAAAGTCGTCTCACCGACACCTCTGTCCACATCCAAGCCAGCGCTTACACCTGAGCTAATACCTGAATCAACCCCGATGCTGACACCGACGCTCACACAGACACCAGCACCTATACCGACTTCCGTACCCACCCCAACTCCGTTGGCTGCGCCATCTACTCCGCAGCCCGTACAGGTGGGCGACATGGTGTATGTTCCCGGCTTCGGCTGGGTGGAGAGCCAGGGCGAGGGCACGGTCATCTATGATGAGATGATGTACGAGAACGGTAACAAGGTCGGTAGCATGGGCTGACACAATATAAGAAATGCCTTCCGCCAATCGGCGGGAGGCATTTCTTACAAACAAATATGTCTGAACTGATAACTCTGCACGGTCGGTATAGCTATTCCGGACACGCTGTGGTATGTTGTGTGGCTTGAAAGGAGGCCGGAGATATGCGAAAAACATTGGAGGAGCTATACTACGGCAACATTGACCCGGGCGAAAAACAGGTAACTGCAAACTCCAGACTGCAGCATGTAATCCACCGCGTCACAGAGTGCGAGGAGCGGCTGGCAGAGCTGCTCGGCGCGGAAGGCTGCGGTACGCTCGAGGAGCTGACAGACGCACAACAGGAGATCAACAGCATCACGGCAGTGGAAAACTTCATCGTAGGATTTCGGTTGGGCGCCAGGCTGATCATGGAGTGCATGGACGACAACGATGGTGATATTCAGGAAATGAGGTGAGAAACATGGCAAAACGCAGAGCAAACGGCGAGGGCAATATCCGCAAGCGCAGCGATGGACGCTGGGAGGGGCGGTACACCGCAGGGTACGATCCCGCTACAGGTAAACGCGTTATCAAGAATGTACTTGGCAAGACACAGGCGGAGGTCAAGGCAAAACTCAAGCTGGCGGTGGAACAGGCGCAGCAGGTGGATGTCATCCGTGCGGATGACTACACGGTGGCAACCTGGTTGCGGACATGGTACGAGTTATACTCCAAGCCCAATGTCCGTCCCAGCACCGCCGAATACTATCGCCGCAGTATCGAACAGCATGTGATACCCAGGATAGGAAACATCAAGTTGAACCAATTAACCAGCCGGGATATTCAAAAGCTATACCGCGACCTGCAGGAAAACGGGCGGCTGCGGGAAGTACAGAAAGCAAAGAAGCCCGGACTGAGCAACGCCACCGTCCGAGGCATCCACATGATGCTGCACAACGCCCTTGATAGAGCGGTCAAAGAGCGGCTCATCCTCCGCAATCCAACCGAGGACTGCATCATCCCCAAGATAGAAAAGCAGGAGATGAGGATACTCCATCCGGAGGATATGAGCGCCTACCTCCAAGCGGCGGACAAGCGCGGCGTCCTGCCCATGTTCTATCTGGAGCTGGTCAGCGGAGTGCGAAAGGGCGAGCTGGTCGCTCTCCTCTGGGATGACCTTGATCCCGCAAGCCGTACCATCTCGGTCAGCAAACAGGCGGCGGTGAGAAACGGTGAAATCACCATTAGCCGACCAAAGACGGAGACCTCCATCCGCAGGATATCCATTCCGCAAGAGGCTATGGAACTGCTCATACAAGAGCACGAAAAGCACCCCGGCAATCCATATATGTTCCCCTCTCCGAAAACAGAAGAGATGTACCACCCTGACTCAGTAGTGAACCTACATAAGAAGATCCTGAAGGACGCCGGGCTGGAACACATCCGTTTCCACGACCTGCGCCACACCTTCGCAACCATGGCGCTCCAGAACGGCGTGGATGTGAAAACGGTCTCCTCTATGCTGGGGCACTACGACGCGGGCTTCACCCTCCGCACTTACACCCATGCCACCCGCCAAGCCCAGGATGAAGCGGCACAAAAAATGGGAGCCTTCATGGGGCAGGTCATGTAAAAAAAGATAAGCAAAACACCGGGCAGGAAGGTCAAACTTCCTGCCCGGTACTCTTTGAACATCTTCGGATATTTTCCCGTGTGGGTCAGGTTGTGGGTCTTGACTGTTTCCCATAAAAGAACAACGGAGTGAAACCCATACGGCAAAAAGCAAGTTGTGGGTCAAAAGTTCAGAAAATGTGGGTCAGAAACTCCCCAAAAAGTTGTAAAAAGCAGTGAAAATCCATGGATTTTCACTGCTTTTTGGAGCTACTGATGTGACTCGAACACACGACCTGCTGATTACGAATCAGCTGCTCTACCAACTGAGCTACAGTAGCATATGAAACTTTTGGAAGCCCGGTCTGGTAGTTACGAATCAGCTGCTCTACCGACTGAGCTACACTAGCATATTCATCGCATATCCTTTTGGACAGCGGTTATCATACCACATTTTTTCTCCATCGTCAACACCATTTCTTCCCACTGCTTTACAATTCATTTTGCCGTATATTACATTTTGTATTTTTGCAGGAAATCTTTCATTTTTTCTTTTTCAGCTTCCAGCAAGTGGCATGGATACCCCCGGTTCTCCATAAATTGCAAGAGAAAATACCACCTATCTTTTTCAAAATTTTCATTCATTTTTCCGATTTTTTTGACTCTGTCAATCATTTGATTTTTAAAAATTCCAAAAAAATAAATTTACATAATGCTTTTTATAACATTCTTCTACGAGAAGTTATCCACATTATCCACATCGTTTTCCACAGTCCACAATTCCCTTATTTTCCAATACTTCCACTTGTATATTCCATTTATTTACATCCCGTGCAAATGATTTTCGCCCGCGAAAAAAAGTGAAAAATATTTTACATAAAATTCTTCTGATTCAGAGATTCTCCACCTTCTTTTTTGATTGCTCCCGAGGATTCTTGTTTTTACGAAGTTCTCTCCCAGCTTTCAGCAAAAAGCCAGTTTTCGCATGTTCCGCAAAAATATGCGGCCTGCATATGCAATTTCAATATTCCTTTGAAAAAGAGAACTGCCGTGGAAATTCCACAGCAGTTCCTCCTCAATCCGCGATATCCCGTGTGGCGTAAGCGTTCAGCTCCATACCAGCTGTGTGCCCCGCCAAGTACTCATAATAGCCCTGGGCACCGATCATGGCGCCGTTATCGCCGCACAGCCGCAGGGGCGGCAGATACAGCTTACAGCCCCGCCGGGCGCAGGCCCGCTCCAGATCACCCCGGATGACAGAGTTGGCCGCCACGCCGCCCGCCGCCACAAGGACTTTTCTGCCCGTCTGCCGGAGCGCCTCCATGGCCCGGGGCACCAGCGTGTCGCTGACGGCCTGGGCAAAGTCCCTGGCCAGCGCCGCCCGGTCCAAAGGCTCTCCCACCTGCTCGGCATGGTGGGCCAGATTCACCACCGCTGTCTTCAGGCCGGAAAAGCTCATATCCAGCGGCGCGCCATCCACCTTTGCGTGGGGCAGCTGGTACACGCCGCCCTTGGACTCCTGGGCCAGCGCGTCCAGAGGCTTTCCGCCGGGATAGGGCAGCCCCAGCACCCGGGCGGCCTTGTCAAAGCACTCCCCCGCCGCGTCGTCCCGGGTGGCCCCCAAGATCTCCATATCCGTGTAGTCCCGCACATCCACGATCAGCGTGTTGCCGCCGGAGATCGCCAGCGCCAGGAAGGGCGGCTCCAGCTCCGGGAAGGCCAGATAATTGGCGGCGATATGCCCCCGGATATGGTGGACCGGGATCAGGGGCACCCCCAGTCCGTAGGCCATGGATTTGGCAAAGCTGAGACCCACCAGCACCGCGCCGATGAGGCCCGGGGCGTAGGTCACCGCCACGGCGTCGATATCCGCCCGGGTGCAGTCCGCGTCCCGCAGGGCCTGTTCCGTCAGGCCCGCGATGGCCTCCACGTGCTTTCGGGAGGCGATCTCCGGCACCACGCCGCCGTACAGGGCGTGCATATCCGCCTGGGAGGCAATGGCATCGGACAGGACTCTGCGCCCATCCTCCACCACCGCCACGGCGGTCTCGTCGCAAGAGGATTCAAAAGCTAATATCTTCATATGTTCACTTCTTTCTCTCACTGTTCCCAGGGTACTTTCGGTCCCAGCGCCGCGCCAGGGGCATAGGGGATGCGGACATATTTCGCGTATTTTCCCGGTGCGAAGGTATTCTGATAGACGAACCGGTGCTCCCGCATCAGGGCCGCCTCGTCCACCGGCCCCTCCGCCAGATAAAGCGTCTTATAGTGGACGCCGAACATCTCCGTGTCGTATCCGGCGGTGCGCAGGCCATTGCGGGCATAAAAGCCCAGCCGCCGCTCCGCCATGGCAGGGTCCGGCGCGTGCTCCGGCGCCTCGCTCTCGCCGAAGATCACCGTGCCCTGCTCCCGCTCACGGAGCCTTTGCAGCATCACCGCGCCCAAGCCCGCGCTGCGGCGGCGGGAAGAGACGCAGAGGTAATCCAGCAGTGCCCAGCCGGGGTGTCCCAGCCATAAAAAGCACTCCCCCACGATGTCGTCTCCGTCAAAGAGGCACCAGGGCCGGTACCAGCCGTCCCGCCACATCCGCTCCATATTCTCCAGCGGTTTCAGTTCCGCCGCGGGAAAGGATTCCCGCAAATCCATGTCATAGACCGTCTTCAGCTGTTCAGGAGACGGGATCCGCAGTTCCATCGGTCTTAAACTCCTTTGTCATGATGATGGCATCCTCCCTGGGATGCTCATAGTAGTTCTTCCGGCGCCCCACGCTCCGGAAGCCCCGGCTGCCGTAGAGGGCGATGGCGTCGTAGTTGGATGCCCGGACCTCCAGCGTCAGAAAGGCCAGGCGGTTTCCCTGGGCAAAGTCCAGGAACACCTGCAGCAGTTTCCCCGCAATGCCCTGTTTCCGGCAGTCCGGACGGACTGCCACATTGGTGATATATCCCTCGTCCAGCACTACCTGCAATCCGGCGTAGCCCGCCACGCGGCCGCTGTCATCCAGGGCCACCAGGAAGGCGGACAGGGCATTGTCCAGCTCCTCCAGCAGCATATTCCGGGACCAGGGAGTGGAGAAGCAGATGCGCTCCAGCTCCGCCACCTCGTCCACATGGTCCGCGTTCATAGGGACGATGCGGACATGCATTCTCGTATCCATGTTCCATGATTCCTTTCCTTATGTTTCGTCACTGGCGGCTCTGCCATACAGGGCAACGCCCGCAATGATGACCGCGCCGCCCAGGAGCACCGGCAGCCCGGGCCTCTCGCCAAACAGCAGCAGCCCCCACGCAGAGGCCAGCACCGGCTCCAGCAGCTTTGCGGTGGAGATAAACGCCGGGGACAGGTATTTCAGCCCCCAGCTGAACACGCTGTGCCCCAGCAGGGTGCAGAACACTGCCATGCCCAGGGCCGTTCCCAGGTTCACCGGGCCGTAGCCCGCCAAAGGCGTCCCGCTCCAAAGGGCAATGACCAGCACGGTCAGCGCCGCCGAGCAGTATACCAGAAATGTATAGACCGCGGTGGAGATGTGCTTCCGGCACACCGCGCCGATCATAGTGTACACCGCCATGCACAGCGCACCGGACAGGGCGATGAGGTCGCCCCGCACCGCGTCCGGACCGGCTGCGGTATCCGCCATGGCGATCACCGCGCTGCCGCCGAAGGCCAGCAGCACGGCGAGCCAGGCCCGGCCTGTCAGCCGCCGGCCCAGGAGCAGGACGCTTCCCATTGCCACGAACAGCACCTCCGTATCCACCAGCACCACCGACGAGGCGATGGAGGTGAACCGCAGGGATTCAAAATACGCCGCGAAATGCAGGCCCAAGCAGGCGCCGCTGGCAAGGCACAGCCCCAGGTCCCGCCGTGTCAGCCGCTCCTCCCGGTGCCGCAGGAACAGCGGAGGCGCCATCAGCAGCGCCGCCAGCCCCACCCGGTAGAGGACCAGGATCAGGGAGGGCGCCGTGGACCACCGGACGAACACAGCGGACAGGGACACTCCGGCCACGCCCAAGATCACCACAAGCCGCTTCATATCCCCCGCCTTTCTCCCGTCCTCTCAATTTCTAAGCTGCGCTGATCTTCTGTCTGATACTCTTCTTCCGCAGAAAATAGATATTTTCTGCGGAAGAAGGCGTTGCTAAGGGCGCCGCCCATTTGTGCCACAGGCACAAATGCCGTCTCATAAGACTTCAACGCGCCTTCGGCGCTATAAAAAGCATTGGATAGTCGTTGGCGCTTCAGCGCCTTCCGAATATCGCATCCCCCTTGCGGGGAGACTTCGTCTACTTTTTCATGAAGTCTAGTATGATATCTCCCATCTGACCGTCACCCCTTGGCCTCCAGCCAGTTTTTCCCCCAATGGGCCTCAGCGGTCAGGGGCACGGACAGGTGGACCACGTTCTCCATCTCCTCCGCCAGCAGTTTGGCGGCAGTCTCCGCCTCGGCCTCCGGGCACTCCACGATCAGCTCGTCGTGGACCTGCAATACCAGCCGAGCCTGTAACTTTTCGGCTTTCAGCCGCTTGTGGACGGCCACCATGGCCAGCTTCATCACATCCGCCGCCGTGCCCTGAATGGGCATGTTCAGCGCCACCCGCTCGCCGAAGGAGCGCATGTTGAAATTGGAGGACTTCAGCTCCGGCAGGTCCCGGCGGCGGTGGAGCAGCGTCTCCACATAGCCGGTCTCCCTGGCCCTCTCGACAACTTCGTCCATATACTTCCGCACGCCGGGGAAGGCGGCAAAGTAATCGTCCATATATGCCTTGGCTTCCGCCACGGACACACCGATGTCCTGGGACAGGGAGAAGGCGGAGATCCCGTAGACAATTCCGAAGTTCACCGCCTTGGCATGGCGGCGCATCTCGCCTGTCACAGCGGCACGGTCCACATGGAATACCTTGGCCGCCGTCTCGGCGTGGAAATCGCCGCCGGAACGGAACGCCTCCCGCATTCCCTCGTCCCCGGCAATGTGCGCCAGGAGCCGCAGCTCGATCTGGGAGTAATCCGCATCCACCAGCACGCAGCCAGGCTCCGGCACGAACATCCGCCGGATCTCGCTGCCCAGGTCCGTGCGGGTGGGGATATTCTGCAGATTCGGCTCCGTGGAGCTGAGACGTCCCGTGGCCGTCACTGTCATCTGGAAGCTGGTGCGCACCCGGCCGTCGGGATCGATGGCCTTCAGCAGGCCGTCGGCATAGGTGGATTTCAGCTTGGCGTACTGCCGGTATTCCAGCACAGCGTTTACGATGGGATACTCATAGCGCAGCTTTTCCAGCACATCCGCGTTGGTGGACCAGCCGGTCTTGGTCTTTTTTCCGTGGGGTAGGCCCAGCTTGCCGAACAGGATCTCTCCCAGCTGCTTGGGGGAGTTGATATTGAAGTTCTCCCCCGCCATGCCATAGATCGTGGTCTCCAGCTCCACTGTCCGCTTGGACAGCAGTTCGCCGAAGTCCGCCAGGGCGCGGGCGTCCACCCGGCAGCCGGCCAGCTCCATCTCCGCCAGCACCCGGCAGAGGGGAAGCTCGGCGGTCTGGTACAGCTCCCACATATCCTGCGCTTTCAGTTTTTCGGACAGTGTCCCATACAGGGCCTCCACCGCCGCGGTGAAGCTGTCAAAGCTGGCCTCCGCCTGGGCGGCGTCCCCCAGCAGGGAAAAGGCGTCCGGTTCCAGATACAGGGGCTTGGGCAGCTCCGCGTTGTAATAGGAGACGAACAGCCGCCCCAGGTCGTAGCTCCCCGCCGTGGCATCCAGCAGATAGGCCGCCAGCGCCGTGTCGAAAACAAAGCCGTCCGCGGGCAGGCCGTTTTCCAGCAGCGTCCGCATCAGGTCCTTCACATTGTGGGAGACCTTTTTGATATCCGCCGAGAACAGGGCCTTCAGCAGGCCGTTCCAGTCCCCCTGGAATTTTTCAAAGAACAGCTCCGCCGTCACGGCGGTGTCCTCTCCGGTCATACAGTGGACCACCACGCCGCTGAGGTCCGGCAAGGTCAGCAGGGACACATGGTCCGCCTGCCGCCAAATTTTCAGCAGTTCCCCGGCCTGGTCCGTCACCTGCTCCACGGTGACGGTCACCTCTTTATGGGGTGCCTCAACGGCGTCTGGCTCCGCCGCCAGGCCCATCTTCTCGATCAGCTTGGTAAATTCCAGCCGCAGAAACAGCGGATAGGCCGCCGCGCCGGGTTCCCGGACCAGATTGTCCTCCGGCCGGAAGTCCAGGGGCGCGTCGGTGGCGATGGTTGCCAGCCAATGGGAGTGACGGGCGCTCTCCTCCCCCTCCGCCAGCTTTTTCACCACATTGGGCTTGGCGGGCGTCTCCGGCGCCGTCACGATGTCCGGCATGTGATCGTACAGGTGGTCGATGGAGCCGTACATCCGCACCAGTCCCATGGCGGTCTTTTCCCCGATGCCCCGGACGCCGGGGATATTGTCGGAGGCGTCCCCCATCAGGGCCTTCAGGTCGATCATGTGGATGGGATCAAAACCGTAGGCCTCCCGGAAGGACTCCGGTGTCATGTCCTTGGTGGTGGTCTGGCCCATGCGGGTGGACACCAGCTTCACCTTGGTGCGGTCGGTGATGAGCTGGAGGCTGTCCTTGTCTCCCGTCACCACGACGCACTCCCAGCCATCCGCCTCGCACCTGCGGGAGATGGTGCCCAGCAGGTCATCGGCCTCCCAGCCCTCCAGCTCGTAGCGGGGGATGTTCAGGGCGTCCAGCACCTCTTTCAGCACCGGCATCTGCATCCGAAGCTCCTCCGGCATGGGCTTCCGGGTGGCCTTGTAGTCCGCGTCGGCGGTATGGCGGAAGGTGGGGGCGTGGACATCGAAGGTGACGCACACGGCGTCAGGCTTTTCCTCCCCCTCCAGCCGCAGGAGCGTGGTCAGAAAGCCGAACACCGCGTGGGTGTACAGCCCGTCCCGGGTGGTGAGGGGCCGGATGCCGTAATAGGCCCGGTTGATGATGCTGTTACCGTCGATGACCATGAGTTTTTTCATGGAAGTTCCTCCCGCATATGGATGATTTCACAGATTATAATAGTATACCCCATTTTGGAAAATCGTGCAACGAAAATGAAAAAGAATACGGCCTGTCCACGAAGCGGGATCCCCCGTCAAGCACACCGCAGGGGCGCGTATCCTGTTTCCTCCCCAAACTGCTCCCAAGGCAGCACCGCACAAAGACCGGCCAAGGGCATTTGTGCGGTGCTGTCCTAAAATTTCTCTCCAACCCATAGACAAACGCACTTTTTTGGCGTATACTTGCTCTAACAAAGATATTATTTTTGTTTATGTTGAATATAAGTAATTATAATAAAGGAGGAGTAGTCCCATGTCTGAGAGTTACGCGGGCAAGATCAACCGGAAGCTGCTGAAAAAACGGCGCATCATCGATGCCGCCGCGGGGCGGGAACCGGCGGATCTGGTGCTGAAAAACGCCACGTATGTCAATGTGTTTTCCAATGAGCTCTGTCATGCCGACATCGCCGTGGCGGAGGGCCTCATCGTGGGCATGGGCAAGTACGCCGGCACCGTGGAGCACGACTGCACAGGCAAGATCGTCCTTCCCGGGTTTCTGGACGCCCACATCCATCTGGAGAGTTCCCTGGTCAGCCCCAAGGAGTTCGTGAAAGCGGTCCTGCCCCACGGCACCACCACCGTCATCACCGATCCCCATGAGATCGCCAACGTCATGGGCACCGACGGCATCGAGTACATGCTCCAGGCCACGGAGGACCTGCCGGTGGATGTGCGGTTCATGCTGCCCTCCTGCGTCCCCGCCACGCCTCTGGACGAATCCGGCGCCGTCCTGGATTACCGGGCCATCGACTCCTTCTACGACCACCCCCGTGTCCAGGGCCTGGCGGAGATGATGAACTTCGTGGGCATCATCGCGGGAGATGACCAGCCGGTGGAGAAGATCGTGGCGGCCCAGGCCCACCACAAGAAGATCGACGGCCACGCCCCGGACCTTCAGGGCAACGACCTGAACGCCTACATCGCCGCCGGTGTCTACTCCGACCACGAGTGCCATGACCTCAGCGACGCCATCGCAAAGCTGGAGCGGGGCCAGTTCATCATGATCCGGGAGGGCACCGCCGCCCGGAACCTGGAGGCCCTGGTCCCCCTGCTGTGCGACAAATACAGCGAGCGGTGCATGTTCTGCACCGATGACAAGCACCCCAACGACCTGCTGGAAAAGGGCCACATCGACTACATCGTCAAAAAGGCCATCAGCCTGGGCGCGGACCCCATCACCGCCGTGAAGGTGGCCTGCCACAACGCCGCCCGGTACTTCCTGCTGAACAACCGGGGCGCCATCGCCCCCGGATACCTGGGCGACTTCGTGGTCATCGACAGCTTCCAGGATTTCAACATTGAGAAGGTCTACAAGCGGGGCGAGCTGATGGTGGAGAACGGCCAGGTGCGGGACTTCCCCGCCCCCCAGATCGAGCAGTATCTGGTGGACCGGGCCCACAGCACCTTCCATGTAGGCACCCTGACGGCGGAGGACTTCACCGACCACCGGCCCCGGGGCATCATCGGCATGGTCCCCGGCGAGATCACCACTGTGGACGCCGGGTACTCCGACCGCATCGACGTGGAATACGACGTGCTGAAGATCGCCGTGGTGGAGCGGCACAAGAACACCCACCACATCGGCATCGGCTTTCTCCAGGGCTACGGCCTGAAATCCGGCGCGGTTGCCACCTCCATTTCCCACGACTCCCACAATATCATCGTGGTGGGCACCAACGAGGCCGATATGGCGGCGGCGGTGAACCGGGTGGTGGAGCTGAACGGCGGCATCGTGGTCTGGGACCAGGGCGCGCCCCTGGCGGAAGTCCCCCTGGCCATCGCGGGCATCATGAGCGACGAGCCGCTGGTGACGGTGAACGAAAAGCTGGAGGCCGCCAAGGCCAAAGCCTTCGCCCTGGGCGTCTCTCCCGGAGTGGATCCCTTTATGACCTTGAGCTTCATGGCCCTGCCGGTGATCCCCTCCCTGCGCATCACCACAAGAGGCGTATTCGATGTGAGCAGTCAGAGCTACGTGTAAACGGCGTAAGGCCCCTGCCAGCCAGGCAGGGGCCTCAGCTTGTCGAAAAAGTCTTTTCGACAAGCTGCTTAAGATTTCAGAACTTTTAAAAAGTTCTGAAATCTGTTGATTTGAATGGCGCAGGGCACCCTTCCTGGGTTCCCCGCGCA
>JAETOQ010000162.1 GCA_021771635.1 Oscillospiraceae bacterium | reverse complement strand
GATACCACCTCTGTCCCGGCATTGGCCTTGAACGCATTGTTGGGCAAACGGATCGCGCCTAACAGCTCTGCCCGCTGTGCCAGATACCGGCGCACCGTTGAATCCTTGGAATCCATCGTGTAGCGGCTGGTGACAAAGGCCACGACGCCGCCCGGACGCACCTGGTCCAGCGATTTGGCGAAAAAGTAGTTGTGAATGTTGAAGTTCAGCTTGTTATAGGCCCGGTCATGGACGGAATACTGGCCAAACGGCACATTCCCTACGGCCAAATCATAAAAATCTCGCCGGTCAGTGGTTTGAAAGCCCGCGATAGTGATGTTTGCCTGGGGATAGAGCTGTTTTGCGATGCGTCCGGTGATGGAATCCAGTTCCACGCCGTACAGTTTGCTCCCCTGCATTTCCTCCGGCAGCATACCGAAGAAGTTTCCCACCCCGCAGGAGGGTTCCAGGATGTTGCCGGTCTGGAATCCCATTTTCCCCACCGCCTCATAAATGGCCTGGATTACGGTGGGGCTGGTGTAATGGGCGTTTAAGGTGGTCCCCTTGGCAGCTTCATATTCCTCCGGGGACAGCGTGGCATAGAGTTCCGCAAACTCCTTGGCCCAGGCGGGCTTACTCTCGTCAAAAGCGTCTGCCAGACCGCCCCAGCCCACATACCGGGAAAGGGTTTCCTGTTCCTCCGGCGTGGCCTGCCGGTTTTCAAACTCCAATTCTTTCAGGAGATTGATTGCATCCATATTGGCCCGAAACTTTGCTTTTGGCCCGCCTTCGCCCAGGTGAATGTCGGTGATACGGAAGTTCCCGGCAGTCGGCTGGGGAGGGGTAGGTTCCGGCTCATCAAAGTGCAGCGTATGAATCTCTATATCGTAGGGCAGATGGTTCTGTTCGCCCGGATAACGGGTGACGGGGGTAATGGTGATCTGCGGCTCCGGCTCTGGTGCGGGAGGATTCCCAAAATCCGGCTGTTCCTCTGCCAGCCGTTCTTCTGGCTGTGCCGGTTCGTGGGAGAATCCGTCCAGCTCCTGCTGGTAGAGGGCGCGCAGGGCAGCGGCAAGCGGCTCCCAGCTTTCATACATCGCTGCCAGCACCGTTTCATCTTCCCGCAGAATCTCCACTTCCATGCCGTTTGCGGAGGCCCGGTAATCCGCCGTATCTCCGGTTTCCAGCTGCATGGTTTCCACTGTACCGGAAAACCGCTGGGAAAGATGCTGGGCGACAGCCGGATTACCTGCGCCGCTTCGGAGCAGCGCCGCTATATCCTCCTTTGCAGCCGTATCCAGCAAACCGCCCTCCCCGGTCAGAGCCTCCCGTAAATCCGGGGAAAACTGGTCCAGATCGGCGGGGAGATAGTCGGTGATGGCGCTGTTGCGCGGGTCCTGCCGGATGGCGCGTTCAAACTGTTCTTTGCTTTCCGTCCGGTAAATAGGGTAGGCCA
>JAETOQ010000161.1 GCA_021771635.1 Oscillospiraceae bacterium | reverse complement strand
CACAGGACATGGCGCCCAATTCGGAGCTAAAACGGGCAACAGACCGGGTGGCCCGGTTTGAAAACCAACTCACGGAACTTCTTGATGACGCCGGACAAGCGGTCTTGGCAAAGCTCATCGAATCACAACAGGAAATTGACAGCATCACCGCCATGGAAAACTTCATCTTGGGCTTCCGGCTGGGCGTTCGGATCATGGCCGAGTGTATGGATGGAAATGACGGTGACATACGAAACGGAGGTGATTGACCATGGCGAAGCGCAGACCATCCGGCGACGGCATGGTACGCAAGCGGGAGGATGGCCGCTGGGAGGGGCGTATCGTGGTAGGGCACAAGGAGGACGGCGATTCTATCTTCCGCTACCTTTACGCCAGCACCCAAAAAGAATTGACCGCGAAGCTCCGCCAGAACATCGACATCTACCAGGGTGTCGACCTGACAGAGCAAAGCAGAATGACCCTCGCGGAATGGCTGGAGCAGTGGCTGGGGCAGATGTCCGCCACCCTCCGGCCCAGCACCCTGGAGCATTATCGGCGAGATATGGAGAACCATGTGATACCCTATCTGGGGAAGAAAATGCTTTCCCAGGTGACGGCGGCAGACTTGAGAAAACTCCACGATAGTCTGAAGAAAAACGGTCGGGTGAATCCTCGCCCCGACCAAAGCCGCGGGCTTTCCAGCACCACCGTCCATGGCATCCACACCACGCTACACCACGCACTCCGGGCGGCGGTGGAGCAGGGGTTCATTCCCACCAACCCCGCCGATGAAGTGGATCCGCCCAAGGTAATTCGACAGCCCATGAACATCTTGAACGAAGAACAGTTGGACATTTTTATGGACACCATCAAAACTGACCACATCTGGCACGACTTCTTCTACATCGAACTCACCACCGGCCTTCGCCCGGGTGAAATCTGCGGCCTCATGTGGACGGACTTCGACGGCAGGGCGGGGACGCTCCGCATCTGCCGCACCCTGCACCGTGAAAAGGGTGGCAGACTGGTGGCTGGGGATACCAAGACTTATGCTGGAACCAGGAAAATCCTCCTGCCGCCCAGCACAGCGGAATTATTACGTACAAGGAAGAAGAAGTCCTTCTCCCCCTGGATTTTCCACAATCCGCTTCGCCCGGAGGCCCCCGTGAACCCCAGTGCCGCTTACCATCAACTGAAGAAGCTGCTGGCTCAGGTCGGACTGCCCAGCATCCGCTTCCACGATCTTCGTCACACATTTTCCACTCATGCACTGACCTCTGGGGTGGACGCCAAAACCCTGTCCGGCATCCTGGGGCACACCAAGGCGTCCTTCACGCTGGACACCTATACCCACACCACCGGCGATATGCAAAAACGGGCCGCCGATATCGTAGGCGGCTTTCTGACTGACTACCTTGGAGAGGAGATGAAGCCATGGCAAAACGCAGAAAACGGGG
>JAETOQ010000160.1 GCA_021771635.1 Oscillospiraceae bacterium | reverse complement strand
TGCCGCCGCTGTGGGTCCTTCCAAATCCAGTCCCGGAAGGCTTCCCGGATCGCCATCTGCTTCTGGGCGGCAAGGGTGGTTTCTTTGGCGTTGAGTACCCGGCGCTCCCGGCCCTCCGCGTCCTCAACCGTGTCATAGATGCGGACGTCCCGCAGGTTTAAGCTGTCCTCCAGAATCTTGTAGGCGTTGGCCCGGTCGGTGCCGTAGGTGGTGTTGGCGGCTACATCGCCGTACCCAACGGCGTTTTTGCCGGTGATCTGCCACTCGGCGGTGTAGGGGACATACTTGACCTCAATCTTCCCTTGCAGATAGTACGGGGTGTGGAAGGTTTCGTACATGAATTGCTGGATGTAGTCTTTGTCAATCCAGGTAGCACCCAGGCGCACCTCGATTTCCGATGCGTCCAAATCCTTTGGCTGGGCGGCGGTCAGCGCCTCCACATTGACAGAAAAGGCGGGGTCTTTATCTGCCGCCCGCTGCGCCTGCCGCAGTTTCCGGCGCACATTGCCGGAGAGGTATTCATCCGCTGTCACATAATGGGGTGATTCCCCCTCCGCCAAAGGTCCGGGCAGGCGGAAGATCACGCCCCGCAGCTCCTGCGCCAATTCCTCCTGGGTTTTGCCGCTCAGTTCCGCCATGTACGCCATATCCACCTCTGCCTTTTCCGCGATGGAAACAGCCAGGGCTTCACTGGCGGTGTCTACCGAAGTAACAGCCTGATGGGGCTTGATGGTGCGCTTGGTGAACATATCCGCTTTTTGCTTCAGCTGCCCGTCATCGTCAATGACTTCCAGGGCGCAGAGCAGATAATAGCTGGAATCATCGGCAAAGGCCAGCCGGTTGCCCCGGTCATTGATAAGGCCGTATTTTGCGGAAAATGCGTCATAGAGCCGGTTCAATTCGGCCTGTGTTTCACGGATTGCCGCATCTGAAACAAAGCTGTCCATCTGCTGGCCGATGAGCTTCTGCACACAGTCCCGCAGTTCCACCAGACCCTTGATACGGGCCTCGGCGGTAGCGTTTAGGTCAGGGCGCACCATGCGGCTGTTTTCCCGGTAGTACACCGCACCGTCCACAACGGTATAGGAATAGTTTTTTACATCAGGGTCAGCGGGGATGGAGGTATCAATTTCTTCTCCCTCGCCCAGCTCCGGCAGTTCGGCCTCCTGGTAGGTCCCGCGAATGTATTTGATGGCATCGTGCAGCTGGTCGGAAAGTTCCAGCCCCTCAATGGGGGTCACTGTGTAATCCTGTTTTCCGTATTGGGTGCTTTCTGAAGCAGTGCGGCCCAGCACCATTTCCGGGTGATCCAGGAAATAGCGGTTGATGGTAAAATCTTCTTCGGTCTGTCCGGTCTGCGTCCAGTCCGGGGCAATGTCAATCGGGCGGTCCCGTTTTTGCAGGAAAATGATGTCGGATACCACCTCTGTCCCGGCATTGGCCTTGAACGCATT
>JAETOQ010000159.1 GCA_021771635.1 Oscillospiraceae bacterium | reverse complement strand
TACCTGATGGACAAGATATTGTCCGCTTGATGGACAAAAAATTATCCCCCAGACGGACAGAAAATTGTCCTCCTGATGGACAGAAAACTATCCCTTTGATGGACAGAAAATTGTCCGCTAATAACCTTACGAGTAACCTGAGTGAATTACCTGATGTGAGAGAGGGCGCGTGCGCCCGCGTGCGAGGCCGCTATGAGAATGTCTTTCTGACGGAGGCCGAGGTTGCCGAACTGCAAGCTGACTTCCCCACCGTCTGGCAGGAGTACATCGAGCGATTGTCCGAATACATGGCCTCCACCGGCAAGACCTACAAAAGCCACGCCGCCACCATTCGCCGCTGGGCGAAAGAGGACAGGCGTAAGGGCAAGGGCTGCATATCTGACTATTCGTGCAAGGAGGGCGAGAGCCTATGAATGATTTTGACAGCATAATCAAGCGCATCACCGTGACCCACATAGCGCCGGGGGATTACACCGGCGAGGATGGCCTTCTGTACTGCGGCAAGTGCCGCACCCCGAAACAGTTTCGCATGGAGGCCCCGCCACTGGAGGGCCGCTTGCTCCCCCACCCCTGCCGTTGTGAGCGGGAGCGCATCGACCGGGAGGCGGCGGAGCAGGAGGCCCGCCGTCACCGTCAGGCTGTGGCCGACTTGAAACGCCGGGGCTTTACCGACCCGGCTATGAGGGGATGGACGTTTGCCAACGACAACGGCAAATGCCCGCAGATGAAACACGCCCGGTTTTACGTTGAGAACTGGCCGACCATGCAGGAGGAAAACATCGGCTATCTGCTTTGGGGCGGAGTGGGAACCGGGAAAAGCTACTTCGCCGGTTGCATCGCCAACGCTCTGATGGAGCAGGAGGTGGCCGTCCGCATGACGAACTTTGCCCTGATACTGAACGACCTGACCGCCAGCTTCGAGGGCCGCAACGAGTACATAACCCGCCTGTGCCGCGCCCCGCTGCTGATATTGGATGACTTCGGCATGGAGCGCGGGACGGAGTACGGTTTGGAGCAGGTCTACAACGTGATTGACAGCCGCTACCGCAGCCGCAGGCCGCTGATTGTCACCACCAACTTGTCCCTCCAGGACTTGCAGCACCCCCAGGACACCGCCCATGCCCGTATCTATGACCGTCTGCTGGAGATGTGCGCCCCCATCCGCTTTTCGGGCGAGAACTTCCGCAAGGCTACGGCGCAGGACAAGCTGGCACGTTTGAAAAATCTGATGGACTGAAAGGAGAGCCTATGGCAAACAAACTTCCCAATGCTACCGCTGGCATGACCTTCCCCCGGCCCAAGCCGGACACCCCGCCCTCGATGGTGAAGAAAATCGGCAAGACCACCTATCTTGTGTGGGCGCATTTCAGTGAAACCAGCACCGAGACAATGGAGGACAAAATCAAGCGTATGCTCCGTGAGGAAGTCCGCCAGATGATGGCTGACGAGTAAGCA
>JAETOQ010000056.1 GCA_021771635.1 Oscillospiraceae bacterium | reverse complement strand
CGCCGCCTTTGCGGCGGTGAACTGACCTGCGCTTACAACATCCGCAGACTTCGTTCTACCACTTCTCCGTTTTTCATGTACAGCCGGGGCACCCGCTTGCTGACCGCGCAGGTCAGCTCATAGGGGATGGTCCCCAGGATATCCGCCAGGTCATCCACCCGCTGGTGCTGGCCGAACAGCTCCACCGCGTCCCCCACATGGACCTCCGGCAGCCCGGATAGGTCCACCATGGTCATGTCCATGCAGATGCGGCCCCGGATGGGCGCCGGCCCCTGGCCGGTCTGGACCGCCATGCGGTTGGAGAGGCCCCGGAACAGCCCGTCCGCATAGCCGATGGGCAGCACGCCGATCCGTGTCCTTTCCGTGGTGCGGAACGTTCTCCCGTAGCTCACGTCAGTCTCCGGATCAAACACCTTGATCGTGGATACGCAGGATCTCAGCGCCATGACAGGCCGCAGGTCCAGCCGCCGGGCATCGGCACCCACCCCGTACAGGGCGATGCCGGGCCGCACCATGTCCAAATACATCTCCGGATACCGGGCCAGGGCGCCGCTGTTGGCACAGTGCCGGATGGCAAAGGTCTGTCCCCTGGCCGCCAGGGCGTCTATGGCCTGGGTAAATACGCCGAACTGCTCCCGGGTATAGGCCTCGCTGGCCTCGTCATCCTCGTCGGCGGCGGCAAAGTGGGTGAAGATGCCCTCCGCCTCCAGATGGGGCAGGGCGCAGGAGGCCGCGATCGCCTCCACGCCGCCGTCAAAGTGCCTCCCCCGGATTAAAAAGCCCAGGCGGGACATGCCCGTGTCCACCTTGATGTGGACCTTCAGCGTACCGCCGCACTCCGCCGCCGCTGCACTGTATGCCTCCGCCTTGGCCTGGGCGGAAACGGTCTGCGTGATGTTGTATTGGATCAGCTGCGATACCATCTCCGGCGGCGTATGCCCCAGGATCAGAATGGGCATCCGAATGCCGCCGTGCCGCAGCTCCCGGGCCTCATCCAGACTGGAGACCGCCAGATAGTCGGCCCCCAGCGCCTCCAGTTTCCGGGAGACCTGGACCGCGCCGTGGCCGTAGGCGTCCGCCTTCACCACGCCCAGATATTTCGTCTTCGGCCCGATCAGCCGCCGGGCCTGCTGATAATTGTGGGCCAGGGCATCCAGATCGATCTCCGCCCAGGTCCGCCGTAAAACCGTGTCTTTCATAGATATGCGTCCCTTTCCTGTTCAACGGGGGTCAGGTTTCTTGGTTCTCTATTGTATCATAAAACGCAAAACTCGTAAACTCCGCTGTCAAAATTATTTCTCCGTCCACGGCGATCTCGCCCCGCAGAGGCGTTCCATCCTCCTGCCGGAGCCAGACCGTGGAGATGATCTTGCCGTCCTGGGTTCCGCTCTGGTCCACCGTGATGCGGAGGCAGGGCACCTCGTTCCAGGTCTCCTCGTTCTCCTCCAGCAGCCAGCCGTCCCGCAGGGCGTTCATCAGCCGGGGCAGGCACATGGCCGGGCTGATCTCCTCCCGGCTGAGTGTTCCGGCATTGAGGCTGCCATCCTCGTATTCCAGCCTCCAGTCCGCATCGTTCAAAACCGCCTTCACACCGGCGATGCTCTCCGGTGCCAGGACCTCCACCGTGCTCTCCCCGCCGGGCGTGTAGTCACACCGCAGGTCCGCCTCCCAGGCAAGCCCCTCCTGATCACAGGAGACCGCCGCCTCCATCGTGCAGCCTGTCATGTCGTGATAGCGGTCCCGCAGGTTTGCCGCCTTCGCCTCCCTTGCGCCGCCGCAGGCAGTCATCAGCAGGCACAGGGCTATCATTGGTACGCACTTCTTTAGCTTCCGCATCGTCCGCACCTCCAAATTCATACCAGAATTCATTAAAAAGCTTTTTCCCCGCAAGTGGGACGCGGCATCCGTAAGCGGCGGAGCCGTCAACGGCTGCCCAGTATAGCGTCGAAGACGCGTTGAATTCTTATGAGACGTGTTTTGCACCTTTGTGGGGCAAAACGGAAACACACGCGTGGGTTCCCGTTTTTGATAAAACGATTTCGTTTTATCGAAAATTCGTATCAGATAGTCAGATAGAAAATAGAAGAGGTCTCTGATGGAAGCACCATATCTCCTATCTTCTATCTCAATATCTCAAGAAATGCCGTGGGCATTTCTTGTATAATGTCCTCCGGCGTCACGCCGTAGGCTGTCAGCCGCTGGGCCGCCAGGTCCCCGGCCCTGCCGTGGAGCCACACGCCCGCTGCCGCCGCCTGGACCGCCGCGGCCCCCTGGGCCAGCATTGACGCGATAAGCCCTGTCAGCACGTCGCCGCTGCCGCCCTTTGCCAGACCGGAGTTCCCGGTGGTGTTCACCAGCACATTTCCAGCCGGTGCGGCGGTCACGGTGCGGTGCCCTTTCAGCACCAGGATGCAGCCGTGGGCCTTCGCAAAGTCCCGGGCCTCCCGTACCCGTCCGCTTTGGGACAAGTCACCGCCGATCCTGGCAAATTCGCCGTCGTGAGGCGTCAAAATAGTGATCCGGCCCCGCCGCCGGTCCAAGACATCTATATGTCCCTCCAGGGCATTTATGCCGTCGGCATCCAGTACCACCGGCTTTTCCGTCCGGAGCAGCAGGTCACAGACCAGCTTTGTCACCTGCTCGCTCCGCCCAAGCCCCGGCCCCAGAGCCAGCACATCGCAGGCGGACAGTTTTTCCTCAATTTTCTGTAAAGCTTTATAGCTTAACATTCCGTGCTTTTCAGTAAGTGGAAACGGCATGGCGGAAGTGCACTTCACGGCCTCAACGGCCCAGATGCCCTCCGGCACTCCAAGGGATACCAGCCCGCAGCCGCTCCGCACCGCGGCGGAGGCCGACAGGCAGGGCGCGCCGGTATAGCCCTCCGCGCCGCCGACGATCAGCAGCCTGCCGAAGTCTCCCTTGTGGCCGTCGGGCTTCCGCGGGGGCAGCGCCGCCTTCACAAAGTCCGCCTCCACCGTCTGTGCCGGACAAACCAGCCCTTTCCGCAGGTCAGCGGGGATGCCGATGTCCCGCACCTCCACCTCACCGGACAGCAGGGCGCCGTCTTCCACCGCCTGACCAATTTTCTGATATGTAAAGGTTATTGTCTTGTCAGCTTTGACAGCGCAGCCCAATACCCGGCCGGAATCTGCTTCCACACCGCTGGCGATATCGGCGGCCACCACTTTGCCCCGGCACCCGTTCATCAGTCGGATGGCTGCGGCAAAGACGGAATCCGGGGCGATTTCCCGGGAAAGGCCCACACCGAAAACGGCGTCCACCAGCACATGGCTGCTTCTGGCCCAGGCGGATTGGTCCGGATCCTCCGGTGCAAAGGGCTCCAGCTCCACGCCGCACTCAGAGAGCCGTCTGGTCTCCTCCAGGGCGTCCGGCGTCAGCTTTTCGTACTTCCCCACCAGAAACACCCGCACCTTCACGCCGGCCAAAAACAAAAGGCGTGCCGCCGCGATACCGTCCCCGCCGTTGTTGCCCGCGCCGCAGAACACCGCCGCACGGCTCCTCCCCGGCTTGTCCGGCAGCAGGTCCAGCGCCGCCTGTGCCACGCCCTCCGCCGCCCGCTCCATCAAATCGATGGAGGGGATGCCCCGCTCCTCGATGGCCTGTCTGTCCAGTTCCCGCATCTGCTCTGCCGCCGCCAGCTTCATGGTCCACGCCTCCCGTGTTGTTTTTTCTCATTATAAGGGGAATGTTGTAGTAATGCAATCCGATTTTCTCCTCCAAATGTGCTGAAATGTGGTATAATTAGAGAACGCAACTCAAACTTTACATGCTTTTCTTCAAACGCAACACAAACTTGCTGGCGCCAAAGCCGGGGCTCCGGTAGGATGTCTCCATCAAATCTGAGGAGGAATTTCCATGGCATTTTCTGATAATCTGCAATTCATCCGTGCCCAGGCGGGCGTTACCCAGGAACAGCTGGCGGAGCAGCTGGAGGTCTCCCGCCAGTCCGTCAGCAAGTGGGAGAGCGGCACCAGCTTTCCGGAGATGGACACGCTTCTGCGCATCTGCGACCTGTACGATGTGGATCTGGATCTTCTTCTGCGTGGAAATGTGGAGGAGAGCCGTGTCAGTGACACCGCCCGGTACGACGCCCATATGAACCGCTTTTCTCTGCGGCTGGCCCTGTCCATCTCCGCCATCATCGCCGGGATATCGCTGATGCTGCTCCTGTCGGCCTATGATCCCTCTGACCTCATGCAGATGATGTCAGCGGCCCTGTTTATGCTGATCGTCGCTGTGTCCACGGTGGTCATCGTCGCCAGCGGCATCCAGCACGAAAATTTCCGCAAACAGCATCCGGTCATCGCGGACTTCTACACCCAGGAGGAAAAGGACGCCTTCCACCAGAGATTCGTGTGGTACATCGCCGGCGGCGTGGGGGCCATTTTGTTCGGTGTGGTGCTGCTGATCGGTGTGTTCGCCTTCCTGCCGGAGAAGGAGCCTTATGAGTCCATTGCCGCCGCGGTCTTTATGCTGCTGATCGCCGGGGCGGTATTCTCCTTTGTCTACGGCGGGATGCAGGAGGACAAGTACAAGGTCTGGAAGTACAACCGGGACAACAACCCCGACCCGGAGGCGAAAAAGCGGCTGGACCTTATCGGCGCCAGCTGCGGCGCCGTCATGCTGACCGCCACCGCCATCTATGTGGGCCTGGGCTTCACCCGGAACGCCTGGGGCACCGCCTGGTGGGTGTTTGCCGTGGGGGGCATCCTGTGCGGCGTGGTGAGCGTGGTCCTGAATCCCTATAAGGGCGAGGACTGATACTAATTCCTGATAAAACTGTTTCGTTTTATCAGGAATGAAAACGCACGAATGCGTTTCCATTTTGCGCCTTAACGGCGCAAAACACGTCTCATAAGAACTTGACGCGCTTCGCGCTATACTGGGCAACCGGTGGCGGCTCCGCCGCTTACGGTTGCCGCGTCCCCCTTGCGGGGAAAAAGGTTTTCAACCTTTTTAACAAGTTCTAGTATGAGTTTCCCTCCCCCATTCCGCCGAAATTGCCGGAATGGGGGATTTTTCTCTTGCATTTCCCTATTTTCTATGTTATAAGTGGTAGTTGATATCAGCGATGAACGGGAAAATAACCGTGAAACGCCGCCAAGAGAGGTCTGGTCACCGGCTGCGAGCCAGACTGCGGACGCCTGGTTTGGTTCGCCCGGGAGCCGCCGTGGAGACACGGCCGGCCGCCCTCCGTTACAGGGGCTTCAAGTGCGCATTGTTAAAAGTGCGAATTTGGGTGGTACCGCGGAAGGATTGCCTTTCGTCCCAAGATGGGACGAGGGGCTTTTTTATTTTGTCCCCATTCTCTCATCAATCACATCCAAGTAAAGGAGTATCCGATATGAAAGAACAACTGGAAGCCATTCGCAAAGCGGCTCTGGAATCCATCGCCGCGACCGCGGAGGAGTCTGAACTGGAAGCCCTGCGGGTCAAGTACCTGGGCAAGAAGGGCGAGCTCACCGCCGTCTTGAAGCAGATGGGCAAGCTCTCCCCCGAGGAGCGCCCCGTCATGGGCCAGATGGCCAACGACGTCCGCGCCGCCCTGGAACAGGCCATGGAGGCCCGCTCCGCCGTCCTTGCCGAAAAGGCCATGGAGGCCCGGCTGGAAGCGGAGACACTGGACGTGACCATCCCCGGCAAAAAGCCCGCGCTGGGCCACAAGCATCCCATGTACACCGTGCTGGACGAGATCAAGGAGATTTTCATCAACATGGGCTTTGAGATCATGGAGGGCCCGGAGATCGAGCAGGAGGACTACAACTTCACCAAGCTCAACACCCCCGCCGACCACCCCGCCCGGGAGTGGTCCGACACCTTCTATCTCACCGAGGACTCCCGCGTCCTGCTGCGGACCCAGACCTCTCCCATGCAGATCCGGGCCATGGAGACCTGCGGCGTGCCTATCCGCATGATCTCCCCCGGCCGTGTGTACCGCAAGGATGAGGTGGACGCCACCCACTCCCCCATGTTCCACCAGATCGAGGGACTGGTGGTGGACAAGGGCGTCACCATGGCGGACCTGAAGGGCACGCTGAACGCCGTCATCCGGGAGATCTACGGACCCGACACCGTCACCCGCTTCCGCCCCCACCACTTCCCCTTCACCGAGCCCAGCTGCGAGATGGACATCCAGTGCCACAAGTGCGGCGGCAAGGGCTGCCCCACCTGCAAAGGCGAGGGCTGGATCGAGGTGCTGGGCGCCGGCATGGTCCATCCCAAGGTGCTGCGAAACTGCGGCGTGGACCCGGACGTGTACTCCGGCTTCGCCTTCGGCTTCGGTTTGGAGCGGCTGGCCATGGGCCAGTTCAAGATCAGCGACCTGCGGCTGATCTTCGAGAACGACCAGCGGTTTTTGGAGCAGTTCTAAAAACGTCAAGGGGGCACCGTTACGGCACTATGATTCCCGGCCCTTATCAGGGCCGCCAATCGTGCCGCTGCCTCGAAAGCGGTTCGCTTCGTCCGCCGCTGGCGGCGCTTCACTGCTTTCCCCTTGAGAATCCCCTACCACCAGTCTGCGGGCTGGTGACGCCGCCCAGGGCGGCTGAGCCAGGGGATTTTCACCACGCGCAGAAGGTGATTTGCCCCGCAGGGGCAAGAGAAGCCCCTCTGGAGGGTGTCGCGGCGAAAATAATTTCAATTGATTTCTCCGCCTGAGACGGAGAAACCAGGGGCCTTCCCCTGGACCACCTTCTATTGATTGAATCAGGAGGAATATGATAGATGAAACTTTCGAGAAAATGGCTGAATGAATTTGTCGATATCGGTTCGGTCTCCGATCGTGATTTCGCGGAGGCCATGACACTGTCCGGCTCCAAGGTGGAGGTCACAGAGGTCCTGAACGAGTCTTTGAAAAACGTGGTGGCAGGCCGCATCGTGAAGATGGAGCGTCATCCCGACTCCGACCATATGTGGATCTGCCAGCTGGATATCGGCGGGGATGAGCCCACCCAGATCGTCACCGGCGCCTGGAATATTCATGAGGGCGACCTGGTGCCCGTGGCGAAGCACAAATCCCTGCTCCCCGGCGGCGTGAAAATTGAGAAGGGCAAGCTGCGGGGCGTGGTGTCCAACGGTATGCTGTGCTCTCTGAAGGAGCTGGGCCTCACCGCTGAGCACGACTACCCCTACGCGGTCATCACCCCCGCCGCCCTGCTGAACGACTACAAGCCCCTGGACAAGGAGAAGCCGTCCATCCCCGCCGACGTCCAGCCCGGCCATAAAATTTACGGTCCTGTCGTGGCCGCCCGGGTGCTGGAGTGCGCGGGCCAGGGCAGCGGCACCTATCACACCTGCCTGGACATCGGCGGCGCCACCGCCGCGCCCGACACCGTCTGCTCCAACCTCCACGAGGGTGATATGGTGGCCTACAACACCAAGACCGACACCATCTGCACCCTCTCCGACCTCCACGCGGAGCAAAAGGAATTCCCCCACTGCATCCCCGACGGCATTTTCATCCTCCATGAGGAGGGCGTGAAGCCCGGTGACGACATGGCCGCCGTCATCGGCGCGGACGACCACGTGGTGGAGTTTGAGATCACCCCCAACCGGCCCGACTGCCTGAGCGTCATCGGCCTTGCCCGGGAGGCCGCCGCCACCTTTGATAAGCCCTTGAACCTTCATACTCCCGTCATCCGTGGCTGCGGCGGCTCCATCATGGACCATGTGGACATCGAGATCGAGGACGGCGACCTGTGCCCCCGGTACACCGCCCGGCTGGTGAAAAACGTGAAGATCGCCCCCTCCCCCGCCTGGATGCGGGAGCGGCTGCGCAATTCCGGCGTCCGGCCCATCAACAACATCGTGGACATCACCAACTATGTGTGCCTGGAATACGGCCAGCCCATGCACGCCTTTGACTTTAGCTGCGTGGAGGGCGGAAAGATCATCGTCCGCACCGCCCGGGAGGGCGAGACCATCCAGACTCTGGACGGCAATGAGCGCAAGCTCACCCCCAATATGCTGTGCATCTGCGATGCGCACAAGCCCGTGTGCGTGGCCGGCGTCATGGGCGGCGCCAACAGCGAGATCATCGGCGACACCGCCATGGTCCTCTTTGAGTCCGCCAACTTCAACGGCGCCTCCGTCCGCCGCACCGCCACCGCCCTGAACATGCGCACCGAGGCCTCCGCCCGGTACGAAAAGGGCCTGGACCTGATGAACACCATGAAGGCCGTCCAGCGTGCCTGCGAGCTGGTGGAGCTGCTGGGTGCCGGCGAAGTGGTGGACGGCGTGATGGACGTCATCGCCAAGGACGTCAATCCCACCACCGTCAAGCTGGAGCCGGAAAAGATCAACGCCCTTCTGGGCGTGGACGTGCCGGAAGCTGAAATGCGCCGCATCCTGAAGCCTCTGGGCTTTGAGCTGGACGGCGATACCATCCTGGTCCCCTCCTGGCGGGGCGATGTGGAGCACTACTCCGACATTGCCGAGGAAGTGGCCCGGTTCCACGGCTACAACAACATCCCCGACACCCTCTCCTCCGGCATGAACCAGCGGCGGGGCTTCTCCCCCGTCCAGAAGGCGGAAAACGCCATGGGCGCCCTGTGCCGGAGCGTGGGATACAACGAGATCATCACCTACTCCTTCATCAGCCCCACCTACTACGACAAGATCGACCTGCCCAAGGACTCCCCCCTGCGCGATTCCCTGAAGATCCTCAACCCCCTGGGCGAGGACACCTCCATCATGCGCACCACCACCCTGCCCTCCATGCTGGAGATCCTCACCCGGAACTACAACTTCCGCAACAAGGCGGTAAAACTCTACGAGCTGGGCCGGACCTACTTCGCGAAAAATGACGGCTCCGGCATGGCCGATGAGCCGAAGATCCTCTCCCTTGGCGCCTACGGCCCGGACATGGACTTCTTCGCCATGAAGGGCGCGGTGGAGGCCATTCTCGCCGGCCTTCGGATCGAGAACGTCCGCTTCACCGCCGAACGGAACAATCCCTCCTACCATCCCGGCCGCTGCGCAAGCCTCTGGCAGGGAGAGACGTTTCTGGGCGTGGTGGGCCAGATCCATCCCCACGTGGCCGCCAACTACGGCGTGGACTGCCAGCTGTACGCCGCCGAGCTGCGCTTTGACGCCATGTACGCCGGCATGGGCGGCAAGAGCGTCTATCAGCCCCTGCCCAAGTTCCCCGCCGTCACCCGGGACATCGCCGTGGTGTGCGGCAAGTCCGTCCCCGTGGCGGACCTGGAGGACTGCATCCGGCGGGGCGCCAGGGGACTTTTGAAGGATGTGGCCCTGTTCGATATCTACACCGGCCCCGGCATCCCCGCGGACAAGAAGAGCGTTGCCTTCAATCTGACGCTCCGCTCCGATGACCGCAGCCTCACCGCCCAGGAGGCCGACGAGGATGTAAAGCGCATCCTGGACCTGCTGAAGGACGAGCTGAACGCCGTTCTCCGCTGAATCCAACGCCGATCATTCGTCCAGGGAAGCTCTGAATAAATCCCCGCACCATCTTCACACCAGCAATTCCCCCCTGATCCGCGTCAGAAAACCTTGAAATCCTTCAGGATTCCTGCGGCTTTCTTCCTTGTCAGGAGGGAATTGCTGGCGCAGATCCGCGCACGTTGATTTCATCAGAGCTTCCCCGGTCCATGCCGGAACCGGGTTTCGGCATGGACCAGTAAAAATCTTTCGTAAAATTCCCAACGAAAAGCTTTACAGTTTTTAAAAAAGCGAGTATACTATCCTTATATTGCTGTTAGCTGATCCACAGAGAAAGAAAGGTGGTGTCTGTATGGACGATTTTACCAGGAAATTCAGCATTGCGATGGAAAAGGACGCGGAGATCCACCAGATCCTATCCACTGTCTATCAGGCATTGGAGGAAAAGGGCTATAACCCCATCAACCAGATCGTGGGATATATTCTGTCCGAGGACCCCACCTATATCACCAATCACAACAACGCACGCACTCTGATCCGCAAGATCGACCGGGACGAATTGCTGCAGGTATTGGTGCGCAAGTATCTGGGGCAGTAACAAAAGTTACAATTTGTTATTTTTTCGAGATCCGATTCCGCAGATTCCAAGCAGGCGTTTTTAGGCGCAAGCGCTTGTATCTGCGGAATTTTTTTGCGCTTTTTGTGTATTTTCCCGAGAACTGGCGAATTTTTCCGGCAAATTCCCGAGGTCGTATCATTGACAAATCGGAAAAAATCTGTTACAATTTGGTTACAATTTTTCAAAGGAGTGTTTCCATGGCAGAATCCAAATCCGCAAAAGCAGAAGGCCTGATCTACAAGGGCCACCCTCTCCGTCGGATCGATAATCTGATCTACTACGGAACGATGGCTGAAAAATATATCATCATGATGCAGGTGATGGACAGTAAAAAGGAGCAGGATCTGAACCTGGCCACCAAGGTCTCCGTTCAGCTGCAGCTGACCGATCCCAATCTGAAATCCCGGGACCGCATCGTCAAGAAGAGCGAGAAGGAAAGCCTCTACGCGGCTATGGATATCGCCGCGATCTGGCTGGACCGTGCGCTGGCCGGCAGGGAGAAATAAGCGTACTTCCCTCATACAAAAGATCAAACGAAAGGAAGCTCTCACTTATGACACACTTCGCAGGAAAGGCGGCAAAGGCCCTCGTCCTCTCCGCTGTCACAGTCTTGTTGCTGTCCGCCTCCGCTCTGGCCGCTGAAAGCGATCTGGCCGTTGCCGTGGGTGCCACCACCGGCTCCTCTTTGAGAATGCGTGCGGAGGCCTCCACTTCTTCATCTGTTGTCACGATGCTGGACAGGGATGTTGCCGTCGCCGTTCTGGATGACACATTGGACGGCTGGTATGAGATCAGCTTCAATGGGAATCAGGGCTATGTCTCTTCCGATTTCCTGATCATCGATCAGGACAATCTCTTTGAATCCTATGGCCGCATCAACGGTGACGGCGTGAATGTCCGTTCCGAGGCCTCTACCGACGGCGACAAGCTGGCCACCCTCGACGCCGGCGACATCGTTACTGTCACGGAGCTGGTGGACGGCTGGTACGCGGTCACCTGTGAATACGGCACCGAAGGGTACATCCGCAGCGACTTTGTGGATCTGACCAGTTCCAGTTCTTCCGCAAGCAGCATCGCGGAATACGCCAAGCAGTTCCTGGGCACCCGCTATTCCTACGGCGGCGCCTCCCCCAGCGGCTTTGACTGCTCCGGCTTTACGATGTACATCTACAATCAGTTTGGCTACAATCTGCCCCACTCCGCCACCAGCCAGTGGCAGAGCGGCATCGGCACGAAGGTATACAGCATCAGCGAGCTGCAGCCCGGTGATCTGGTGTTCTTCAACGATCCCAGCCGCAACGCCGGAAAAGCCTGCTCCCATGCCGGTATCTATATCGGCAACGGACAGCATATCCATTCCTCCTCTTCCCGGAGCAACGGCGTGATCATCAGCGATCTGACCAGCGGTTATTACAACCAGTACTTTGTGGGTGGAATCCACATCTGAGTTTTGTACATAAAAGCGGCACGCAATGCGTGCCGCTTTTTCCGCGCTCATTTCCGGAGCCGAGCGTCTCTGTGCGTCCACCCTCCAAAAGGGATGGTGTTCCGATGCCGCCCCGTGGAATTCTGAACACTCTCCCGCTCCATGCTCCAATGAAGCAGAAAACTCCGCCGGATACAGCCCCTTCCAGCACTTTTTTGCGCCCCCGCTTGCTATTTGGTCTGGGGCCTGTTATAATTTGCACTTGTGTGAGAAATACAGAAAAGGAATGGAAGCTATGGAAATCGAAAGCATGTATGAGCAGCTGGGCGTGAGCCGGGCGGTGTATGAATTCGGCGAGGCGGTGCTGGGGGACCTGCGCCAGCGCTTTGACGCCATCGATCAAACGGCGGAGTACAACCAGGGCAAGGTCCTTGCCGCCATGCAGAAAAACCGGGTGAACGCCACCCACTTCGCCGCCACCACCGGCTATGGCTACGATGACGCCGGCCGGGACAATCTGGAAAAGGTCTACGCTGACGTGTTCCACACGGAGGCCGCCCTGGTCCGGCCCCAGATCACCTGCGGCACCCACGCCCTGACGGTGGCCCTCAGCGCCAACCTCCTGCCGGGGGATGAGCTGCTCTCCCCCGTGGGCGCGCCTTACGACACGCTGGAGGAGGTCATCGGCATCCGGGAGAGCAAGTGCTCCTTGAAGGAGTACGGCGTCACATACGCCCAGGCGGATCTGAAAGCGGACGGCTCCTTTGACTATGACGCCATCCGCCAAAAGATCAACAGCCGCACAAAGCTCATCACCATCCAGCGCTCCAAAGGCTACGCCACCCGGCCCAGCTTCTCCGTGGAGCAAATCGGGGAGCTCATCGCCTTCTGCAAGTCTGTCAAGCCCGATGTGAAGGTGATGGTGGACAACTGCTACGGCGAGTTTGTGGAGACCATCGAGCCCTCGGACCTGGGGGCCGACATGGTGGTGGGCAGCCTCATTAAAAACCCCGGCGGAGGCCTTGCCCCCATCGGCGGGTACATCTGCGGCACGAAGGAGTGCGTGGAGCGGTGCGCCTACCGGCTCTCCGCCCCCGGCCTTGGGCAGGAGGTGGGCGCCAACCTGGGGCTGATGCCCGCCTTCTATCAGGGGCTGTTCCTCTCCCCCACCGTGGTGGCAGGCGCCCTGAAGGGCGCTGTGTTCGCCGCCAACATCTATGAGCGGCTGGGCTTTGCCTGCGTGCCAAACGCCACGGAGAGCCGCCACGACATCATCCAGGCCGTGACCCTGGGCAGCCGGGAGGCCATGGTGGCCTTCTGCCAGGGCATCCAGGCCGCCGCGCCGGTGGACAGCTACGTCACCCCGGAGCCTTGGGCCATGCCCGGCTACGACGCCGATGTCATCATGGCGGCGGGCGCCTTCGTCCAGGGCAGCTCCATCGAGCTGTCCGCCGACGGCCCCATCCGGGAGCCTTACGCCATCTACTTCCAGGGGGGCCTGACCTGGTATCACGCGAAGCTTGGCATCCTCATGAGCCTTCAGAAGCTGGTGGAGGCGGGTTTGGTCAAGCTGTAAAAGTCATAACCACCGGCTAAGCCGGTGGCTTGAGTTGGCCCTATAAGGGCCTATTACCGGCAAGCGTCTCAAGACGCACTGAAATTTATTTCGCTTGCATCACTTGCCCCACAGCCCATAAACGGGCGATTGCTGTTCTAACGGAAGCTTTCTATTATTGAAAGCTTTCTGTTAGCGGCTCGCTTCGCTTGATGCTTGAAGCTAAAGCTTTTTTACGGGACACCTCCACCGGCAGAGCCGGTGGTTTCCGTAACCAGCAAAAACGTTCCTCTCCGCCGCAGTACGGGGAGGAACGTTTTTTGTCATCAGCCGGCGTCCTGGAGCCGCCGGTCGATCCGGTCCAGGAAATAGGCCAGCAGAAAGCCGCCCAGACAGCACACAAGAGAGAGCGCGGCCTCCCCCGTTCCGCTGTACGACGTGGGGATGATGACCAGGGTGGAGGCCAGCACGATGCCCAAAATGCCGTGAAACGCCACAGAGTAGTGTGTCCGGAAGAACCATGTAACCAGCCGGGCCAGCAGCAGAATGGCAAGGAACATCCCGGGAAGGCACGCCGACAGCACCAGCAGGTCCAGATCCGCCAGCCCCTCCAGCATGGGCTGGTACAGCCCCAGGGCCATCATCACGGAGGAGGAGGTCATTCCCGGGATCACGATGCTCATGCCCCAGAGAACACCGCAGAAATTATACCACCAGAAGCTGGGGCGCACGGAAACACAGACGATCCGGCTGATGTAAAACAGTCCCCCGAACACCGCCAGTGCGCACACCAGCAAACTCACCCAGGAGGCTGCGGAGCGTCCCTCCTTCCCCGCCTCCCGGAACAGGGACGGCACCGTTCCCACGATCAGGCCGATGAACAGCCAGGTGGTCACGGTACTGGAACTGTCGATGGCCGCCGCGATGCCCTTGGCAAAGCCCAGGAAGCCGGCGCACCAGCCCAGGGCGATAGGCGGAAACCACTTCCAATATTTTCTGACGGCGGTCCGTGGATGTGTGAGAAGCTCCATAAAGGGGCGGTAGATATCGAACACCACCGCCAGCACGCCGCCGGAGACCCCGGGCAAAATCGCCCCCGCGCCGATCAGCGCGCCGCAGAGCAGGTCCCGCAGCCAGTGTACCATAAAATTTTTATTCCGCGGCCGTCCCATCTGTCAACGCCTCCCTGATCTGATTCCACTATGATAATGCGTAGATAATGCGTACTGAACAAAGCCGAAAGTCTTGAAAGGCAAGGCTTTCAAGAGCAATGGGCTTTGTTCAAGTGCAAGGTTTTTGGAGCAAATCGCCTAAAAAACTTGCACCATCCACTGTGCGTCTCAGCGCTACCGGTGGAAATACGCATTGTAACAATGGCTGGATTCCATAAAAGCGGCTCCTTTGAGCCGTTTTTATGGAATTGCGCGGCTGCCGCCGCGCGAATAAACC
>JAETOQ010000158.1 GCA_021771635.1 Oscillospiraceae bacterium | reverse complement strand
GCCGTGGTGGAGCCGGAAGGGATGTCGGCGTTCCACATCAACCAGAGGGACGAGGTCATTGACCTGCAGGGGAAGTCCGGGGCGCTGATGGCTACCCGGAATATGCAGATGCAGACTTTTGTCCTGCAGGGCTCCATGATCGGGCGGGACGATAAGAACGGGCCGCAGGGCAGCGGCATCAATGAGGATGTTTCCTTCACGCTGGATGCAACGGACCGCCACGCCGTGGCACAGCCGACCTATTGCACGAGCAAGAATTCCCATTTCACACGGGCAGAGAAGGAACTGGCAAACACGCTGGTGGCTACTGATTATAAGGACCCTCCCGTCATCAACGATGTGAAGGAGGAGCCGGAGTATATCGTCCGCAGGCTGACGCCGACTGAGTGCGCGAGGCTGCAGGGCTTCCCGGACTGGTGGTGCGGCGGGCTTGGCACGGAAGAACCTACCGAGGAAGATTTAGTGTTCTGGAGGGAGGTCTTTGAGACCCACCGGAAGATTGCGGGGACTTCCACAAAGCCAAAGACGGATAAGCAGATTATCAAATGGCTGAAAGACCCGCATTCGGACAGTGCCGAGTACAAAATGTGGGGCAACGGCGTCGCACTGCCGAACGTATATTTCGTGCTTTCGGGCATCGTGTACTATGCACAGTTCCCGGACTTTTTATTGTGACATTTTTCCGCACATAACGCTTGCTATTTCTGCCGTTCAGAGTGATTAATGTAGTACCGAAAAACGAAGGAGGTACAAAAAATGAGGTTTGAATTTAACAGGACAGGGGCAGAGCGGAAAGCGTTGGTGCAGGCGATGGGAGAGATTCTGGAGGTAAAGCCGAGATACCTTGGGATGCCGACGGCGGCTTATGAAGTGGACTACTTCCACATTGACAGAACCGGGGCGGTGGAATTCGACGGCCGGGCGGACAGCAAGGAGATTGAAAACCTGATGGAGCGGCTTGCCGAGAGAGGGATTGTTGCAGCCCCGGCAGAAACGGTGCAGGAAGGCGGCACGGCGGAAGAAAGCGCGGAGGCGGAAAACCATGCGGAGGAGCCGGAAACAGCGTCGCAGGAGGCGGATCTGGGGCTTACGGTGGCAATGCCGAGGGATTCCTTCACGGATGCCGCACTGGATAACCTGCGGAAGCTGGTGGATGCCAAGGGCAGCCTCATCAAAAAGGCCCTGGCGGTTGAAAGCCTTCCGATTGAGGCGGACGGGGAGAAAGTTTCCTTCCCCTGGTTTTCCGAAACGGACAGCGAATCGGCAGCGGCCTACACCCACTTCATTTCCGCCCTCTGCGACATGGCGAGGAACCAGAAGCGCATCACGGCGACCGAGAAAAAGGTGGAGAATGAAAAATACGCCTTCCGGTGCTTCCTGCTCCGGCTCGGCTTCATCGGGGCGGAATACAAGGGCGAGCGGAAGGTCCTGCTGAAGAACCTCTCCGGCAGCTCGGCTTTCAAAAACGGCGAAAGGAAGGAGGCGGC
>JAETOQ010000157.1 GCA_021771635.1 Oscillospiraceae bacterium | reverse complement strand
GTCAGACAAGGAGATTTTCCGCAGCCATACTGACGTATGGCAAGGGAAAGCGACGCCGTATGGCGGGAAAAAGGCCCCTCAGGCGGCGTTCAACGGTTGTGAATACAGGTTCTAAATTCCAATCATTCCGAATGGTGCCTGCTATCCCGCCTTTGTGGGCTTCATCTGCCGTGATACCGACAGTACGATCCCCATCTCCGCCAGCTGGATGGACAGCGCCGTGCCGCCATAGCTGAAGAAGGGCAGGGAGATGCCCGTGGTGGGCAGCAGGCCCGTCACCACGCCGATGTTCAGGAAGGTCTGCATGGCGATCAGGGTGGTGACGCCCACCACCAGGAGGCTGCCGAAGCGGTCCCGGGCATGGAGGGCGATCCAATACCCTCGCAGGATCAGCGCCGCGAACAGCAGCATGATCACGGTGGCCCCGATCAGGCCCAGCTCCTCGCAGACAATGGCGAAGATGAAATCGTTATGCTCCTCCGGCAGGTACAAAAACTTCTGGCGGCTCTTGCCCAGGCCCACGCCCCACAGTCCGCCGGAACCGATGGCGATCAGGCTCTGGGACAGCTGATATCCCTCTCCCCGGGCATCGATAAACGGATCCTTCCACATGGCGATGCGGGACTGGCCGTATGTAATGACACCTGAGACCATCAAAAACGCCACACCGGCCACACCGGCCACCGCCGCGCCTACCCACGCCAGATTGATGCCGCCCACCAGCATCAGCACCGCACCCACGCCGACGATCAGCACGGTGCCGGACAGATGGGGCTCCAGCAGCATCAGGACCGAGAGCACGCCCAGGATCACCAGATAGGGCACGATGCCGTACCGCGTGGTGTGCATTTTGTCTTTTTTCTTGGAGATGCTGTTGGAAAAATACAGGATCACCGCCAGTTTGGCGATCTCCGAGGGCTGGAACTGCAAAGCTGTTCCGGGAACGCCCAGCCAGCGCCGGGCGTTGTTCCGCACCAGGCCGATGCCGGGGATGGCCACCAGGACCAGCAGGACGATCGCCGCATACAAAAGCGGCTTTGCCAGCCCCCGGAAGCGCTGGTAGTTGATCTTTCCAATGAAGAACATGGCCGCCACGCCCATGATGGCAAAGACGCCCTGCCGTACGAAATAGGCGGTCGGGTTGTCGTCCTCGTAATAGGCGGAGGGGAAGCTGGCGGACAGCAGCATCACCAGGCCGATAGCCGTCAGCAGCAGCACCAGCAGGCAGAAGGGCAGGTCGATGGGGCCGCGGGCCAGTTCCCGGCTCTCCTGCTCTTTTTCCTTCTGCCGCTGCCGCCACTCCTGCTGGGCCTGGGCCTCCGCCCTGGTCATGGGCCTGCGGCGCTGCTGCGCCGGTCTTCGCTGTGCTGCCATCGCTATCCCTCCTTCCCACGAAAGCTCCGCTTTCGCGGGAGCCCTTCCGATCAAACTCAAATCGTCCGAAGTGAATTCGGCCGATTTCAAGGTTTTTGCCTTCAGCAAAAACACTTGACGCGCTGTT
>JAETOQ010000156.1 GCA_021771635.1 Oscillospiraceae bacterium | reverse complement strand
TACCAGGTATCGTCCAAACCGATGTAGTTTCCGCAGCTTCGCAGCAGGATGCCCCGCCGCCGCAGCGGCTCACACAATGGCACTTCGCTCTGAAACAGCAGATAATTCGCCTCGCCGGGGATCACCCGCAGGCCCAAATCACACAGCTGCCTTGCCAGCCATGGCCGCTCCGCCGCCGTCAGCGCCCGCACCGCCCGCACATAGTCCGTCTCCTCCAGTGCCGCCAGCCCTGCCGCCTGGGCCAGGGAGGAAACCTCCCAGGGCTGTCCGGCCAGGCGCATCCGTTCTAAAAACGCCGTGTCGGAGCAAAGCGCATATCCCAGCCGAACGCCCGCCATACCGTACAGCTTGGTGAAAGCTTTCAGGATCAGCAGATCGGGAAACGCCTCCAAGGCGCCTTTCAGGGTATGGGCCTCCGGGTCATCCAAAAAATCCCCGAAGCACTCGTCCACCACCAGACGTGTCCCTGTCTCCCGGCAGCGCTTTAAAATACGAAGCAGTAAAGGCTGTGCCGTTGTCACTCCGGTGGGATTGTTCGGCTCGCACAGGAACACCAGGCCGGTCCCGGGTGTAATGGCATCCAGAATGTCCGCCCGGATCTGAAAACCGTCCTCCGCCCACAAAGAATAGTGCGTCACGGCACATCCAACGCTATCCAGCGCCGCCACGTACTCCGCAAAGGTCGGCGCGGTGACAAGCGCCCGCCTGGGCCGCAGGGCCAGGACAGCCCGGAATACCAGGTCTGCGGCGCCGCTTCCACAGAGGATGTGCTCCGCCGGAACACTTTCCCGCTCCGAAAGCGCCTTGCGCATTGCCCGGCACAGAGGGTCCGGATAGCGGTCCGCTTGGGCCGCTGCGCTTCGCAGAGCCTCCTCCACGCCCCGGGGGACTCCCAGTGGGCTGATATTCGCCGAAAAATCCAAAGGCAGGTATCCATGAGCCGCCTTGAAGCCGGCCCAGTCGCCGCCATGTACCAATATATGCTCCATTCCGATCCCTCAAATAAACAGCACAATCAGATACCGCGCTGCCGCGCAAACAGCCAGCAGCAGCGTACCGGCGGCATACAGCATCCGGTTCGCCAGCAAGATATCCCCCGGCGCCACAGGCCTCAGCGGGTCTCCGATAGTTGGCTTATCATACAGCTCTCCAAAATACCAGGCCGGTCCCGCCAGCTGGACACCCAGCGCCCCGGCACAGGCGGCTTCCGTCTGGGCGGAGTTGGGGCTGGCATGACAGCGGGAGTCCCGCCGCCACATGCGGAAAGCCCCTTTTCCGTCCTGCCCCGTCACCGCGGCGGCGGCGATCCAAAAGCAGGCGGCGATCCGGGAGGGCAGGAAATTCACCGCGTCATCCAGCCTTGCCGCTCCACGGCCAAAATACAGGTAGCGCTGGTTCTTGTAGCCCACCATGCTGTCCATGGTGTTGATGGATTTATACACCATCGCCAGCGGCGCGCCGCCCAGAAACATATACAGCATCGGGGCCGCCACACCGTCGGAAAAATTCTCCGCCAC
>JAETOQ010000055.1 GCA_021771635.1 Oscillospiraceae bacterium | reverse complement strand
CCGCCATACGGCGTCGCTTTCCCTTGCCATACGTCAGTATGGCTGCGGAAAATCTCCTTGTCTGACGAGAAAAATCCTCGTCCATCCGGCATTCCCCGGTTGTGAATACAGGTTCTAATCCGGCGGAGCCGGACACCACGATTCCTAACGCCGAATTCCTCATTTTCCAAAAAGGGGTAAGGACCATGGAAAAGACCTTACAGCGCGTCATCTTTACCTGCGGCGGCACGGCGGGACACGTGAACCCCGCCATCGCCCTGGCACAGCTGATGCACGGGAAGGACCCGGATACGGAGTTTCTGTTCGTCGGCGCGGAGCGGGGACTGGAGAAGGATTTGGTCCCCAAGGCGGGCTATGCCTTCCGCACCGTGCACATCTCCAGCTTTCACCGCTCTTTGAAGCCAAAGGAGATCCAACACAATATCGTCTCCGTCTGCAACCTGATGCGGGCTCCCCGGGAGGCCCGGGCGATCCTGCGGGAATTCCGGCCGGACGTAGTCATCGGCACCGGCGGCTACGCCAGCTTCCCCATGGTGAAGGCCGCCGCCAAGGCGGGCATCCCCACGGCGGTCCACGAGTCCAACATGGTGCCCGGCCTGACCACGGAGATGCTGGAGCCCTTCGCGGACCGGATCATGGTGGGTTTCGAGTCCTGCCGCCGGCACTACCGGCATCCGGATAAGGTGATGGTCACCGGCACGCCGGTGCGGGGCGATTTCTTCGCATTGACCAAAGAGGAGGCCAAGCAAAAGCTGGGGGTGGATGACGGCAGGCCGCTGATCGTCTCTTTCTGGGGCTCGCTGGGCGCCTCCGGTATGAACCGCCGGATGGCGGACTTCCTGGCCCTGGAGGCGGCGAAGGAGCCATTCCACCACATCCATGGCGCGGGCAAGGCGGGCTATGCCATGGTGGAGCAGCTGCTGCGGGAAAAGGGCGTGGACCTGGCGGCCCATCCGTCCCTCCAGCTGCGGGAGTACATCTATGATATGGCCCCCGTCATGCGGGCGGCGGACCTGGTCATCTGCCGGGCGGGCGCGTCCACCATCAGTGAGCTGACGGCCCTGGGTGTCCCGGCCCTGATCGTGCCGTCCCCCTATGTGACCAACAACCACCAGGAGAAAAACGCCCGGGCGCTGGAAGAGGCCGGCGGCGCGGAGGTGCTTCTGGAGGCGGACAGCTCCGGCCAGGCCATGTTCCAGGCCGCCTGCGGCATCCTGCATGATGCGAAAAAGAAGGCGGACATGGAAAAGGCCATGGCGTCTTTGGGGATCCGGGACGCCACGGAGCGGATCTATCAGACCATTTTGGAGATTTGTCAGTAACCACAGATCCTCCGCACCCATAGGATGGACTGTTGAACCATTCTTGTAAGCGGAGGGGAACGTGTATGAGCCAGCTTTTGATACGAGGCGGCGGTCCGTTGGCGGGCGAGGTGACGGTCCAGGGAGCAAAAAACAGTGTGCTGCCCATCCTGGCGGCCACGCTGCTGACAGGCGGCCAGGTGGAGCTGCGGGGCTGTCCCCGGCTCCGGGATGTGGACGCGTCGGTCCGCATCCTGCGGGCATTGGGCTGTGAGGTCCGGTGGGAGGGGGACAGTCTGCTGGCAGATACCACCGGCTTGAACGGCTGCGCGATCTCTGATATACTGATGCGGGAAATGCGGTCCTCCGCCATTTTCCTGGGGGCGATCCTGGCCCGGTGCGGGCAGGCGGAATTGAGCTATCCCGGCGGCTGTGAGCTGGGGCCCCGGCCCATCGACCTGCATCTGGCGGGCCTGCGGGACCTGGGGGCGGAGATCGACGACGCGGGGGGCACCCTGCACTGTAAGGCCCCCAAGCTGCGGGGCCGGGAGCTGGTGCTGAGCCTGCCCTCGGTGGGGGCCACGGAGAACCTGATGCTGGCGGCCTGCGGAGCCGAGGGCACCACGGTGATCTCCAACGCGGCCAAAGAGCCGGAGATCGTGGACCTTCAAAACTTTTTGAATGCCTGCGGGGCCAGGGTGTCCGGCGCAGGCAGCACCGCTGTCGTGGTGGAGGGCGGAGAGAAGCTCCACGGGTGTACGTACCAGATCATGCCGGACCGTATCGCGGCAGCTACTTACCTCTGCGCCGCCGCCTCCGCCGGCGGCAGCATCTTCCTGCGGGACGCCCGGGAGCAGCATCTGTCCACGGTCACCGCCGTCCTGCGGGAGGCGGGCTGCACCGTTACGGCGGACAGCGCGGGCATCGCGTGCACCTGCCGGGGCCGGCTGCGGGCGGTGCGCCCGGTGCGGACGGCGCCGTATCCCGGCTTTCCCACCGACGCCCAGGCGATCCTGATGGCGTCGCTGCTGCGGAGCCGGGGGGCCACGGTGTTTGAGGAGAATATTTTTGAAAACCGCTACCGCCATGTGGATGAACTGACCCGCATGGGCGGGGCGATCCGGGTGTCCGGACGGGTGGCGGTGGTCACCGGCGTGGAGACGCTTTACGGCGCCCCCGTGCGGTGCACGGACCTGCGGGGCGGAGCGGCGTTGTGCGTGGCGGCCCTGGCGGCGGAGGGGGAGACCTGTGTCTCCGAGATCAGCCACATCGACCGGGGCTATGAGGACATCGCGCGGGATTTGAGGACCTTGGGTGCGGACATCGTCCGGACAGAGACAGACAGAAATTAGGAGCAGATCACCATGGCAAGACGCAGACATTCCAACCGGCGGCGCAGGGGAAGCTTTGGCTTTCTCTATAAGCTGCTGTCCACATTGGTCATCTGCGGCGTGATCGTGGCGGCGCTGACGCTGTTCTTCCGGGTGGACACCATCGTGGTCACCGGGGAGGAGAAGTACACCGCGGAGGAGATCATCGCGGCCACCGGCGTGGAGCGGGGCGACAACCTCTTCCTGCTGAACAAGCGGGATGTGGACAGCAGCATCAAGAAGGCCCTGCCCTATGTGGAGGATACCCGCATCAACAAGAAGCTGCCGGATGTTCTGCTGGTGGAGATCGTCAAGGAGTGCAGAACGCCGCTGGCGGTGGTGCAGGACGGAAGCGCGTGGCTGGTGAGCGCCCGGGGAATGATCGTGGAGCAGCTTCCGGCGGCCGAAGCCTCCGCCTGCGGCGTCATCGACGGCTGCAAGCTGCTGTCCCCCTCCGTGGGGACGCCCATCGCACTGGCAACGGAATACGCCTCCCAGCAGTCCGACCTGCTGGCGCTGCTGACGGCGCTGGATGAGGCGGGAATGCTGGATCAGGTGGACAGCATCCACCTGGACGATCTCTCGATCCTCTCCATGGACTATGCCGGCCGCTTCCGGGTGGAGATGCCCTATCACGCGGATTACGCCCTGAAGGTGAAGGCGCTGCGGCAGACGCTGGAGCACGAGCTGGTCCAGGACAATATGACCGGGACCATTGACCTGATGCAGGAGGAGGTATATCTCCGGCAGAATATGGGCTGAAAACGGGGGAGCGGGCTGTCCGCTCTTCCTCTTTTTTTGCAAAAAAAGGTCGAAAACCAAACGCGGTACTTGACCGGAGCGGGAAAGTGTCATACAATAAACTAAATATCTGAGGATACAGGATATAGCGTGAATCCAAGGGGACTTTTCCCTTTTTCTACAAATGATAGCAGGAGGCACCACTATGGCTTTTGGATTGGAAACCGGTCCCGATACCGTTGTCAACATCAAGGTGATCGGCGTTGGCGGCGGCGGCAACAATGTGGTTAACCGTATGGTCCGCTCTGGCACCAAGGGCGTGGACTTTGTGGCGGTGAATACCGACAAGCAGGCACTGAATGTATCCAGTGCTACTTATAAGATCCAGATCGGCGAGAAGCTGACCCACGGCCAGGGTGCCGGCTCCGACCCGGAGGTGGGCCGTAAGTCCGCCGAGGAGAGCCGCAACCAGATCGCCAAGGCTCTGGAGGACACCGACATGGTGTTCATCACCGCCGGCATGGGCGGCGGCACCGGCACCGGCGGCGCGCCCATCGTGGCGGAGATCGCCAAGGAAATGGATATTCTGACGGTGGCCGTCGTGACCAAGCCCTTCGGCTTCGAGGGACGCCGCCGGATGCAGCAGGCCGAGGCCGGCATTGCCGAACTGGAGGGGAAGGTGGACTCCCTGGTCATCATCCCCAACGAGCGGCTGAAGCACGCCACGGACCAGAAGATCACCTTCGCCAACGCTTTCGAGATCGCTGACGATGTGCTGCGCCAGGCGGTGCAGTCCATCTCCGACCTGATCCGGGACACCGGCTTCATCAACCTGGACTTTGCTGATGTGACCGCCATCATGAAAAACGCCGGCATGGCCCACATGGGCGTGGGCCGGGCCGCCGGAAAGGGCAAGGCCGAGGAGGCCGCCAAGATGGCCATCTCCAGCCCTCTGCTGGAGACCTCCATCGAGGGCGCCAAGGGCGTGCTGATCAATGTTACCGGCTCCATGGATATCGGCCTGGAGGAAGTGGAGCAGGCCGCCAGCCTGGTGCAGGCCGCCGTCCATCCCGATGCCCTCACCATCTTCGGCGCCACCTTCGACGAGACACTGGACGACGAGATCCGCGTCACCGTCATCGCCACCGGCTTTGACAAGGCCCCCGGCCAGCTGCCGAAGATGTCTGCCGCCCAGGGCGGCCAGACCGCGGCTGCTTCCGCGCCGGAGCCTGTGCCTCTGAAGGAAGAGGACGTGCCCAAGCCTGAAGAGGAGAGCGATCCCTTCGACGATATTTTCAAAATTTTCAATAAGCGTGATTAAAACGTATTTTTTGGAAGGACCCGCGGGCTTTTGCCTGCGGGTCCTTTTGCACCGCCCGTATTTCGGAACAGGCAGATGGTGCCATGGTGATGCTGCCGCATTTTGCTTGGCGTGGTTTCGCGGGAACGGCAGATGATAACGGTGCCGGTGGGACGAACGCGCCTCCGGCAGATCTTTCAAAAGGGGTGATTTGATTGTATGGACCATCGCAAATTGCAAGACGGCTCCTGCAAGGCGGAACGGCGTTCCTTCTGGCGCTTTTCCTTTGCTCCCCGGGTCTGGCCATGGCCGCCGGTGTGACGGCAGACACCGGCGCTGAGGACACCTCCGCCCGGATGTTGGTCCCGGTGGGACACACGGTGGGCATCAAGCTGTTTGCCCGGGGCGTGGTGGTGGTCAAGCTCTCCGACGGCGGCACACCGGCAAAGGAATGCGGCCTTCAGACCGGCGACGTCATCGTCAAATGCGGCGGTGTCTCCGTGACGTCCACGGAGCAGTTTCAGGCTCTTTTGCAAAAAAATGGAGATGCCTCCACAGACCTTCAGGTCCGGCGGGATGGAGACAGTATGACACTGGCCGTGGAACCGGCGCGGAATGACGATGGCGTCTACTGCATCGGCGCCTGGATCCGGGACAGTATGGCCGGCATCGGCACCATGACCTATTATGATCCGGCCACCGGAGCCTTCGGCGCGCTGGGCCACGGGATCACGGATGTGGACACAGCGCTGCTGATGCCCTTCTCCAACGGCTCCATCCTGCCCTCCACCGTGAAAGCGGTGAAAAAGGGCGAGGCGGGCGCGGCCGGCGAGCTGCGGGGCGATTTCGATTTGTCCCGCGATTTAGGCGATTTGTACGCCAATACGGACTGCGGCATTTTCGGAACCATGGAGGCGGAGGACTATGATCCCATCTGCGAAGCGGCTGTGCCTATCGGAGAGGCAAGACCAGGTCCCGCGGTGATCCGCTCCAATGTGGAGGGGGACACCGTTGGGGAATATGAGATCGAGATCTTAAAAGTGGTCTCCAATGCCGTGGATGGACGGGAACTGGTGCTGTCCGTTCAGGACCGGGACCTGATCGCCGCCACCGGCGGCATCGTCCAGGGTATGGTAGTGAGTTATAATAGGGACAACACAGGAAACCCTTGATTTGCAAGGCTTTCCGGTGCCTGCCCTAAATTCCATTGACCAGGAAAACGGGTAGAACGTCAAGCGCAGGCGTTCAATGGCTACTTTCGCCAGTACAGACTCTCTGCTTCCGGGGCAGGGGACGTCCAATACATAGCTAGAAAGAGGTGACAAAAAGCAGGGGTGTAGTTTTATAGCTGCACCCCTGCAAGTAATGGAAATAGGAACTCAAATGATTCCGCTTTAATTAAGTCGATGAAAAGGAGAACTATAAATGCCAGACTATCAGCTAGAAATCAAGCAGGTTGTGGACTACCCACGCTGCCGCATCTACCGAGAATTTGTCCAAACCCTGATCGCAGACCGGAGCATCCGAACCAACGGAGGCTCCGGTCTTTTTTATTATACCGTCCTCTGCTCCTATGCCAATTTCCGAACCTCCTACCGCCGGCTGGACGGCATCACTTACACCGTCTACCCAGGCGAGTGGGTCTGCCGGGTCAGTGAGCTGGCGGCTTGCTTTCGTGTCCGGTTCCAGCATAAGGCCCTGTCCATCCTGAAGACCCTCCAGGACCGGCAGCTTATTACCTTTACCCAACTGGGCCACGGCCATCTGGTCAAGTACAGCATCAAGGGCTGGCGCAAGCACAACACGGTGCTGGACTACAACTGCCCCTGCCAAAAGGAAAGCGGCTTCTTCTTTATGCCCATTGCCGTCGCTACGGAGCTGATCAGCTATGGCAAGGCGTCTGAGATGGACGTGGTGCTGGATCTGTGGCTCTCCGCCATCTATAAGGACAACCAGGTGCTTGGCTCTGAGGTTGGCCCGGTGGTCTACCTCAGAAACGGTACAGGCAATCCGCTGTTGAATTACTCCGATCTCGCCCAGCGGTGGGGCCTCTCCCGCTCCACAGTCGGACGGCTGCTGAAAAAGCTGGCTGACCTGGATTATCTTACACTCATGTCTTTCCCAGGCCGTACCGGCAGCGTGATCTATCTGAACAGCTATCTGTCCACGATGTTCCAGGTGTCTGATGTGATGGTGGACAAGGACGAGGTTGCCATGTCTCTGAATATCAAGCTCCAGCTCCCGGATGACACGGACACAGTAGACAATATCCCGGACAATCCCAGAGTCTGCGTTTCAGACCAGCTCATTAGCGTTTCAAAATCGCAGGTGGAACGCATTGTCCAAAAAGTGGCGCAAGTCCTTGAGACGCAAGGGATTTCCTGCTTTCACTGCCCCAAATCCACTGTTAAGTTATATCCCTTATCCGGCGACTGCATGGAAGCAGTAGAGAGGGATGGCGAGCAAACAAATGTTCTCAAGATTGGCATGGTGATTCAATGTGGAAACAATCATCCGATTTACAGCTTTGAACTTACCATGACCCCAATATCAACAAACTTTTGAAAGGAGTATTCCACAATGGCAAGGAAAAAGGTTGAGCGCAAGGTGACGGAGGACCCCCGTTACCACAACACCTGGAAGCTGCTGAAGAAGTACCGAGATGTGGTCTGGAGCCTGGAGCTGTCCGTCCAGCAGGTCAGGACGCAGTTTCAGATCGAATATGATACCAGCATTGAGGACTTCCTGGAGTCCATCTATCTGGCCGGCGCGGACTTGGGCGGCACGGACATTGAGCACCAGGCCCAGTGCATTGAGCGCAGTCACAAAATGCTCACGCTGGTACAGAATGCGGTTGATCTGCTCCGCACCCGGCACAAGAACGGGGAGGCGTACTACTGGCTCCTGCACTATACCTACCTGTCTCCCCAGCAGCTCAAAAATGTGGAGGAGATCATCGAACAGCTGCGTCCCCACATCCACGACATCAGCTTCCGCACCTACTACCGCCGTCGGAAAGAGGCGATTGAGGCGTTAAGCTCTGTTCTGTGGGGCTACACGGCGCAGGACAGCTTGCAGGTTTTGGAGCAATTTTTCCCCACAGAGGCAGGTGGCAGATAATTGGCACGGTTTTGGCGTAGCATTGGCAGGGTTTTGCTATTGAAGCGTAAATCCTTATATGCTAAAATAAGTATGCTCAAAACTGTAAGCAAAACTGAAAACAGCCGCAGAAGGACGCTGGAAGCGTCTTTTTCTTTGCCCTTCTGCGGCAGCTAAGGCAGCATCCGAATTTCTGGGTGCTGCCTTTTTTCAGGACGGAAGCCAACGAAAAAAGGAGGTTTTTCATTGAAACAAGACAAAACGCCATCCCCGCACACCCCTCGGCGCAGGATTGATCCCGGACGCGGCGCATTCATGGCCTATCTGGGTGTCTGTACGTCCACGCTGCTCTGTCAACCGGCCTTCGCAGCTGATACGATTTGGACGAAGGCCAGCGAGGTGATGAAGGACGTCTACACCCAGATTCTCGCCATTTCCACCATCGCCGCCATTGTGACAGCCGCCGTTGCGCTGCTGATGATGAACTTCTCCCGCTCTGGCCGGACAGTGGATGAATCCCGGGCGTGGCTGAAGCGCATCGTCATCACCTGGATCATCTTGAACTCTCTGGGATTCATCATGAGCTATGTCACGCCTTTCTTCTCCGGCGGACAGTGGACAGCGCCGTAATCGCCTATGGGCATTTTAGACGGCATTGTAGCATGGATCGCGGAACAAGTTATGCACGGCCTGGATTTAATAAACACATCAGTTTTGGGCGCTCTGGGCTGTGATATGGCCGTGTTTCTGCGCTACTTCCCAGCGGCAGAGACGATGTATAACGTCTTTGTGGCTCTGGCTATTGGGCTGATTCTGCTGCTTTGGGTGTGGAATCTGTTCAAGAACTACGGCCTGGGCGTAGGAGCGGAGGCGGAAGACCCCGTTAAGCTGACCATCCGGGCCATCCTGTTTATCGGTCTGGCCTACTATGCGGATTCCATCGTTGATACGGTGCTGACCATCGGCGGTACGCCCTATGACTGGATACTCACCTCCACGCTCCCCAGCCTGGACTTTGCCAGCTTCAACTCGGTCCTGCTCACCATTATCGGCGTCTGTGCCAATGGCGCGGTGACCTTGATTGTCTTGATTCTGGTGCTGGTTCTGGCCTGGAACTATCTGAAGCTGCTGTTCGAGGCGGCAGAGCGGTATGTGCTGCTGGGCGTTCTGGTCTACACAGCGCCAGTGGCCTTTGCTATGGGCGCGTCCCAGGCCACGTCCAGCATCTTCAAAAGTTGGTGCCGGATGTTCGGTGGTCAGGTATTCCTGCTTCTGATGAACGCATGGTGTCTGCGGCTGTTCACCAGCATGGTGGGGACATTCATTGCCAACCCGCTGTCATTTTAGGAGGCTTTATGAGCAGATTCAAGAGGATTATGAAACTTACGGTACTTGCGGTGTTGATACTTTCGGCCCTGTGCGTACCGGCCCTTGCCCTCGACGAAAGCGAGGTAGAGGCTGCGGTAGCGGCATCCAGTAAGGAGGCTGTCACCGGGAACGTTCTGATCTGGTTCCTTTGTGCGGTGGCCTTTTTGAAGGTATCTCAGAAGATCGACAGCTTCATGGCAAGCCTGGGCGTCAACGTGGGCCGTACTGGAGGTTCTATGCTGGCCGACGCCATGGTAACATTCCGGGCTGTCACAATGGCAACCGGAGGCGCGGGCCGAATCCTTGGCGGTGGGCGGCGCGGCTCTGGGGCCTCCGCATCGGGCGGTGCTTCCGGAGGTAGTTCCAGCTCTGCCGGGCCTGCCGGATTCTTCAAGGGCGGCTTGATTGGCATGGCTGGCCGGCATATCACCAACAGCGCAGTCAAAACCGCCACCACCCAGACCTCCGCTGTCCACACAGCCCAGAAGCAGGGGACGGCTGCCGTACATACCGCCAGCGAAAGGATGTCCGCTTCGGAGGCCCACACCGACAGCACGGTTCATTCCGGCGGCATTGTCCACACGGACGCTGTTTCCCATACCGACAGCACAGCCAGAAGCGACAGTGCAATCCAGCAGGAAGGTATCATCCTCACCGGGAACGATACTCCGCCTGCCGCGCCGATTCAAACGGAAAACGGCGCTCCGCCTGCCGGCAACACGGTTCCTGTAGGGCCTGCGCCTGTTGACAGCGGTATTTCCTCCGGGTCTCCTCCCCAGGAAAACGGAATTATTCTGACTGGGACCGATATTCCGCCTGTGACATCTGCTCCCGCAGATACGGTTACACCAGCGGATAATATCCCAGCTCCAGACGTTGGAATCCCGCCCACCCCGGCTGTGCCGCAGGAAGAGACGGTTCTTGCCGGCGGTGAAGTCCAATCCTCCAGCGTCATTCAGACGGAGGGCCAGACTGACAGCGTATTGCGGCAGGACGGCGTTATCCAGACCGGCGGCGAGCAGGTTGTCCACAGCTCCAGCGAAAAGGCCCATTCGGAGACTGTCCGGCAGGTCGGCGGGGGCGACAGCATCAGCGAGAGCCATACGGTCAACCATACCCGAAGCGTGGAAAACGTCCATCGAAGTACACACAGCATGTTCCCTGTCCGTATGCCTACCCTGGGCGGTGCGGTTTTCTCCCATTCCCTACAGTCCGGCGGGCAGTTCGCCAATGACGTGATCGGCATGGTGGCCCGGGGCGATATGCGCTCTACCGGCTCCATCACCGGAGATTTGGCCGCTCAATCCCTCCAGTCCTACATGGGCCATACTGCTCTGGGGGCAAGCGCCGCCGAAAAAGTGTCCTTCTCCCAGGTGGAGATCGGCGGCGGGCGCATCACCGGCCGGGAAGTGACCCCGGAACATCCCCAGGGAATTGAGTTCGCCATGTACCATGTGGACCAGTATTCCAGACCGGAGGGGGATTATCAGAAGGTGTTTTCTGCGGATGGGGCGGCGTGGTATAAGCAACACGCCGTTGATACGGTGGTTAAGACCCCCTTCAAGGCCCCGGACGGCGAGATCGACTACCAGAAGGAGATCGTCAAGCGGCTCCCCACCCCGCCGAAGCGGAAAGACCGTATGTAAGGAGCGAATTGTATGGAACACGAACAGCGGGACAGCTACCTGATCCCACCCAATTTTATTGAGGGCGGCACCCTGATGGGCGGAATGTTCAAGACCCGGAACGTCATTGAGGCCGGCATCCTGGGCGCCGCTGTCGGTCTGCCAGTTATGAGCCTGGGCCTCTCCCTGACGGCCCGGATCATCATTTTGTGCCTGACGGCTCTGCCCCTTGTGCTCCTGGCTCTGATTGGAGTCGGAGGAAGCAGCCTGTCCGGCTTCATCCTGCTTTTCTTCAGTTATCTGCGCAACCGCCGCGTGCTGTCACAGGATGCCCCTGCGAGGGGGAGGGACGGCAAAGAGCTGTCTATGCTCCCCACCTGGTCGCGGGACAAAAAGTCTGCTCCCGATACCGGAGAGGACGAAGCCCAGCTGAAAAGCCGCAGCCGGTTCCAGGTCGATTTGAAGGAGCGCAAGGTCAACCAGTTCAAGACCTTCCTGGACCCGGAAGAAAAGGTACGGCCCCTCAACCCTCTGGCAGACTACATCCCCATTGAGAAGGTCGCCAACGGCATCATCTACACCAGAGACCACCGCTATGTCAAGCTGATTGAGGTGGTTCCGGTCAACTTCCTGCTCCGCAGCGCCCGGGAACAGCGCAGTATCATCTACTCCTTTATCAGCTACTTGAAGATTGCCCCAATCAAGGTGCAGTTCAAGGTGCTGACCAAGCGGGCGGACATCAACCGCCACATGGATACGGTGCGCCGGGAGCTGGCCCAGGAGACGGACGAACGCTGCCGCCAGCTGCAAGAGGACTATCTGCGGCTGATCCAGCAGCTTGGCTCCAGAGAGGCCATCACCCGGCGGTTTTTCCTGGTGTTTGAGCATGAGCCGCTGCCCGGCACGAAACGGGGCCAGGAGGAGGCCGAGGCCATCGCCTCCCTCCAGACCGCCGCCCGCACCGCCGCCAACTACCTGCGTCAGTGCGGCAACGAGGTCATCAACCACGAAAACGAGGATGAAGCCACCTGCGAGATTCTGTATAACATCCTCTGTCGGCAGGCCAGCAACGAGCAGCCCTTCCCCCAAAAGGTCAAGGAGGTGCTGGCTGAGTACATGGTGGCCGGGAGGCCCCTGGATACCATCCCATCCAACGACTTCTACGCGCCCTCCCGCATTGACCTGACCCATGGACGGTATATCTGCATTGACGGCGTGTACTACGCCTATCTGCTGGTACCCTCGGACGGCTACAAGGCCCAGGTGCCCGCCGGCTGGCTGTCCCTGCTGGTCAACGCGGGGGACGGGATCGACATGGATATGTTTCTCTCCCGCCAGCCCAAGGACCGGATGATCCGGAAGCTGGGCCAGCAGCTGCGCATCAACCGCAGCAAGATCAAGGAGACCAGCGACACCAACACGGACTTCGACGACCTGGACAGCGCCATCCGCAGCGGCTATCTTCTCAAAGATGGCCTGAGCAACAACGAGGACTTTTACTACCTGAATCTGCTCATTACCATCACGGCGGACAATGTGGACGACCTGGAGTGGAAGGTGGCCGAGATGAAGAAGCTGCTGCTCAGTCAGGATATGGATATTCAGCCCTGTTCCTTCTGCGAGGAGCAGGCTTTTTTGTCCTCGCTACCCCTGGTATCCCTGGAGCGGCGGCTGTATGAGCGGTCCAAGCGGAACGTGCTGACCCTGGGGGCGGCCAGCTGCTACCCCTTCACCAGCTATGAGATGTGCGACAACAACGGCATCCTGCTGGGGGTGAACAAGCACAACAACTCCCTTATCATCGTGGACATCTTCGACTCCCGCATTTACAAGAATGCCAACATGGCGATCCTGGGCACCAGCGGGGCGGGCAAGACCTTCACCATGCAGCTCATGGCTCTGCGGATGCGACGGAAGGGGATACAGGTGTTCATTGTGGCCCCGCTGAAAGGCCATGAGTTCCACCGGGCCTGCACCAACATCGGCGGCGAGTTCATTCAGATATCCCCGGCCTCCAAAAACTGCATCAACGTCATGGAGATCCGCCGGGCGGACAAATCGGTGGACGAGCTACTGGACGGCCCCGGCGGGGTGGACAAGTCCCTGCTGGCGGCGAAGATCCAGCGGCTGCATATCTTTTTCAGCCTGCTCATTCCCGATATGAACCATGAGGAACGGCAGCTTCTGGACGACGCCCTGATCCGCACTTACGCCAAGCTGGGTATCACCCATGAGAACAGCACCTTGGATGACCCCGACCACCCCGGCCAATACCGCACCATGCCGGTGCTGGGAGACTTGTACGAGGTGCTGAAGGAGTCCCAGGACACCCGGCGGCTGGCGAACATCATCAACCGACTGGTCAACGGCTCCGCCAAGACCTTCAACCAGCAGACCAATGTATCCCTGGACAACAAGTACATCGTGCTGGACATCTCCGAGCTGACCGGCGATCTGCTGACGGTGGGAATGTTCGTGGCGCTGGATTTCGTCTGGGACAAGGCCAAGGAGGACCGGACGGTGGAGAAGGCCATCTTTATCGACGAGTGTTGGCAGCTCATTGGGGCCAGCAGCAACCGCCTGGCCGCTGAGTTCGTGCTGGAGATTTTCAAGATTATCCGAGGCTACGGCGGTTCCGCTATCTGCGCCACCCAGGACCTCAACGACTTCTTTGCTCTGGAGGATGGCAAATACGGCAAGGGTATCATCAACAATGCCAAGACAAAGATCCTGCTCAACCTGGAGGACGAGGAGGCCCAGCGCGTTCAGTCCATCCTCCATCTCTCCGAGGCGGAGGTCATGGAGATCACCCACTTTGAGCGGGGCAGCGGGCTTATTAGCACCAACAACAATAATGTGACGGTGGAGATCAAATGCAGCCAGATGGAGAAGGAGCTGATCACTACCGACCGCCGGGAGCTTCAGGAGCTGCTGAACCGGGCCGAGGGCCAGGAGGCGGGATAGTGCGTATTCGGGAGGCGGCAGTACGGCAGCGGTACGCTTCGGATACGTCTCCCAATTTCGATACCACTGTAAGACCCCACGAATACGTCTAAGCAACTTTTCAAGGCGGCGATGCGGCGTTTATACGTACAGAGGTCTCTGCTGTGCGTATAAACGCCGCATTTATACCGCCGGAATACGCCAATAATACGGCAATGATACGTATGGGAGGCAGAATATGAAAACGAGAGAACAAATCTACGGGCAGGAGGCCACCAGTATTCTCCGTGATATTACCATGTACCGGGCGCTGATGGAGGAGCAGCTTCTCCGCCTCTACCCCGGGAAACGGAGCCAGGTCCAGAACCTTCTGTCCTATCTGACCAAGCAGGGGCGCATCTGGCACATTGACGGCCTGTACTGCGCCGCCCCGGAGTGCGCCGAGGATGTGGACAAGGGTATGCTGGCCGCGATTTGGGTGCTGGCGGACTTCATCGACCGAGTGGAGTTCCACTCCGTTGGCGATTTCCCCGCCAAGCTGATTTTTTTCGCGGACGGCGAGGTGTACGAGGTCATCCATGCCGCGTCCGGCAAAGAGACGCTGATCAATCACATCCTGTCCACCCCGGCGGAGGAGGCGTCCAGCTACCTGATTCTGGTGGACAAGCCGGAGCAGATTCCGGAGCTGGAGATTCCCAATGTCCGCGGCTACTGCACTGTTTCCCCGGATGGGGAGGTTCAATACTATCAGAGAGAATAAGGAAGGAGGACGGTCTTGAACCGAGCGATTCTATCCCAGCGTATTACATCCATTCTGGCCGATCTGAACCGGCTGACCAATGCCCTTTATGCCATGAACACCACTGATATTCAGAGATACCCCGATAACTACGAGGTGCTGTCCACCGACGCAGCGCTGCGGGCGGAGAACATCGCCTGCCGGCTGAGGCACCTGATCTACTCCACCACCAACATCAAAAAGGAGGAGTATCTGACCTCCGCCGCTGTTATGCAGGGAATCAGGGTGGAGGAGAACGATGGTGTTCTGGATCCCATGTCTACTGTCAGGATCTTCCCGAGCGTCGGGTGCGGGACTACGACAATCTGGAGCTGAAGCAGTTTCTGGATGTGGCTGCCTCGTTCATTTTGACTGATGACAGCGGCCTGCTGTGCGACGCCTACAACACCACCGAGCTGGGCGAGGCGGACTGCACCCGAATTTCCATCATGGACAGCGCGCACTTCCCAAAGTGGCTGGCGGAACGTCAGGCGGCGCTGCAGTCCATCACGGATTTGTAGTAAAAGTGCCCTCGAAACAGGGGTCCCATTTTGGGCTGTTTTGAAGCTTCCGTTTTGGGACCCTCGGTAAATTTCAGCAAAGTCTTGTGCGGCAGGGGATTTTCCCTCCCTGGGCCAGCATGAAAAATACCGAAGTTATACGCACCCACGGTAAAAAACAGCGAAAAGAGGTGGTGTCAATATGGCTGCTGGCAGTAAGCAGATACCGCCCGAGGACACGTTGGCAAATTTGCTGCTGACATTCACTGCTCTGTCCGGCGAGTTCCCCACAGCCCAGGTAAGCCGTCTGCCCAGTACAGGCGCATACCAGGAAAAAATCCTCAAATCGCTTAAAGGAGAAAAACTCCTGCGGACTTACTATCGTGATGGGCTGCGGGCGCTCCGGCTGACCACGACGGCTAAAAAGCTGTTGGTGGACAAGTGGCCGGATCGGTTCCTGCCCTATCTCTCCGGCAGTACCGAGACAAATTTGTTGAAGTCGGAAGTCCCCCGCCGCCTGCGGCTCCACCGTATGGCCGAGGTGCTGGTGACAATGTTCAATGCCAACGTCTCTGTATTCCCCTGGGAAAAGCCTGACATATTCAGCCCTACGCCGCCCGCCGCCGCTCCGTACATCAGCCGGCCCGCCTACTACAGTTCCAGAGAGGTAAAAGGCTTGGGCGCACAGGCCGTCAAGATACGCGGTTCCCGCTCGACCGGCCTTCTTTTGACCGATGGTGTCATTTTCACTGTCTACAACACCGGCCCCTTTGCGATGAAGTGGGAGTACAAAGCGGAAATGCGTCTCAAAGCCATGCTCCAGACAGAGCTATGTCAACGCCGGCTCCCGGGCCAGTACCAGAACGCTGTGTTGAGTGCCATCGTGTTCGGCCAGGATATGGAGCGGATGATTCCGCTGATGAATGATGGCGGTGGACAGCGGGACTACTTTGTACTGGATGGAAATTACCAGCACTTCTACTACCTGACCAGCGACCACAAGGGAGAGTTGATTTTGCAGCTGCTCTGTGACGCTGAACAGCGGACAGTTCTGGACGATATTCTCTCCCAGGATCTGGCTCCCTGCCGCCCTGACTGGATCGTGGAAAACGATGCTATGGACGGCGATTCTCCGGTGCTGTTCGCCTACACCTGTGATATGCCCCGCATAAAACGGTTTGACACTGCCCTGGAGCTGCATGGGAAAACAGGGACGCTGTTCTGTTTTGATTTCCAGGAGGATGTGTTGAAACAGATATGCGGCCCCAGAGTCAATATCCAGTGCATCGACTTTGAAGCGTATGAGAGGAGTGTGTTCCTATCTCCCGCAAACAACTGATTAAGCTGCTGATCGTATTGCCTATCGCTCTGGTCGCCCTGCTCTATGGGGGCGGCTATATTGCGCAATTCCTCTATAACTACGATGTATGGCAGGCGGCGGGCGGAGTTTTCGGCACTGCGCCGGAGTTCCCCGACGGTGGTTTCCTGGCTTGCATCGCTGCCGTGTTCCGCTGGCCCTACGGCCTGTATGGTGTGGGCGGCTGTGTGGGGGCGCTGGCTATGTTGGTGTTTATGGTCATGCGGATGGGCTACAGCGAGACCGGCGCATATGACCGGGAGCGCAACCTGATCTATTCCAACAAGGGTACCTATGGCACAGCCGGCTTTATGACTAAGAAAGAGATGAAAGGTGTGCTGGATGTGGTTCCCAACATCCGCAAGCACCACGGCATCATCCTGGGTGAGATAGACGGCGAGGTGGTCTGTGTCCCGGAAAAGACCCGGTTTAACGGAAATCTGGCGGTGTACGGCGCCAGCGGCTCCAAAAAGACCAGGGCTTTTTGCATGAATATGATTCTGCAAAGTGCCGCCCGAAGGTCCTCACTGGTCATCTGTGATCCCAAAAGTGAGCTCTACGAAAAAAGCAGCGCCTACCTGCGGGATCAGGGCTACACCGTGAAGGTGTTCAACCTGGTCACGCCCGCCGCCTCCGATTCCTGGAACTGCCTTTCCGAGATCGAGGGTCAGGAGCTGATGGCACAGCTTTTTTGCGACGTTATCATCAAAAACACCGGCAGCGACCGGGGAGACCATTTCTGGGACAGTGCCGAATTAAATCTGCTGAAAGCCTTGGTGCTCTATGTGGAGCGGGGGTATCCGCCGGAGAAGCGCAACATCGGTGAGGTGTATCAGCTCCTTGCCATGAGCAGCGAAAAGGAGCTGAACGCCATCTTTGATGTGCTGGACATCTCCCACCCGGCCAAGGCCCCCTACAGCATTTTTAAGCAGTCCTCAGAGAGCGTCCGGGGCGGTGTCATCATTGGCCTTGGTTCTCGGCTCCAGGTATTTCAGAATCAGGACATCCGCAACATCACCGGGCACGATGAAATTGACCTGGAGCTGCCGGGCAAACAGCCCTGCGCCTACTACTGTATCACCAGCGACCAGGACAGCACCTTTGATTTCCTGTCCTCGCTGTTTTTGTCGTTCATCTTCATTAAGCTGGTACGTTACGCCGACCAGAACTGTCCTGGCGGGGCGCTCCCTGTTCCCGTCCATGTGCTGGGTGAGGAGTTGTGTGCCTGCGGGGTCATTCCTGACCTATCTCGAAAAATCTCGGTCATCCGCTCCCGGAACATCAGTATGTCCTGCGTGTTTCAGAATCTCGCCGGTCTACAAAACCGATACCCGCAGAACCAGTGGCAGGAGATTCTGGGCAACTGCGACATTACGCTGTTCCTGGGCTGTACCGACGCCCTGACCGCGCAGTTTATCTCTGACCGCACAGGTGAGGCATCTATCGCCGTTACCAGCAAGGCCAAACAGCTGGGCACCTGGCGCATCTCTAACTATACACCGGAGTACCGGGAGACCAGCGGCGTGGGCAAGCGCAAGCTGATGACCATGGACGAAGTATTGCGGATGGATGTTGACCGGGCACTGGTCATCCTCCGCGGAAGAAACGTACTGGAGGTTGATAAGTACGACTATTCCAAGCATCCCGAATCGAAGAAACTGCGCGCGAGCAAGGCCGCCTCCCATGTTCCCGCATGGCAGGAGACCCCAAAGGCGGAGAGGAAGGAGGTGAAATCCGCCCCGCCCAAGCCCGCTCGAACCAGACCCAAATCACCGGCAAAAAAAGCAGCCCCTCCAAAGGCGGCGGCGCCAGCACCGGCAAAATCCTCAGCGAAGGTGATAGCTCCAGAGGACTCTCAGCCCGCTGTTACCGTGCCACCTCAGACAAAGCCGCCTGAACCCGTACCTAAAAAGCGGGTTGTAACCGCAACTAAAGATTCTATTTTATCCAAACCAAAACTGAAAAAGGAGGACTAACAGCCTATGGCAAGAAAAAAGATTGTTCCCGATGACCCTGGGATGGAGGAGACCCCTCAGCTCCCCGAGGGTGAGGCCCCGACGGAGGGCACTGAGGAGGCCATTCCGGTTGGCGGCGCATTGAATGGCGAAGAGCTGCCGGACAGTGCGCTGCCGCCCGATGGGGGTGAGGACTCCGCTGTCCCGGAAGAAGGGACGGCCCCTTTTGAGGGCGATGGAGACAACGGTGTGACGGAGGAGGCTCCCGGCGACCCGCCCATGGAAGATTCCGCTGCCGATCCTCAGTATGAAAATCTGCTGCATGAGATGGAGAGCACCGTTCCCCTCCCTCCTGCGGAGGGCGGTGAACCGGCTCCGCAGGATGATCCCCCTCCTCTGATGGAGGCACCGGCGGGCGATATGCTTCCGGAGACATCGCCTGGTTCTGAGCAGAATCCCATGGAGGCCGCCGATGCGGGTGGGGCGTCGGCGGAACGTACCGCCCGTCCCCGTACCCGGCGGACTGCCCCCAGCCAGCGCAGCGATTACGTGCTGACTATCGACGCCCGTGATCGTGTTCAGACGGAGGAGGAGCGGGAAGAAATCGTTTGGCATGAGATCCGCAACGCCTACCGTACCCGCCGTATTCTCACCGGCATTCTGGGCGGCGTGGAACAGACCAAATCCGGCAGGACGCTGGCAATCGTGGACTACAAGGGTTTCCGGGTGGCGATCCCCATTCTGGAGATGCTTCTCTACACCGGCGAGATGCCCTCCAACCGGGAGTACCTGGAGCTGATGGGCCGGCTGAACCGGATGCTTTCCACTATGCTGGGGGCTGAGATCGACTTCATGGTGAAGGGCATCGATTCCAACACCCGGAGTATCGTGGCGAGCCGAAAGGACGCCATGCTCCGTAAACGGCAGAGCTTTTACATGGATACCGATGCCCTGGGTGAGCACCTGATCTATGAGGGCCGGGTAGTTCAGGCCCGCGTAATCGCCGTGGCGGAGAAAATCATCCGGGTAGAGGCGTTCGGTGTGGAGTGCGCTATTGTGGCCCGCGATCTCTCCTGGGAGTGGCTGGGTGATGCCCGCGACCATTTCAGTGTGGGGAGCCGTATCCTGATCCGTGTGCTTACCATTGACCGGAGCAGTCTGAAGGGCATGACCATCACCGCCGATGTGCGCAGTGTGTCCTCCACTACCAATCTGGACAATGTGAAAAAATGCCAGCCCCAGTGTCGCTATGCCGGCCGGGTCACCGATGTGCGGGGCGGTGTGGTTTACATCCGGCTCAACAACGGCGTCAACGCCATCGCCCACGCCTGTTATGATCTGCGCACCCCTGGCAAGAAAGATGATGTCAGCTTCGCCGTCACCCGGCTGGACGAGGAAAAGGGAATCGCAATCGGCATCATCACCAGAATCATCAAACAAAATCTGTAAAGGAGTCGCCTATGAAGCATTTCAGGCATCTGGCGCTGTCGGTACTGCTAGCACTGTCGCTGATGACCACCGCTCTGGCCTCGGAGGTCCCGGTCAGTCTGGTGGTGGAGAACCTCAACGGCCAGCAGCGCATCGTCAAAACCTATGAGCTTCCTCCCGGTACAGACCCGGAGACACTGAAGGAGCCGTCGTTTACCTACGACGGCTTCACCTATACCTGGGCCTATACCACCAAGGATGAACATACTTTCCTGGAGACCAAGGCTGTGACCGAGACGGTGACGGTGGAGACAGGAAAAAAGGACCTCAATACCGTTCTGGAGCAGCTGGCCCCCAGCATCCCCTATGATGACGGGGAATTTTCCGGCGAGCTGGCCCTGGATCACACCACCATCACCACCGAGGCGGCGGGCTACGCCACCAAGAGCGGGAAGGTGACTGCCACCAAGACCATCGGGCCGCTGGACCGGAATGATATGTCCTATGTTCCAGCAACCACCGTCAAGGACGGCAAGACGCTGACCCTCGCCAATGTGGAGTGGCAGGTCATCGGCACCGATCTGGTAGGCGATGTGCTGGCCCCCTCCAGCTATCAGGCTGTGGCAACCTACTCCGCCTCCACCAGTTATCAGGTCGCAACTGGCTACGTTTCTACCGCAGAGTACAAGGGGACTGTGACCGCCTCCGGGGTGGACACCATCACCTATACGGTGGTCTACGTTGGAACGGAGATCGTGCCGGAGACCCCGCAGCCCACCGAGCCGGTCAGGAGCCAGGGCGGCTCCCTGTTCGGTGGGAACGCCGCTGCCATCATCGGGCCGCTGTTTATCATTCTGCTGTTGGCGGCGCTGGCCGGGGGCGGGGCCTACCTGTACCTGCACCGCAAGAACGTCTACATCTATGTCCCCGGCGACCGGCCCAGAGATTACAGGCTGATCGCCAAGTACCGGGTGGAACCCCAGCGGCCGGAGGTGGACATCACCGGACTGGACCCCTACCCGGAGAGCATTGTCGCGGTGGAGATCAAGCGGCCCCTGGCAAAGAAGCTGCTGGGCCAGACCTTCACCGTTCATCACCGGTCGGCTGACTATGCCTACACCGTCCTCCAGGACCGCCCTGGGGACTGGCATGAGTTCGACCCCTCGGAAGAAAAGGAGGAACCCACTTGAAGCACATCAGAAAAATCGCTGGGCTGATGCTGTCCGTGGCGGCGGCGCTGTCCCTGACCGTCCCGGCCTTCGCGTCGGACTATTCCTTTACTACGGACGCCCCCCAGGACTACTACGGCAGCACCAGCTATGAGGATGTCTACGGCAGCCAGTACAACTACGGTGGGAAGAATGTGGTGGACTACCAGGTGCCGGAGCTGGAGTACGGCGTCCAGAGCACCACCATGACCGGCGTGATGGAGCGCACCATCCTCCCCGGCCTCCAGCAGACTGTTGGGACGGGCGGCGGCGGCTACGGCGTGGCTGGCGGCAACGGCCCCATCACGGTGCTGGTCGAGGGCACCGGCGCCGGCAGCTCCACCTCTGTCACCAACCCCACCGTTCCCACAGTTCCCACCACCCCCACCTATCAGCAGCCCGCCTACACCAGCGTGGAGGGCATGGCCTATAAGGACGGCAGCATCGGCACCATCAAGATCCCCTCCCTGAAGATCAACATGAAGGTTTGGGAGGGCGAAACCAGCGAGAGCATGAAAAAGGGGCTGGGCCATTACAGCTCCACCTCCGCCTGGGATGGAAACGCCTGCTTCTGCGGCCACAACCGGGGGGCTAAGTATGTGATTGGCTCCATCAAGGATCTGGAGCAGGGCGACTCCATCACCTACACCACCGTCTACGGCACCCGAACCTATTCGGTCACGGAGGTAAAGATCATCTCCAACACCGACTGGAGCTATCTCCAGTCCACTGCCGACAACCGCATTACGCTCACCACCTGTCTGGCCGACCACCCGGAGAGCCGGGTCGTGGTGCAGGCGGTCGAAAAAAAGTAAGCGGGCTTGTTGAAAAACTCCGTCTCTGACCGTATAAAATAGTATCACAACAGAAATGGAGGTTTTCTTATGAGACAAAAATGGATGTCAGCGGCACTGGCAGCTGCGCTCTTTTGGGGGCTGGCTGTCTCTGCCTGGGCGGCAGCCCCCCCGAACTCTATCCGCGTCAACAGCTACAAAGGCAATTCTCTGGAGATTGGCGAGCGCAGCGGTCTGATCATCGGCCCCAGCGGGGCGGCGTACACTGTCACCTCCAGCGACCCGGATACGGTGGCGGTGGAGCAGGTGCTGACTTTCTGGGTGGCTGTCGCCAAGTCGGAGGGTACGGCGGAGATCACCGCCGCAAACCGGGCCGGGGAATATGGGACCCTGACGCTCACCGTTGCCGCCGCTGACCCCGCCCCATCCGCTGGGAAGGACAGCGCCGGCCTGACGGACAATCTGGAGATCCGGCTGGAGATGATCCGCCTGATCAATCAGGCCCGTACCGCCAACGGCGTGTCGGAGCTTTCTGTCAACGAGGCCCTGATGAACGCCGCCCAGACCTGCTCCGACCGGCGCTACACCTGGCATCACTCCCAGGAGGAGTGCCAGGCTGCAAAAGACGCCGGCTACCCCTACGGCTTCGGCGACAACCTCACCGTGTTCACTGGCACAGCCAACGCCGCCCAGAGGGCTGTCGATAACTGGATCAGCTCCCCTGGACACTTCGAGACCATGATCGACCCGGCCTGTGACTGCATTGGCGTGGGCGTGACCCAGTATGACGGCATTACCTACTGCTTTATGTTCGTTGGAATCCCAAACAGCGTCAACTTCTATGCGTAACCGAATAGGAACCGGAAACGGCTCTTTCAGCGCAAGCTGGAGGGCCGTTTTTTATGCTCAAAAATGGAAAGGAGCTTTTGATTTATGAGAAAACTGCGTTTCTCTCTCACCCGCATGAC